>JAPLKS010000017.1:0-300000 GCA_026387915.1 Gemmatimonadota bacterium
GACCATTGGGCATTCGACGGCTGCCCCGACAACGGCCCCACGCTTGCGGTGGATGGTAAGAAGCGCGCGCACGTGGTGTGGCCCACGCCGCCGGATGGAAAAACGGAATCGCCGCTCGCGCTCTTTTATGCGATGAGCAAAGATGGACGCTCGTTTTCGCCGCGGGTGCGTGTGCCCTCCAAGGGCGCGGCGCACCACGCGCAGTTGATCACGGTGGCCGATGGTTCGCTACTGCTCGCCTGGGACGAAATCGGAGCGGGCGGTCGCAAGATTCATTTGGCTCGCGCCAAAGCCGACGATGGCGGCAAGCCGTCGTTCGACGAACTCTCGGCGGGCAACGTGGGCCTCGGCAACTATCCCCAGCTGGCCGAAACGGCCGCCGGAGCGGTGATGGCGTGGTCGATGACGGAGAGAGGGCGGAGCCTCATTGGGGTGGTGCGCGTCAGGCGGTAAATCGGCGTTGGGTGTATTGATGTGATGGGGCAGTGTATGTACAATTGTACATATACTGCCCCATGTCTTTTGAATGGGATCCGGCGAAAGCGGCGTCCAACTGGGAAAAACACGGCGTCAAATTCTCCGATGCGCTAGCGATCTTTGACGATCCTCGCGCGCTGACCATTCCCGACCCACACCCGGTGGAAGCGCGATTCGTCACCGCTGGGATGGATGTTTTCCGCGCGTCAGGCGGCCCGGCGGGAGCGACTTTGGTACTTCATGGGAGCAGAGCAATGCGTGCGGGATATGACTTTTCGAAGGGAGTGCGCGGCCCTGTTGTGCCGCCGCCGCCGGGAAAGACGCGCATTACCATTCGGCTCGACACCGATATCCTCGACTGGTATCGCGATACGGTCGAGACGGCGGGTGGTGGCAACTATCAGACGATGATCAACGACGCCCTGCGCCGCGAAATGGAACGCAAACGGGAGCCGCTCGAGAAAATCGTGCGCCGCGTGGTGCGTGAAGAGTTAGCGCGGTCCAAGCGGCCGAGAGGATCGTGACAACGTCCGCCACTCCTACCTTCCGTTGCGGAGGCGGCTATACTTTATAAGTCGGCCAGCCACCCCCTCACTCACACCCCGAGTCCCCCGATGCGCACCATTGCCATCGCGCTCCTCTTCGCACTGTCCGCCGCCATCGCCCCTGCCGCCCACGCGCAGTCGATCGCCGGCGAATGGGACGCCTCCATCAACACCCCCGGCGGCGCCCGTCCATACAAAATCACCTTCGTCGTCAAAGGCGACTCCCTCTCCGGCGTGGTCAAACGCTCGGCGGGTGACGTGCCGCTCATCGGCATCATCAAGGGCGACGCCGTGGCCTTCAACTACACCGTGGAATACAACGGCAACGGACTCACCCTCACCGTGCATGCCAAGATCGTGGGCGACGACATGACCGGAACGGTCGACTTCGGCGGTCAAGCGGAAGATTCCTTCTCTGCCAAACGCGTGGCAAAAGCAAAACCGTAAGAGCAACAGGGGCAAATACTGCGGGGGGCCACGTGGATCGTGGCCCCCCGCATTTGTTCATCACCGGCCGCCGAACCTACTCGTCGCCGCTCGGTAGCTGCGGCACGCCGCTGTCCTTGGGCGCGCGCAGCAAGCCTGTTTGCGTGTAGAGAATCAGTTTCTCGCGCGTATCCACAATGTCGAGATTGCGCATCGTGAGCTGACCAATACGATCGAGCGGCGTGAAGAACGCTTCACCGCGCTCCATTGTCAGCCGCTCTGGCTTGTACGTGAGGTTCGGGCTCGTCGTGTCCATAATCGAATAATCATTGCCGCGACGTAGCTCCACCGTCACCTCGCCGGAAATAGCGCGCGCCACCCAGCGTTGCGCCGAATCGCGGAGCATCATCGCCTGCGAGTCAAGCCAACGCCCCTGATACAACAGGCGGCCGAGTCGGCGTCCGTTGATGCGGTACTGCTCAATCGTGTCTTCGTTGTGGATGCCGGTGACAAGGCGCTCATACGCGATGTACAACAGCGCCATCCCCGGCGCTTCGTACACACCGCGGCTCTTGGCTTCGATAATGCGATTCTCAATCTGATCGCTCATGCCGAGCCCGTGGCGACCGCCAATGGCGTTGGCTTCCGTGAACAGCGCGAGCGCCGACTCAAACGTCTTGCCGTTGATCGCCACCGGCATCCCTTCTTCAAAACGAATGCTCACGGTCTCGCGCGCAATCTTGACGTCGTCCTTCCAGAAAGCGACGCCCATAATCGGCTCGACGATGTGCATGCCCTTATTCAAGAATTCTAAATCCTTAGCTTCGTGCGTGGCGCCGAGGATGTTGGAATCGGTGGAGTACGCTTTTTCCGTGCTCATCTTGTAGGCAAAGCCACGGCTGTTCATGTACTCCGACATTTCCTTGCGACCGCCGAGCTCGTCGATGAACTGCTGATCGAGCCACGGCTTGTAGATGCGAAGATCGGGATTCGTGAGCAACCCATAGCGATAGAACCGCTCAATGTCGTTGCCCTTGAAGGTGCTGCCGTCGCCCCAGATGTTGACGTCGTCTTGGCGCATAGCGGCCACGAGCATCGTGCCGGTAATCGCGCGGCCGAGCGGGGTCGTGTTGAAGTACGTGGCACCGGCGGTAGTCACGTGAAAGGCGCCGCACTGGAGCGCGGCGAGCCCTTCCATCACCAACTGCGCGCGGCATTCAATCAGGCGCGCCTTCTCGGCGCCGTAGGCCAAGGCCTTGCGCGGAATTTCGTCGTAGTCGGTTTCGTCGGGCTGGCCGAGGTTCGCGGTGTAGGCGAACGGAATAGCGCCCTTTTCGCGCATCCAATGGAGTGCCGCGCTGGTATCGAGCCCGCCGGAAAAGGCGATGCCGACCTTTTCGCCGACGGGGAGGGACTGGAGGATATTGGCCACGTGTAGGTCGTCTTTTCGGGTGATGCGTGCGAACTCGGCGGGGCCGCTGGTTCGGCCTGCCCGTGCAATCCCTGAAAGATACACGGACCGGGGTATGTCCGGTGGCCCCAACCCCCTTTTCACAGGGCAAAAGCTCAGCATCTCCTCTGGCTGAGGCGTACAGCACGGGATACGTTTTCCGGGCTGACTCCACCCCGAGGTGCTCAAATGGCTATGAATTTCCCACGCCGCATCGCTGCGGCCGCCCTTCTGTCGTGCGTTCTCCTGCCGACCACTGCGCACGCCCAACGCGGAGGCGGCGCGCCGGCGGATTCAGCCGGCGCTCGATGGGATGCCAGCCTCGCCCGTGGCAAGACGCGCGACATCGCCTTCACCACCACCGAAGGCACCTGGATGTCGGCCGACCCATCCCCTGATGGGCAGTGGATCTACTTCGACCTGCTAGGCCACGTGTACCGCGTGCGGAGCGCCGGTGGCGAGGCGGAAAGCCTCACGCAGAACAGTGGCGTGGCGCTCAACTATCAGCCGCGCGTGAGTCCTGACGGCAAGACGGTCGCGTTCATCTCCGATCGCCGCGGGCAGAACAACCTGTGGGTGATGGACGCCGACGGTAAGAATCCGCGCCCGGTGTACACCGATCTCAACGTGACCGCGGCCGAACCGGCGTGGACACCAGACGGTCAGTATGTGGTGGTGCGCCGCGGCGGTCGCGGTGGTGGGGAAGGGGGCGCCGGCGGCGGTTCCGGGCTCGCGATGTACCACAAGGATGGTGGCAGCGGCGTGATGCTGGTGAATGGTGGCGCGTGGCCGAGCGTGAGTCGTGATGGCAAGTACCTGTATTATCACGTGAGCATGCCGTCCATCACCGACCACGATCTGCTGGCCGGTTCGATGCAACTTCGCCGGTTCGGCTTTAAGGGCGGTGAAATTGTAGATGTCACCAACGGAGAGAGTGTTGGTGCGGCCGCTGGTCGCTTCTCGAGCGGCGGCGCGGTGGCACCCGAAATCTCCCCCGATGGACGCTGGCTGGCCTTTGCGCGCCAGATTCCTGACGGGCTCTACGAATTCAAAGGACACAAATACGGTCCCCGTTCGTCGCTTTGGCTGCGCGATATGAAAACCGGTGCCGAGCGATTGGTGATGGATCCCATTGATCCGATTGTGACGAGTGGCTCCAAAACGCTCGGTGTGTTGCCGCGCTACAAGTGGGCGGCCGATGGCAAATCGATTGTGCTCGCTCAGGGTGGCAAGTTGCGCCGTCTCGATGTGGCGAGTGGAGCGGTATCCACGATTGCCTTTACCGCCAAGGTGCAGCGCACCATTGGTGAAATGGCGCGCAAGCAGTTTCGTATTTCAGACGATTCCGTGAAAGCGCAGTTCGTGCGCTGGCCGGCCTCCACGGCGGATGGCGCGCGCGTGCTCTTTCAGGCGCTCGGCCGCGTGTATGTGCAGAGCGGGTCGAATGGCGCGCCGCATCGTGTAACGCCGCCGTCGTTCAAGCCGCTTGAGTACGCGCCGGTGTGGAGCCCCGACGGGCAGTGGATTGCCTTTGTGTCGATGGATGACGGCGCGCGCGGTCAGTTGTGGAAAGTGCCAGCCGCTGGTGGCGAACCGGTGCGGCTCTCGTCAGACGCCGGCGATTTTGTAGATCCCGTGTGGAGCCCCGATGGTCGCTCGGTGGTGGTCGCTCGCGGCGAAGGTGCCACGGCGCGCGGTCGCACGCTCACGCACAATGCGTGGTACGATCTCGCACGCTACTCGGCGAACGGCAACGACACGGGCGTGGTGATCACTACGGTGTCACGTCCCACGGGGCAGAGTGTGGGCAACGAAGCGCGTCGTCAGCTGCTGCGTCCGAGCTTCGGCCCCGAGGGGCGTCTGTTCTGGCCAGACGAGCGCAGCGCGCCGGCCGGTGGTCGCGGCGGCGGGACTGGGCTCTCGAGTGTGAAAGCCGACGGTAGTGATCGTCAGTTGCACGTCACATTCCCTGCCGCCGACGAAATGGTGCCGAGCCCAGATGGTGCCTGGCTCGCGTTTCAGGAAGGCGACAATGTGTATGTGACACCGTTCGCCTGGGGCGGGCTTGGCGGCACGCCACAGGATGTACAGAAGCGTCGCGGCGCATTCCCCGTCACACAGCTCTCGCGTGACGGCGGCATCTTCCCGCGTTGGCGTACGGCGGCGGTGCTCGAGTGGGGCAGTGGCAACCATATGTTCGCTTGGCACGCCGACACCAAGAAGATTGACACCACGGCGTTCAACGTGAAGGCCGCGCGCGCGGTGCCACAGGGCACGGTCGCGATTACCGGCGCGCGCATTGTGACGTTGGATCAGCGGAAGGTGATTGAGCGCGGCACAATCATCGTGAAGGGAAGCCGCATCACCTGCGTGGGAACGTGCAGTACGGCTGGTGCGCAGCAGGTGATTGATGCCAAAGGAAAGACAATTATCCCGGGCTTTGTGGATATGCACTCGCACCATTATCGCGAGTGGCGTGGCATGCGGCCCGCGCACGATTTTGAGCAGGCCATCTATCTCGCCTACGGGGTGACGACCACGATGGACAACAGCACGTGGAGTCAGAATGTGTTCCCCACGGCTGAAATGATCGAGACGGGCGCGATGGTGGGCCCGCGCGCCTTCAGCACCGGCGACAACGCCAGCAGCGGCGACGGATCGCGCACAAACGAAATCTCCAATCTGGCCGGCGCGCTCGCGCTGGTGCGGCGTATGTCCGATTGGGGCGCCACACAAATGAAGCAGTACGCGCAGCCCCGTCGCGACCAACGGCAGTGGGTCACCGAAGCCGCGCGCCAAATTGGCCTCAACGTCACGAGCGAAGGGAGTGACTTCTTTGAAGATCTCGGCATGATCTTCGACGGCCAAACAGGGTGGGAGCATCCGTTCAGCGAAGTGCCGATGTACTCCGACGGCGCCAAGCTCCTTGGTGCAGCAGGCGCCACCTATTCACCGACGCTCGTCGTGGCAGGTCCGCAGAGCTGGAACATTGAGTACTGGTTTGCGAGCCAAGATTGGTGGAAGGATCCCAAGCAGCAGCATTGGTTCCCCTGGCGCGCGCTCGTGCCGCAGTTGCGCACGCGCACGTTGCGTCCGGCCACCGATTACAGCTATCCGCTGATCGCGCAGGCGATGGCCGACATTATTAAGGAAGGCGGCCACGGCGCGCTGGGTTCGCACGGCGAGCACCACGGACTCGCGCCACATTGGGAAGTGTGGATGGGCGCCTCCGCACTGGGTAACATGGGCGCGCTCGAAGTAGCCTCCAAGCACGGCGCCATCTTCCTCGGTGCCGATAAAGACATTGGCAGCATTGAAGTCGGCAAGCTCGCAGACTTTATGGTGCTCAACTCCAACCCGCTCGACAACATCCGCAACACGATGGACATCAAGTGGGTGATGAAGGGTGGTACCTTGTACGACGGCTTCTCGCTCGATGAGCTATGGCCGCGCAAGCAGCCCTTTGGCGATGCGTATTGGGTGAATGCCGACATGCTACGGAACGACGTGAAGGCCAGCACGGTATACGACACACCGCGAAAGCCGTAATAACAAACCCTCTGCCGGACCCTGGGCCGGCGGAGGGACCCGAGTAGCACACCACTGATATGAGGCAGCCCCCCATGCGCGCGACCCGTTTACTCGCTTTTGCCGTAATGATGATTGCCACCTCGCGCATGGGTGGAGCACAACAGCTGGATGCACAGGCCACGTGGGATTCGGTAGGCAAAGTGCTACAGACCGCGCCCACGCGTGCCGATGGTTACATCCGCTACAACTTTCCTCGCCGTGACCTGACGCTGAAGGTGCGTGATGTGACGGTGTCGCCCGCGCTAGCGCTGGGCACCTGGCTCGGATTCGCAGGTACGCCGGCCGCAACGACCGTGATGGGCGATCTCGTACTTCCGGGCGACGAAATGACGGCGACGCTCGCCGAGTTGAGCGCGCAGGGAATCGCGGTCACCGCGATTCACAATCACGTAGTGGGCGAGCCGCAAATCGCCTATGTGCACGTCGAGGCCATGGGCTCCGCACTCGCCTTAGCCGTGAAGTTCGACAAAGTGCTCGCCAAGACACACACGCCGCGGCCGGTTACCGCGGCCGCGCCAGCTCCCGTCACTATCGACAGCGGCCTCGTCTTTCGCACACTCGGCGTACCGGGCCGCGCGACTGGCGCCATTGTGCAAATCTCTGTCGTGATTCCAAAGGTGCCGGTGACCATGCACGGCATGACGGTCGTGCCCGCTCAAGGCTACGGCACGCCGATCAATGTTCAGATGGTCGATGCCGCGCGGTACGTGGCAACGGGCGATTTCTCCGTGCTGGAGGACCGCGTGCAGCCCGTGATTTCTGCGCTCGCGAAAAACGGCATCACCGCGACGGCCGTGCATTCGCACATGATTGGCGAGACGCCCAAGATCTACTACATCCACTTTTGGGCTGATGGCGCGCCGACTGCGGTACTGAGCGGCCTGCGGGCTGCGCTCGACGCCGCGCGCTAACAGGAGTTGTACAACCAGTGGAACCGCGACTCGCGGTTCCACTGGCCAGCTACTTGGCGGCGCCGGCGCGAATCGCTTTCTTCACCAGCGCAATCTGCCCAAAGTGATACACGTCGTGCTCCACGAGCCCAGCCGCCGTTTCTGCTCGCGTGCGTGGCGTGGAACCAGCAGGCGCACCGGCCACCAGGCCGTAGAGATCTTCCTCGTGCGCCTTCTCAATAGCGTCCAGCACATGCTGGCGCGCTTTACCGAGTTCGTCGAGCGTCACTTTCCAAGCGGCGTCGTCTGTCGCTGACGGCACCGCGGGCCAGTTGCCGCGCACCGGATCGTGCGCGGGCTCTCCCTCAACACGGCGCGCACACTCTTCGGTCCACGCCGTCAGGTGCAGTACGAACTCCCAAATGCTCTGCACCCCGGCAATGGGATGCTGCGCCGCTTCGGCCGCCGTGACACCTTCGAGAATCTTGCGTCCTGAGTTGCCATACCACGGATCGCCCACCCACACGGTGACGAGATGGTCACGCAGCGTCGTACGTAGACTCATCGTGCGCTCCCTGTGAAATCGTCGACTGCTCTTCCGTTCACGCGGCGAACACTTCAAAGATGCCAGCAGCACCCATACCGCCACCGACGCACATCGTCACCATCCCGAGTCCGCCACCGCGGCGGCCGAGTTCGTGCACCAGTTGCGTGGACAGCTTGGCGCCCGTCGCACCGAGCGGATGGCCAAGGGCAATCGCCCCACCATTCACGTTCACGAGTTCAGGGTTCATGCCGAGGTCGTTCATTACGGCGAGTCCCTGTGCAGCAAAGGCCTCGTTGAGTTCGATCATCTTAATATCGCCAAGTGTGAGACCGGCGCGCGAGAGCGCCTTCGGCACGGCCTTCACAGGGCCGATGCCCATCACGTCGGGTTCAACACCAGCCGTGGCGAACGTCACGAACCGTGCCAACGGCTTGAGGCCAAGTGCCTTGGCGCGTTCGGCGCTCATCAACACCAATGCCGCAGCGCCGTCGCTCAACGGGCTCGAGTTACCAGCCGTCACGCTGCCACCTGGCTTGAACGCGGGCGGCAACTTGGCCAGCGATTCCGCGGTGGTGCCGGCGCGCGGGAGTTCGTCGGTCGCGACGCTCACGATCTTCTCCGATTTCTTGGAACCCTTCCACGAGGTGACCGGCACATTCACCGACACGATTTCCGATGTGAACTTACCAGCAGCAATCGCGGCGGCGGCCTTCGTCTGGCTACCCGCCGCGAAAGCATCCTGCATCTCACGCGTAATGCCCCACCGCTTGGCCACACGCTCGGCGGTAAACCCCATGCCGATGCTGGCTTCAGTGAGTTCGGGATGCAAGCGCGTGTGATAGCCGCTCATCGGCACTTGGCTCATCATCTCCACGCCACCGGCCACGATGACGTCATTCATTCCAGAGGCAATAGCCTGCGCGGCCATCGCGATGGTCTGCAGGCCAGAAGAACAAAAGCGATTGACGGTGGCCGCACTGACTTCCACCGGAAAGCCCGCACGAATCACAGCGAGACGCGCGACGTTGAGTCCCTGCGACGACTCAGGCATCGCGCAGCCCCAGAGCACGTCGTCAATAACGGCGGGGTCCAGCTTAATCTTGTCCACCACGCCCCGGAGAACGGTGGCGGACAGATCGATAGGGTGACAGTTCGCAAGCGCGCCGTCTTTCTTACCGCGGCCGACGGCCGTGCGAACGGCACTGACGATGACAACTTCTTTCAATTGAGTCATGGTGTGAAAACCAAGTAGGCAGTTGACGGTTAACCGTGACCCGTGATCCGTAAACAACGGATGCACGGATCAAGGGCATCAGTTGCGGAGCGGCTTGCCGGTCTCGAGCATGTGCTTGATGCGCGCCTGCGTCTCGGCGGTGCCGAGGAGCGAGAGCGTCGCTTCGCGCTCGAGATCGATCAGATCCTGTTCGGTGACGTCGCGCGGGGCGCCATCACCGCCGGCGAGCACATAGGCCACCCAATGCCCAATGCGCACGTCGTGTTCGCTGGCCTGACCGGCTTCCTTGAACGACCAGAGCGCATAGTCAAGATTGCCGAGCGTTTCTTTGCCGCCTACTCGAATGGTCTTCATCGCCGGCGCCACATAGTCGGGTGCTAAGTCCAGCACGCGCATCTTGGCGTCGGTGATGAGGGTGTCACGGTTGAACGAAATACGATCGGCCATCGGACGCAGGAAACCCATCTTCCGAGCTTCACTGGCACTTGAACTGGTCGCGGCAAGCGCGATCAGCTTGAACGCACGCTTGGCCGCCTCAAATGGATCAGCCTCTTCGTACGGCTTGAGCGCCTCGGTAAAGCGGAAAATCAGTTCCTTGGTGCCGCAACCGCTCGGAATGATGCCGACGCCGACTTCCACCAATCCCATATACAACTCGGCGTGCGCCTGCACGCGGTCGCAGTGGAGCGAGAACTCCACGCCGCCACCGAGCGTGAGTCCGAACGGCGCGCTCACCACGGGGAAGGGTGCGCGACGCACGCTCATCACGGAATCCTGGAACGCCTTCACGCTTGCTTCAATGGCTTTCCAGTCGCCGCTCGCCGCCGCACCAGCCGCTGCGCCGAGGTTGGCGCCGGCGCTGAAGGTACGCGGGTCGTCATTGCCCAGCACGAGGCCCACATACTTGCCGGTGTTGACGCGATCGATGGTGCGTGCCACCATGTCGAGCACGCCAGCACCGAGGGTATTCATCTTGCCGCAGAATTCGAGGCAGAGCACACCGTCGCCGAGATCGCGTACGCGCGCTTCTTTGTTGGAATCGATAATCGTCGTGTGCGCGAGTACCAACTGCCCAGGAATGGCAGGCACGCCGGTACGCTTGCCATTCGGTGCATTCTTTTCGATAGCGGGAATGGTGACCGCAGTCCCTTCGCCGTCGTAGAACTTGGCGCCGGTCGCCTTGAGGAGCGCGGGCTCATCCTTGCCTGCGGCCTTGAACTGCGCGCGCAGCCAATCGAGTCCGAGCGCATCCATCACTTGGAACGGTCCGATTTCCCATCCGTAGCCCCAGACGAGCGCGCGATCAACTGCGACAATGTCGTAGGCGAGCGTCGGCGTGAGCGTGAGGCAATAGTGACACTGCTCAATCAGGATGTCGCGCAGGAAATCGCCGTGCTTGCCCGGAAGATCCTTGGCCTTATTGATGCGCGCTGCGGCCGGAAGCTTTTGCAGCGCGTCCAACTCCGGCGAAGAGAAACGCCCCTGGTTCTCGTACTCGAGTGTTTTCCAGTTGAGCGTGAGAATGTCTTTGCCTTTCTTGTTGTAGAAGCCGGCCTTGGTTTTGTCGCCGAGGCGGCCGCTCTTGACGAGATCGTGAATCCACGGCGCGAGCGACAAATCTTCGCCCGTAGTGTCGCTCAACCCTTTGGTGACATGCACGAGCACGTCGATGCCCGAGAGATCGCCGGTGCGGAAGGTCGCGGTTTTGGCGCGAGCAATCAGCGAGCCGGTGAGCGTGTCCACCTCGCTGATCGTGAGATCGTGCTTCATCATCGCGCGACCCGCCACGACCATGCCATGCACGCCGAGTCGGTTGGCCACAAAACCCGGCACATCCTTGGCAATGACAATGCCTTTGCCGAGGATGCGTTCTTGGAAGTGACGCACCGCGTCGAGCACCTCCGGCGCCGTGTCGGGCGTCGGGATGATTTCAAGCAGGTGCATGTAGCGCGGGGGATTGAAGTAGTGCGTGCCGCAGAACTGGCGGCGGAATTTGTCGCTGCGTCCTTCGAGCAGCACGGACATCGGAATGCCCGAGGTGTTCGACGTGACGATCGCGTTCGGCGCGATCTGTTCGATGCGCGCGAACAATTCCTGTTTCGGCTTGGGTTGCTCGATGATGACTTCCACAATCCAGTCGCAATCGGCGAGCAGCTGCAGATGGTCGACCGTGTTGCCGGTCTGCACGAGCGCGGCGCGGTCCGTGTCCATGAACGCGGCCGGCTTGTTCTTGATCGCTTTTTGCAGGCCGCCTTTGGCGGGTGCGGAGCGATCCGGGGAGGAGGGGTCGTCCGAGCCCGGAATATCGAGCAGGACAACGGGGAATCCGGCGGAGGCACAGAGCGCGGCGATGCCGTGTCCCATCACGCCGGCGCCGACTACACCGACTTTGGTGATTCGCATCAGAATCCTCGAACGTGAGGCAGAAAAGTGAGACGCGGGTTGCAAAGCTCGCCGCGCTTCCTTTTAATGTAGCGTCAGCCAGTCGGTTCGGCTGTCGTCCCGGATTGCCGAGCGGCCGCGAAAGAGCTATTACCCACGCTGCCCCCCTCACCACAGGGTTTTGACCGATGATTTTCCGCAGCCGCTTTCCGGACGCCGTCATCCCCGACGTTGCGCTCACTGACTACGTCTTTGCCCGGGTGGACGAATTTCGGGATTACGCCGCTCTTATTGATGGCCCCACCGGCCGGCGCGTCACCTTCGGGGAGCTCCAGACACTCATTCGGCGGGTGATGGGGGGGCTGGCCGCCCGTGGGTTCAAGCCGGGCGACGCCCTTTGCATCTTCAGCCCCAATATCCCCGAGTACGCGGCGGTGTTCTTCGGCGTGGCCTCGATGGGCGGGATGAACACCACGGCTAACCCGATGTATGGCGCCGAGGAACTGGCCAAGCAGTTGCGCGACTCCGGTGCCCGCCTGATTGTGACGATCCCGGCCCTCGCCGAGCGTACGCTGCAGGCTGCGGCGCTGGTCGGGGGAGCGGAAGTCATCGTTTTTGGTGAGGCCCCTGGCTGCACCACTTTCGCCTCATTTGTGGACAACGATGGGACGGCCACAGCGCCGCCGATCGATCCAGCCAACGATATTGTCGCGCTCCCGTACTCCAGCGGCACGACCGGCTTGCCCAAAGGGGTAATGCTCACGCATCGCAACCTCGTGGCGAACGTCGCACAGTGCGATTTCATCGACATTTCGAACCCCGGCGACCACACGATGGGGATCTTGCCGTTTTTTCATATCTACGGCATGGTCGTCATCCTCTGCGCTGTACTGCGTCGCGGCGCCACCGTGGTCACGCTGCCGCAGTTCGATCTCGAGACCTACCTGCGGCTCTCGCAGGAATACAAAGTGGTGTCGGCGTATCTCGTGCCGCCCATCGCGTTGGCGTTGGCCAAACATCCGATGGTGGACAAATACGATCTCTCGTCGCTCAAGATGATTAACTCGGGCGCGGCTCCGCTGAGCGGCGAACTCGAGAAAGCCATTGACGACCGACTTGGTGTGTTTGCCAAGCAGGGCTACGGTATGACGGAGACGAGCCCGGTCACGCACTTCACGCCGTTCGATCGCTCGCAGTACAAGCCCGGTTCGTGTGGATTGGTGGTGCCCAACACCGAGTGTCGGATTATGGATCTCGAAAATGGGCGCGAACTGGGCCCCAATGAACGCGGTGAACTGTACATCCGCGGTCCGCAGGTGATGAAAGGCTATCTAAATCAGACCGAAGCTACGGCGGCGGCAATCGATGCCGAAGGCTGGCTCCGGACGGGCGACGTCGCCTACGCCGACGATGATGGCTTCTTCTATATCGTGGACCGCCTCAAGGAATTCATTAAGTACAAAGGCTATCAGGTGGCGCCCGCCGAACTCGAGGCGGTGTTGCTCACGCATCCGAAGGTGGCGGACGCCGCGGTGATTCCGCTGGCGGACGAAGAGGCTGGCGAAGTACCGAAGGCATTCGTGGTGCTGCGTGAGCCGTGCGAAGCAGCGGAGATCATGGCGTTCGTCGCCGGCGTGGTGGCGCCGTACAAGAAAGTGCGCGTGGTGGAATTCGTAGACAAGATTCCCAAGTCGGCATCGGGCAAGATTCTCCGTCGCGAACTCATTGCCAAAGAGCGGGCCAAGGCTGAGGGGTGATTAAGTATTTAGGCTCGAAGCGGACGTTGGTGCCACGGCTCGTGGCACTGGCGGACGCCGTGCGTGAGCAGAGTGGCGCGCACACCGTGGCCGATGTGTTCACCGGAACCACGCGTGTCGCTCAGGCGCTCAAGCGCCGCAGCTTTGCCGTGACGGCCAATGACCTCGCCTCGTACAGCGAAATACTCGCGACCTGCTACATCGCCATGGATGGCAGCGATGCGGCCGCCGTGCGCGCGATCGCCGACAAGCTGCAGTATCTCGATGCGCTGCCAGGGCACGATGGCTACGTCACGCGCACCTTCTGTGAAGAAGCGCGCTATTTTCAGCCGTTCAACGGCCGCCGGATTGATGCCATTCGCGACGCGCTCGACGGCGTCGCTGAGGGCGCCACCGAGCGCGCGGTGCTACTGACAGCGCTGCTCCTCGCGGCCGACCGCGTGGATTCCACGACTGGCCTGCAGATGGCGTATCTCAAGGGCTGGGCGCCACGCTCGCATCAGACGATGCAGCTCCGCATGCCGGAACTGATTGCCGGCACCGGCACGGTGTTTCGCGAAGATGCGAATGTGCTAGCCACCCAGCTCGCGCCGATGGACATCGCCTATCTCGATCCGCCGTACAATCAGCATTCATACTTCTCCAACTATCACGTGTGGGAGACCATCGTCCGCCACGATGCGCCCGAGGCGTACGGCGTGGCGCGCAAGCGCGTGGATTGCCGCACCACCAAAAGTGCTTACAATGTGCGCGCGCGCGCCTGGACCGCATTCTCCGAACTCGTGCGGGCGCTTCCGGCGCGCTACTGCATAGTGTCGTTCAGTAACGAAGGGTATTTCCACTACGACGACATTGTTGCGCTACTCGAGTCGTCGCATGGCGAAGTCGCAGCCATGCCGGTGGCCTTCCGGCGGTATGTGGGCGCCCAGATTGGCATTCACAACCCGCGCGGCGAGAAGGTGGGGACGGTCAGCCACCTCACCAATCGTGAATTTCTATTTGTGGCGGGGCCGGAGGCTGGCGCCATTGTGGAGCGCGCCGAGCGGGGCCTACTCGCTGGGGAACCGGCGGCTCCGTAACGGTGTCGGCACCCTCGAGTTGTTGCGCCAGCGGTCCCAAGCCGATACTCATACAAATGCGCTGTTTCGCCGACGAAACAGCCTCTCCCCCTGCGCCAACGACACCGCCGTGAGCGAAGCCTTCATCGCACGCCAGCCGATTTTCGATCTCGACAATAAGCTGGCCGGATACGAACTGCTCTACCGCCCAGCCAAAACGGCGACCGCGGCTGGGCAAGAAGACTCGATGAAGATGAGCAGTACGACCATCGTGACGGGGATTCTCACGATCGGACTCGAACAGCTCACCGGCGGCGTGCCCGCGTTTATCAACTTTCCGCGCGAGCTGCTCCTCAATCACGATTTCGCCTTCACTGATCCGTCGTCGATTACCATCGAACTGCTCGAAACCATTGAGTGCGATGCCGAAACCATCGCGGCCGCGCACGCGCTGCGCGAAAAAGGATTTCGCCTCGCGCTCGACGACTTTGCCGCGGGCGAAGAATACGAGCCATTCCTCAAGCTCGCGCATATCGTCAAGGTCGACGTCCTCGGCGCCACCAGCGAACACTTGCAGGCACTCGTCAAGCGACTCAAGCCGTATAAGGTGACGCTACTCGCGGAACGCATTGAAGATGCCGCGATGTTTGCCCAATGCCGCGCGCTCGGCTTTACGCTCTTTCAGGGCTACTATTTTAGCCGCCCAGAAATTGTCAAACGCCGCGATCTCCCCGCCGGGATGATTGGCGTGGTGAAAGTGATGAACATGGTGCTCGACCAGCGCGCCACCGATCGCGATCTCGAAACGGCGTTCCGCTCGGATCCAGGGCTGAGCTACAAACTGCTCCGCATCGTCAACTCGGCGGGCATGGGCGGCTCGGGAATTGAATCCATTCAACAGGCCGTGCGCATGATTGGACGCGCGCCGCTGCACCGCTGGCTTACGCTGCTCTTTGTGAATAGCGCGCCTATGAGCACGGGCATTGACCGCGAAATGATGCTCTCCGCACTCGAGCGAGGCCGGCTCTGCGAGCTGCTGGCGCTCAACACGGGAATGAAAGCTGCGGCCCCATCGCTCTTTCTCACCGGCGTACTCTCGGTGTTCGACGCCATTCTCGGTCTGCCGATGCCGGAGCTCCTCCGGCAGGTGCGCGTGTCGTCGGAAGTGGAGCTTGCGCTACTGAAGGAGGCGGGGCCGTACACGCCATATCTCGAGACGGCCACCAGCTATGCGCGCGGTGACTGGGAACAGGCGATTACACGCGGAACCGAACTCGGTGTGATCGATCAACTCCCCGAGTGGTATTCCGAAGCCGGCGCCTGGGCCCGCGAGGTTCTGCAGCAACGCTAACAGCAGCGGTAGCAGCTGCGGGAGCGGTCATATCACCGCACCCTCCTGCCGACTACTGCGCGCCAGGCGTGGACTTCACCACCGTTTTTGCTGCGGCACCACCCGCAGTAGGCGGCACCACGACGGTGGGCACGGCCGCTGTCGTCGAACCGACGCCTGGAGTCCCTGGCGCTGTTGGCGATGTGGGCTCCGGACTCGACGGCGGCGGATCGCTGAACGGCAGCAAGAGCGAAATGCGCCGGTTCTCCGATGCCGTGGGGTCGTTGGGGTTTCGCAGCTGCGTGTCGGCGAGTCCGCGAATCTCCACCACGCGTCCGCCGGTCAGGCCGGCATCCGCAAGCACGCGCCGTGCGGCGTTCGCTCGATCGGTGGACAACTCCCAGTTCGTATACTGCGCATGCGCGGCGTAGGTCGCCGCATCGGTATGCCCTTCGACGACGACTGGATTCTTGAGCGCGAGGAGTTCGTCGGCGATCAGCGCTAAGCTAATGCGCGTGACGGACGTCATAGACGCCGATCCGCGCGGAAAGAAATTTTCGCCCTTCCCACTTTCAATGAGATCAATCCGCAGGCCGCGGCTCGTGACCGTGACTTCAAACTTCGCCGAGCCCAGCGCGCCTTTGGCAGAGTCGAGGCGCGTTTTGATCTGCCCCGCTACCTTGATGAAGTTTTTTTCCTGCGAGGTGTGGACGATCAGCTTGATGGCTTCGTCTTTCAGCTTCGTCGGCGTGTTGCCCGTCGACAACGGACTCGCGCCTGAGCCGTAGCCTTTCTTGAATCCCGCGGGACTCGAGAAATAGCCTTCGATCGCCTTTTTGGTGGCGTCGTCCATGCCGAGGATCCACATCACCATGAAGAACGCCATCATTGCGGTCACGAAGTCGGCGTACGCGACCTTCCACGATCCGCCGTGGTGGCCGTGGGCCGCCTTCTTGACTCGCTTGATGATGATAGGGCGCTTCGAGGCGTCTTTGCTCACTTACGCCGCCTTCGGCCGCGTCAGCGCTTCGAGCTCGGCGAACGACGGACGATGACCAGGTTCAATGTTGCGTCGCGCAAATTCCACGGCCGACATCGGCGCGTCGCCGCGCGCAAACGACAACAGGGCCGTCTTGATGCACAGCATATAGGCGTGCTCCGAGGCAATGCGCGCTTCGATCGCCTGCGCGATGGGACCCATCACGCCATAGGAGAGCAAAATGCCTAAGAAGGTGCCGACGAGTGCCGCGGCGACCTTCTCGCCGATTTCACTGGCAGCGCCGCCAATCGAGCCCATGGTGATGATGACGCCGAGCACGGCGGCCACGATGCCGAATCCGGGCATCGCGTCGCCGACTTTGTTGATGGCGGCCGGGGCGGCCATCGCCTCGTGGTGCTGCTGCTCGAGGTCAATGTCGAGGATTTCGGCGAGATGGTGATCCTCCACCGTCCCGCTCAGCAGTACCTTGAGGGTGTCGCACAGCATCGACACGGCAGCGCCGTGATGCAGAAAGTTCGGATACTTCACAAAGATCTCGCTTTCCGCCGGATTCTCGATGTGTTTTTCGAGGCCGATCAGTCCGTCCTTGCGGGCGGTGCGGAGAATCTCGTAGAGTACCTGTAGCAGTTCGCCGTACGCCTTCCCGTTAAACGGATCAGGCTTCAGCAGCCCGAGCGTCATGGTAAGCGCAGACTTCATCGTGCCTGGCGGGTTCCCGATAATGAGGGACCCCAGGCCAGCGCCGCCGATGATGAGAAATTCGTTGACTTGCACCAAAACGGCGAGTTCGCCGTGGTGCATGACATAACCGCCTACAATACTGCCGAAGACGATTACAAGACCGATGATTAGGAACACAGCGTTTCGTCCGATACCGAGGTGGAGCCAGGACTTCCTGTCCGCAAAGGAGAGTATCGTCCCGCACTGGGTGAAACTCTACCATTTTCACTGCCAAATACCGTCGTGACGACACAAAACGAAGCCCCAAACCTTGGCTTGGCTGCAGAAGCGTGGAACTCGTTGTCTGGCAACGTGTTACGCGGACTCAACCATAGTTTCAGTAACCGCCTCTCCTCGCTCGGCGCCGTAGCCGCAGGGCTGGGAAGCGAAGACGGCACCCAAACGATGGGCCAGCGAGTCGAAGGGGAGATCGACCGGATGGAGGAGTTGCTCCGTCTCTATAGATTGCTCCCCTTTGTCGGGAGCCCTGCGCCGGAGCCCTCCCAAGTGGCCGAAGCGGTCGCCGCCGCAGTCTCCCTCTTTGAGCACCATTACGGGCTGCGTGATGTCCTGTGCCGAGTCGAGGGCGACCCCGCGACCCCGCCGGTGCTCTACCACTCCACGGCGATGGTGCAGACGTTGCTGCTCCTGCTGAGCGCGGCCGGGCGGCACCTAAACCCTGACGATGTGTCGGCCGGGGTGGTGCTTCGCTATTCCGGTGATGCCGACGCTGTGGAAATCATTGCGGAAACCAGCGGACCGGCGGCGATGCAGTCGGAGTGGCCGGAAGAAATTCACGGCGTGCGCTGGCTCGCGCGCGATGCGGCGGGCGAAGTGCATGTGGAAAAAACGCCGCGAGGCGGCGTGTGCGTGCGACTGCGTGTGGGATCACTGGCGTTTTTGCGGCGGCGCGAGCGCGGCGGATAAGCGAGCGCGGCGGATAAGCGAGCGCGGCGGATAAGCGAGCGCGGCGGCGCGCGGTGTGCGGCCGCCGTCTGGCGGCAATGGCGCTACTTCTTTGGCGGTGGCGGAACGAGATCGGCCCACTCGATGGCCGAACCGCCCTCGGTGGCGCGCTGATTTTCCTTCTCCACCTGACTCACGATTTCGCCGCGTAAAATGCGCACGTCCGTGGGGGCTTCGATGCCCAAACGCACGCCGTGGCGATCGGTACTGAGGACAATGATCCGAATGTCCCCGCCGATCACAATCGAGTCGCCTTCCTTGCGGCTCAGGATGAGCATACTGCGGCCTCTTACTGCTTGATGGACATCAGCGATTGGGACATTTCGTTGACCGTCTGCATGTACTTCGACGCCGCGATGAATGCCTGCTGATAGCGAATCAGCTTCATCAGTTCTTCATCGGTGTTCACGCCGGTCGCACTTTGTCGACGGTTGGAAGCCTGATCCGCCAAGGTTTTGTAAACCGTCGCGGAATCGTCTGCTGAATTCTTCTTCACGGCGAGGCCGGACACAAGGGTCCGGAAGGCGCCGGTGACCGAATTTCCGGCAGCGGAGGGGGAATTGTCGCGCAAAGCCGCAACATTGAGCGCGACCGTGTTGTTCCCCGCGGCGTTGCGTGTGTTACCCGAGGCAATGGCCGAGGCACTGGCGGCGACAGAAGCCGACAGACTGATATTTATTGCCGAGGCGTTTCCAGGGGTCGAGTCGAAGAAATCGACGTTCGATCCGGTCGGCGGCGCGTTGACGTCCCAGTTTCCAGCGACCCCGCCCGCACCCTCCGCCGTTGACCACCCGGTCTTGTGCACGGTGTTCACATCCGTGATGATCGCGGACGCGATGGCGTTGAGCTGCCCCTGCACTCCCGGCAGGTCGGTGCTCAAAAAATCGATGTAGGCGCCCATCTGGCCACCCAAACTGCGCAGCGGCATTCCCGTGCCCGTGGGCGACGTGACGGAAACGGTCGTGTTATTCAGAGTAAGCGTTTTGGCGTCGCCACCGTCCACGATCGACACGCTGCCAATCACAATTTGATTGCCGCCGTCCGCACGATCCATGACGGTGATCGGCACGATCGTCGACAGCTGGTCAATCAACTGATCGCGCTGGTCACGCAAATCATTGGCTGGCTGGCCAGTGGCCTCGGCCGGCACAATGAGCTTATTGATCTGGGCGATCTTCGTGGTGAGGCTGTTGACTGTACGGATGGAGTCGGCGAGGCTGTTGCTGGCCTGCGTCCCGACTTCCGTCAACTGGCTCGCATAGGTGTGGAACGAATCGACGAGCGTCTGCGCGCGCTGTTGCACGACCGTTTTCGAAGCCGCGTCAGCGGGATTTGACGAGAGATCACTCCACGCATTGTAGAACCCGTCGATCGCGCCACTGAGTGCGTTCGTGTTCGGGTCGCCAAGCACGGTTTCCACTTGCCCCAGCAGTCCAGCCCGCGTCTTAAACGAACTGGCAGGCGTGTTCTGCGAACGAACCTCGGCGCTGAGCAGCGCATCCCGCGCGCTCACGACGTTGGAGATCGCGACGCCGGTGCCAAAGGTGTGGAGCCCACTATACTCGGGCGGCGCCGCCGTGAGTTGCACGCTCTCACGGGTATATCCGGGCGTTTCGGCGTTCGCGATGTTGTGACCGGCAACCTGAATCGCCGCTTGCTGCGCCAGAATCGCCGAGCGCCCGACGCCGAAGAGGGAGTCCATCGAGGCCATTAGACTCTCCGGTCGAGTAGCGCGCCACCTTGACGGGGCGCATAAGTGACTGCCGCACCACCAGCAACGGCGGCGGCGGGATACCCAGACGCAGGCGTCGCGGCCACGCCGCACATCGCCCGCACGTACTGATCCGCGGAATCAATCGCGCCGCGGAGCACGCGGCGGTTGACCTCCACCTCGCGCTGCAACAACCGCGCTTCGCGCGTCACCACCGCCACCGCTTCGCGCACCGCCTCAGGCGCCTCGCCAACAAAGAAGTCTTCAATGCCGGAGAGGCTGAGGTCATCACCCTCGCCGAGCATATGATTCAGTGAGCGGCGACGACGACGCGCTTCGCCGAGTGTGACGAGCACACGATGCGTCGCAAATACAGAATCGTCCACGGCGTCGAGGTCGTCGCGCGCCACGGCGTCGCGCTGACGACGCATGATCGCAATGAGATCGGCGAGCAACCGCGCCTCAGAATGCAACGCGTCACCCAGGGCCGCCACCGTCGCCGACGTGTGAGCAATGGGCGTGCGCATGAGCATGAGATTTCCAGCAGGAATCACTGCGGGCATCACGTTGGTCAACGGATCTCCGGCGCCTCAGGGCGCGGCAACTTCGGACTTTCGGCAACAGGCGATTGCTGCGGGGACAACCGGTTCTTGAGCTGCGCAACCATCACGTCGCTCAAGTCATGGTGCCACTGCTCGGGTAGTTTATCGGACATCTTTTGGTCGAGCATCGAGTTGAACATGTCTTCGCCTGCGCCTCCGCTCAGGACGCCTTCATCCTGGGGCACGGTGTCACGCATGGCCTTGAACAGCTGCATCACGAACACACCCTCAAACTGTTTGCCAGTTTTCCGGAGGCGTTCCACTTCATCGGGACGCGGAGCCGCTGTCGCGGCGCCGGTCACATTCGGAATCGTCATCGGAGCACCACCTCGGCGGTAATCGCGCCCACGTCGCGCAGGGCTTCGAAGATCGCGCCGATCTCACTGGCCGTTGCCTGCATGGCGTGGAGTGCGGAGGCGATCTTCTGCACCGGCGTACCGGTCGGCACGCGCATGCCGCGCACCGATGCTGTCGTATCAGTTGACGGGCCGATGCTGAGCGTAATGCCAGCGTGGCTCACGGTGGCTTCACCCACTAGCAACTCGCCGCCTGCCACCACCGTGCCGTCGCGTCCGTCAATCACAAGCTTGGCCGCGCGAGCCGGGCGCACCTTCACATCACGCACACGTGCGAGCGCATTCGCGAATCCGCCGGCGGTGTCCTTGAACGCGAGGACGATTGACCCGGGATCCTCGACCTTCGCAATCCCCTTGGCGCCTAGCGCCGAGTCGATCGCCGCGGCCATACGGGTGGCGGTCACGAGGTCTGGTTCACGCAGCAACAACTTATTGGAGGTCGCCATCTGCGGACGCGGCATGTCGGCTTCGAGCATGCCACCATCTGGGACGCGCGCGGTGGTGAGCAGCTGCGCCTGCTGACGGCTGACGCCACCAACGCTCACCACGAGCGCACCCTGCGCACCGGCGAGTGGCTTGCCACCAGCGTCCGCAACGAGCGGCGTCATCCACAACACGCCACCGCGCAGCGACTGTGCATCGCCTAGCGACGACACGCGCACTTCAAAGTGTCCGCCCGGGCGGAGGTACGGAGAGATTTCAGCCGTCACGAGCACCGCCGCCACATTGCGCGTGCGCAGCATTTCAGCGGGTACTTCCACATCGAAACGACGGAGCAGGTTGACCACCGACTGCACGGTCTGCCGCGAACCGGAGGTGCCCATCACGCGATCGCCGGTCCCGTTGAGGCCGGTCACGAGACCGTAGCCCATCAAACGCACCGGCGGCGCGGCATCGGTCATCACGAGGTCGCGCACGCGCACATCCTGGGCGCGTGCCGTACCAGCCACCACCGAGAGGAGGAGAGCGGCGAATACCGCGCGACGAACCACAAACGAAAGTGACATCATGGCCAGACGAGTCCGAGAACCTTCGAGAGAATACCCGAGCGCGGCGTGCCGAGCGATCCACCCTTTTGGGCGTACTCGATCTGCGCGTCTGCGATCTTGGTGGAGAGCACGGCGTTGCTCGCCGCATCCACATCCTGCGGCCGGATCCAGCCCGTGACGACGACGTCCTGCTGGTTCTTGTCGATGTTCACGAGTTTATGTCCGCGAATCTGCAGCATGCCCTGGGGCGACACGCCGATCACACGCACGCTCATCTGCGACCGGAAATCGTTGCCGCGATTGGCGAGGCCCGCCTTGCGCGAGTTGCCGTTGTTGTCGAAGTCCATGCTCACATCGACGTTGGCCGACGGCGCGCCAGGCGAAGCGGGCGGCCGAATGTTCAGCCCGAGCGACTTAGAGCGATTCTCCGAGTTGTTGTCGGTGAGGTTGGCATTGGCACTGGTGCGTTCGTTGATCATCACCATGATGATGTCCCCAACGCCGTAGCGCATCTTGTCTGAGGTCCACGACTGACGCACCGGCGGCTGTAGCGCAAACGAATCCGCCACCGGCTTGGGCGCCGTCTTGCTCTGGGCAGCGAGCGCCAATGCGGTCATCGGCAACAGCGCTGCCGCACAGCACGCGCGGCGAAGGAACGGGGTCATCGTGAAACTCCTCATGGAAGCGAAATAGTCGCGGGGCCAGTCACGGTCCCGGTAATAGTGCGTTGGGCATCCAAGCGCACGCGCACACGTTCCCCTAGCACACCAGGGCCGAGTGCGGTGCCATCACGCGAAACCACAATGCCGTCTACTGTCGCCTGCACCCGTACTGGGGCGCCGGCATGGACCAACTGCGGCGGAGCAATTGCCGGCTCCCGCAACGCTTCGCCCTGACGGACAATGCGACGGGTGATCCAGCCATCTATAGAAGCAGGATTGCCATCTGCCTCGGCGACAATATCACCGAGCGAGAGCACGAGCCCCCGCGGCAGATCGCGCGCGGCGCGAAGCGTGGCCGGGGCCACACGACCCGCCGATGCCACCTGCACGCTCTGCGTTGCCGACGCAGCTGCCCCCTGCGCGTCGGCAGCGCGAACGCCGGCGACGAGCAAGAGTCCCGCGAGCAACGCCCGATGCGTCATGATTAGCGCACCAAGTTGTTCGAGATGTCAGCCATCGACTCGCTGTTCTTGACGGCCTTCGAATTGATTTCGTACGCGCGCATGGCGGAGATCATATCCACCATCTCCTGCACGATTTCGACGTTGCTGGCTTCGAGGTAACCCTGCGAGACCTGACCAATGCCATCTTCGTCGGGATACCCAGTGGCCGGATCGCCGGACGCGCTCGTGGCCGCCATCAAGTTGCCGCCCATCGACTGCAGCCCAGACGGATTGGCAAACCGCGCGAGCTCGATGCGGCCGATTTCCACCGGCTTTGCGTCCGTGCTCATCGTGGCAGTCACAATGCCGTTGGGAGAGATCGCGAGATTGGCGAGGCCAGCAGGGATTTTGATGCCAGGCACAATCGTGTGCCCTTCGCTCGTCACGAGCGTGCCCTGATCCGAGATCTGGAACGAACCGTCGCGCGTATACGCCGTCTGGCCGTTGGGGAGCTGCACCTGAAAGAATCCTTCGCCTTGGATCGCGAGATCGAGCGGACGATTGGTCTGCTCGAGCGCGCCCTGCGAATGCATACGCTCCACTCCAGCGAGCCGCGTACCACGTCCCACCTGAATGGCGGGCGTCGTGCTGGCGTCGGTGGCGTTGACAACCGCCGCACCTTGGACCGTTTGATACAGCAGGTCTTCAAAGTGTGCGCGGCTGCGTTTGAAGCCGGTCGTGTTGACGTTCGCGAGATTGTTGGCGATGACCTCAGTGCGGGTCTGCTGCGCCATCATTCCCGTGGCGGCGGCACGAAGAGCGGGATCCATGTATGACTCCGGAGTTAGCTGGGCTTGCCGAGTTCGGTCACCGCGATGCCGCGGGCCGAATCAATGGTCGAGATAGTTTTCTGCACGCTGGCGTACGCGCGCTGGACGGCGATCATATCAACGAGCGAGTCGATGGAGCCGACATTGCTCTCCTCGCGTGAACCCTGACGCACCGAGCGGTCGGCGGGGGCGAGGCGTTGGCGCGTGGCGCCGGGAATAAAGAGGCCGCCGCCTTCATGCTGCAGACGGGAGCCCGTGGGAGCGGTTTCAATACGAAGGCGCGCGATCTGCTTGCCGTCGGCCAGCACGGCGCCGTCTTCTTTGACGGTGAGCGCCTTGGTGGCATGCGGTACGACGATCGGTCCGTCCACACCGCCGGCGTCGTCGGCTTCGCCGAGCAACGGATGCCCAGCCTGATCCACGATGCGCGACTGGTCATCGAGGTGCAGGGAGCCGCCACGGGTCAGACGTTCACCCGCCGTTCCCTCCGTCGTGCCCTGCGCCACGAAAAAGCCGTCGCGGGCAATGGCGAGATCGAGCGGTGCGCCGGTATTGGTCATGGGACCGGCGCGAAAGTCAGTGGCGGTTTCAACGGCCGGCGTACTGCCGTCCGAGAGGAGACGCGCAAAAGCGCGCTCCCCCTTGAAGCCGTCCGTATTGATGTTGGCGAGGTTGTTGGCCACGACTTCCTGGCGGCGCTCCAGATAGCGGAGTGCCGCGGCGGCGTTGTCGAGTCCAGTTGGACGAATTCCAGTACCCATCTTGATCCTCCGGTTCGCCAACTACAAGTGCAACGTCCGTGCCACGCCGCTCGCTCGCTAACCTGTTGATTTACAATCACTTACAGAAACACCCCGGCGCCACCTGAGCGGGGCCGGGGTGTTCATTTAGGAAGATTTTGCCGGGTACTTGGCCTACCCGGTTGGTCCTTTCAGGCGACGTTCGCCCGGAGCGGCTGAAGCTGCTTGCGGAGCCGGCCAAGCGCCTTGGACCGGATCTGCGACACCCGCGATTCCGTGAGTTCAAGAATCGCCGCGATTTCATGGAGCTTGAGCTCTTCGAAATAGTACAGCGTCAGCACAATGCGCTCCTGCTCACCGAGCCCTTGGATGGCCGATCGCAGAATGTCGACTTCCTGGTCGAAGTTGATGCGCTCCTCAACCCCTTCTTCATCTGGGCTCGACAGCGTTTCGGCGGGGGTCGGCGACTCTTCGTTGTTCTCGCGTGTGCTGCGGTCCAGCGGAATATGGACCGCGCCTTCGATGTCGGCCTGCCACTTCCAGAGCGTCTGCACATCGACGCCAAGCGCTGTAGCGGTTTCCTTGTCGCTGGCATCCTGGCCGATGGTGCGGCTCGCCTGTTCGTGCGCCACGCTGATCTGCCGCGACTTGCGGCGAATGGAGCGCGGCACGTGATCCTGGCGACGGAGCTCGTCGAGGATCGCGCCGCGAATACGCGGGGCGGCAAAGGTGCTGAAAGCAAGACCACGACTGGGCTCAAAGCTCTCAAGCGCGCTCATGAGGCCAAGCGTGCCGGCGCTCACGAACTCGTCGAACTCCACGTCGGCGCCAAGGCCGGACGCGAGCTGACGAGCGACGAAGTACACAAGGCCGAGGTGCTCGTTCAATAACTGCTGGCGGGCATCGGCGTCGCCCTTCTGGTAACGCGTCCAGATCGGATCGAGGTCCATCATCTCAGTCTCTCCAGGAATGCTGGCGCGCCGCATGGGAAGCGAACGCTGTGGTGGTGATTTCAGTAACCAGTCGTGCTGCGATCTCTAATCCGGTTTGTCCGGCGCGGAACCGGTCAGCGACATACGGGAGCGGATGGGCGGCAAGAATAGCCGCCCGCAACTCTTCATCTTCAGGAATCGTGCCAGCGTATCGCAGTTCGCGGTTGAGGAACCGCGAAGCGGCACTTTGCACCGATCGAAATGCGTCAAGACCGCGTGCGGTATCTTGGCGATTGACGGCAAAATCAATCACCGCGAGCGGAGCGGCTTCGTGAATGGACTTCACCACGGCGTACGCTGCCGCGAGCGAGCCAGCGTCAATACTCGCGCTCACCACCAAGTGGTGCGCATCCAGCGTGCTCGCCACAGCACTGATCATGTCGTGCTGCGAGCCAGCATCGATCACCACCACTTCATGTTCGCGAAACGCTGGCAGGAGTTTCCTGACCGCGGAGCGACTATCCCCCCCGGCAAGCATTGCCGTGCTGATGCCGAGCTGGTCGGCAGAATCGCCGAGCATTTTGGCACGTTCATCCGCATCGTTGGCGGTGCCGACGAGCATCGTGCGCCGTGACTCCGCACCGGCAGTTACGGCCATGAGCATAGCCATCACCGACACGCCAGATCCTCGGCGTGGCGCACTCACCGCGATGATGCGCGTGTCGCCAAGTTGCGCCGCTGCGCGTCGACCGTTGAACGAACGCGGTGCGGTCATGCGAATGCGACCTGTTCGTCCGGTGCCACATCAAACGCGTTGATAATCATCGGCCCGGCCAAGTGGAGATCACCGCCGGCCAGCTGGCCATCAGTAATCCAACGGGCGGGCAGACTCAGCGCGCTCGCGATCATTGCGAGATTGGCGTCGTTGGGCACTTCATCGAGCTTCGTCAGCAACGCGTGCGACACGCCGAGCGATTCGGCGTCTTCGCGAATGTGCGACGCGAGATCAAAGCGCGTCGTAGCCGGAAAAACGAGATGCGTTTCGTCTGGATTGATCTCGCGGAGCATCGAACGCCATACGGCGCGTGCGGCACGCGGCGCGCAGCCGGGCGTGTCGACAATAATCACGTCACACGCCGCGAGGCGGCGCTGCGCGGTGTGAATGCTCTTCTGGTCGTGCACGACTTCGACGTCCAAGTCGTGCGCGTCGGCAAAGCGAATAAGGCTCTCAAACGTGCCGCTCCGGTCCGGATCAATCACGAGCAGACCGGCGCGCGACGCTCCAAACGCATCATCACTCACGGCGAGCTTCTGTGCCGTGAGTGTCTTGCCGCCGCCCGTTGGCCCCACGAGGGCTACGACATATGGACGATCGCGGCGCACGCCACGTGGTGCGAATACGGGAGGTGCGGCTGGAGTCAGCTGCCGGCGAAAGCGGGCGATCTCGCGCGCGTCCACGGCGACGACTTCGATAAATGTCTGTCGGCCCTCGCGCACCACGCGCGAGTGCGCGATCATGGCGTCGTCGCCGAGTGTCAGGCTTACGTCGCGGTACACGGTGGCCAGATCTCGGCCACGGAATCGTTCAAGCCGCATGTTTCAGCTCCCACGTCCCGATAGTGCTCAGGTTGACGAACGGTGGCAGTTCCGCGAGCGATACCACGGGCAGCTGCGGCATCACAGGCTCAATCAGACGACGTACGCCAACGCGGAGACCGGGCGGCACGAAGAGCGGCATCGTGCGCGCGTCGGGCGCGGCGGCCATAAGGTTCTGCAGTTCGCGGAGCAGTCCAGCCAAAGAATCGGGCGTGAGCAGGCTCGTGCCAGGCTGAGCCGAGCGCGGAGCAAAGAGCCCCATGAGCGATGCCTCGAGGCGCGGTCCAAGCGTAATGCCGCGCAGCGCGCCGTCTTCGCCCATGAACTGATTGGCAATGACGTTGCCGAGCGAACGGCGCACGTGCTCGGTGAGCTGTTCCGGATCTTTGACCACGTCGGCATTGTCGCCGAGCGCTTCGAGAATCGTGACCAGGTCGCGAATCGGAACGCGCTCACGGAGAAGGCGCTGCAGCACGCGGTGCAGAATGCCCAGTGAGATTTTGGCAGGCACGACTTCTTCAACAAGTGCCGGATGCGTCCGCTTGAGCGTCTCGACCATTTCCTGCACGTCCTGGCGACCGAGCAGTTCAGCGGCGTTGGCCTTGATGGTCTCCATCAAGTGCGTGGCCACCATCGTGGTCGGTTCAACTACGACGTAGCCCAGCGCTTCAGCCTCGGTGCGGCGCGACGGATTGATCCAACGCGCCGGCATACCGAAACTCGGATCCGATGCTTCGACGCCGTCAATCGGCTCGAGCACAGCGCCAGTATCGAGCGCGAGCACAAAGCGCGGGAGCACCTCGGCGCGCGCGACTTCGGAGCCGCGGAGCTTGATGATGTATTCGTTGGCCGGCAGACGGACGTCATCGCGAATGCGAATGGCCGGCACCAGAATGCCGAGGTCCACCGCGGCCTGCTTGCGGAGGAGGCTAATGCGTTCGAGCAGGTCGCCGCCCTGCGACTCGTCGATGATCGGAATGAGCGCGTAGCCCACTTCGATTTCGATCGGGTCGAGTTGCAGCAAGTCCTTGAGCGGCGACGGTGCGGGCGGTGCGGCCGCTTCGGGCACAATGCGCTCCGACTCGGCTTTCGCTTCGCGCTGATCCTGAGCGTCCGTGGCCACTTTACCAATCGCAGCAAACACACCGGCCAGAATCAAGAACGGAATCGTGGGGAGGCCCGGGATGATAGCGAAGGACGCCAACACACCACCGGTGATATACAGGGCCTTGGGCTGCGCGCCGAGCTGCGAGCTCAACACGTTGCCGAGGCGCGTGCCACCCGCGGACGTGACCATCAGGCCAGCGGCGGTGGAGACGATCAGCGCGGGAATCTGCGCGACGAGTCCTTCACCAACGGTGAGGATGGTGTACGTCGAAGCCGCATCGGCAATCGGGAGGCCGCGCTGCACCACACCAATAAAGATGCCGCCCAGAATATTGATGCCCGTAATGAGCAGGCCGGCAATCGCGTCGCCCTTTACGAACTTTGAGGCGCCGTCCATCGCGCCAAAGAAATCGGCTTGGCGGCTGATGATCGAGCGACGTTCGCGCGCGGTGGCCTCGTCAATAAGACCGGCGCTCAAGTCGGCGTCGATCGCCATTTGCTTGCCGGGCATGGCGTCAAGGGTGAAGCGCGCCGCCACTTCGGCCACGCGTCCAGCACCCTTCGTGATAACGATAAAATTGATGCCAACGAGAATCAGGAAGAGCACGAGACCCACGGCATAGTTGCCGCCGATCACGAACTTGCCGAATGCCTCAATCACCTGTCCCGCATGGCCCTGCCCAAGAATCAACCGTGTGGAACTCACGTTGAGCGCGAGGCGGAAGAGCGTGAGCAAGAGCAGCAGCGCGGGGAAGGAGCTGAACTCAAGCGGGTCTGTGGTATAGAGCGCCGCGAGCAAGACTACCAGCGACACGCCAATGGAGAGCGCCAAGAACAAGTCGAGCATGAACGGCGGCAGCGGCACCACCAGCAAGGCGATGACGAAGACGACGGCCACGGCGACGCCAACTTCGGCGATTCGCGCGCGGCGCACATCCGGGCCCGGAACGATCATGGTGCTCATACGGTGACGGCGGTTGAAGAGCGAGCCGGCGCGCCACGACGGGCGCGCTGACGAATCACAAAGGCGAGGACTTCAGCAACGGCGGCGTACAAGTCGGCGGGAATCATCATGCCGACCTGCGCCGACCCGAGCAGCGCCCAGGCCAACGGTTTGTTTTCAATGACCGGCACGTTGTTCTCGTACGCGATCTTCTTGATGCGTTCGGCGATCTTGCGCTGACCCATGGCGAGCACAATCGGCGCCGGTGCCTTGAGAGCGTCATAAAGCAGCGCCACGGCGACGTGCGTCGGGTTGACGATGATCACATCGGCCTTCGGCACGTCTTGGAACATCTGGCGACGCATCCGCGCGCGCGCCGCCGCCCGCATGCGACCCTTCATCTGCTGATCGCCTTCGGACTGTTTGGATTCCTGGCGAACCTCTTCCTTACTCATCTTGAGGTTCTTTTCGTACTGCCACCACTGAAACAGATAATCCGCCGCGGCGAGCACGAGATACGCGAGGCCGGCGCTGACGAGCATCTTCACGGAGTAGTGACGCGTCGTCTCGAGCAAGCTGGCCGGATCTCTCGACGAGAGTTCGGTGAACTCCGGCCACGCCGCCGACAGTGCGCGCCATACGGCCCAACCGATAATCGCAACCTTGAGAAGCGCCTTGATCAACTCCGCCACCTGACGCCAGCCCAACATCTGACCCGCGTTGGTCATCGGGTTGAGGCGTTCCCAGTTCGGACCGAGCGGCTTGATGGTCAAGGTGCCGCGTGCCTGAACGGTGGCAACGGTGAGTGCCGTCACGGCCACACCCGCTGCGAGAAAGGCAATGATGTACAGCGTTTCACGGCCCGTCTGCTGCAGCAATGACACGGCCGCACCTTCGCCGCCCTTCATCGCGCCCACCTGACGGAGTCCGCTCGCAAAGAGTTCGATCATTCGTGCGGAAATCGCCGGCGCCACGGTGTTGATCGTAAAGGCCGCACTCAGCATAAGCGCCGCGGTGCCGAGTTCCGGCGATCGCGGGATGCGGCCTTCTTCCTTGGCGTCTTGTCGCTTTCGCGGTGTTGCTTGTTCGGTTTTTTCCTGTTCAGAATCGTTTGCCATAATCGCGCCTCAGCGGATAGCCACGGCCATAAAGCCGCGGGCAACGACGCTGAGCATGCCGTCGTAGACACCGGACCATCCGCCGAAGAATCGGGCGATGGCCGGCAAGGAGGCGATCAGTGTCAGCAAGCCGACGGCGATCTGAATCGGGAACGAAACTGAGAGAATGTTGAGCTGCGGAGCCGCGCGTCCAAGGACGGCCAGCGCCACGTTGGTGATGAGCACGGCGGCAATCACTGGTGCCGCAAAGCGCACCCCAAAGGCAAAGAGCGCTCCGCCCAGCTGCAGCATGGCCATCATTCCGCCCGGGAGTGATACGGGCTGACCCAGCGGCAGCGCATGGAACGAGTCGGCGAGCGCCGACAGCATTTGGAGGTGCAGGTTGAACGAGAGCAGCAACGTGACGGCGAACAGCCGCATGAAGGTGCCGAGGACCGGCAGATTTTCGTTGCTGAGCGGATCGAGAATCGCCGAGCCGCTCAAGCCGATCTGCACGGCGACCACGTCGCCGGCCGTCTCGGCGGCGGCAATGAGAAGAGCCGCCCCCAGTCCGATCGAGAAACCGATGACGGTTTCCGTAATGAGCGTTGCGCCGGTGATGTGGGGTACCGTCGACATCGCCGACAAGGCCATGGGCTGCAACAGCAGGGTGAGAATGACCACGAGCATCGCGCGATACATGCGCGGCACCACGGTCTCCGACAGCGCCGGCGCGACCAACATCAATCCGCCCATGCGCGCACCGGCGAGCACGAGTGCCTCTCCGGAGCCGCGGGAGAACAGATCGAAGGGCGCGACCGCAATGTTCATGACGCGAGATTCGGAATGCTGCGGAGCAGTTCGGCGGTATAGCGCACCGCCGTCTGAATCATCCACGGCAGGCCAATCAAAAAGACCATGGCCACGGCGGTGAGTTTTGGCACGAAGGCGAGCGTCTGCTCTTGGATCTGCGTGACGGCTTGCAGAATGCTGATGATCAATCCCACGATGAGGGCGACGAGAAGCATCGGCCCTGCGAGTGAGGCGGCCAACAGCAACGCGTTGCGTGCGAGGTCGACGACGATGGTATCAGACATTAGCGGAAGCTCTGGACGAGGCCCTGAATGAGCAGTGACCACCCGTCGACGAGCACAAAGAGGAGCAGCTTGAAGGGCAGGGAGACCATCACGGGCGGCAACATCATCATGCCCATGGACATGAGCACGGAAGCCACCACGACGTCGATGACGAGAAAGGGGAGAAAGAGCGCGAAGCCAATCTGAAACGAGATGCGCAGTTCACTGGTGGCAAAGGCGGAGACGAGCACGACGAGCGGCACATCTTCCGGGCGGGAGACGGCCGGCTGGCGGCTGATGCTCATGAAGGTCACGAGATCGCGCTCGCGCACCTGGCGCAGCATGAAGGTGCGAAACGGCTTGACGCCTTCGGCGAGCATCGTGGACTGTTCCATCTTGCCGTCGAGCCAAGGCTCGAGTGCGGTGCGATTCACTTCGGTGAGCGTCGGCGTCATCACGAAGCCCGTGAGGATCAATGCCATCGCGGCAATCAACTGCCCCGGCGGGGCACTCTGCGTGCCCATCGCCTGACGCAGAAAGTGTAGGACAATGAAGATGCGGGTGAAGCCCGTCATCATCAGGATGGCCGTGGGCAGTAGCGTGAGCAGTCCCATCATGACGACCACGCCGACGGTGCCGGAGAGTCGCAGGCCACCCGCCTGTTCGCCGACGCGTAGGTCGATGCGCGGCGCGAGCTTGGCGATCATCGTGTCCGCGCGTGCGACAGTCGGGCCAGCGGTCGCGGCCTTGGCGGGCGCGGCTTTCGTTGGCGCCGTTTTGGTCGTGGCGGCAGGGTTCTGTGTCGGCGCCTTGGTTGCGGCGGATGGCTGAGCCGGCGCGGCCTTGGTCGGTGCAGCGTTTTGTACAGGGGCGGCTTTCGTCGGCGCGGCGTTCTGTGCCTGCAGCGAACCGATGGCCAACATCAGCGCGAACACCAGTCCGGTGGACTGGCGCAGCGCTTGGCGCAACGTGCCGCCGAATCCGCCAGCAACATCCGTGGTGGTCGGAACAGCAATCGCATCAGCGCCGGCCGGCGTGTCGACTTCGACCAGCGTGCGGACGCCGCCCTCACCAATGGACACCGCAATGAGTTGCTCGCCGATGCGAACAATCGCGATGCCCTGACGCGGTCCGAGCGGCAAGCGCTGGACTACCTCGAGCGGCATACGGCTGGTGCCGCTCGCCGTGGTCGGCGCATAGCGCTTGAGCAAACGGAGCGTGAGCACGAGCAGCCCGAGCACAAGCCCGAGCATGCCCATCACGCCAATGAACGACCCAATGGTCACGCGGCGGCCTCGATCGGGCTGAAGCCCTGCACCACGGAGGTGAGGCGAATGCCAAAGTGTTCGTCGATGACGACCACTTCGCCTTCGGCAAAGCGACGGTCGCCGACATAGATGTCCACCGGCTCGCCGGCCAGACGCTCGAGCTGAATGACGGACCCGCGTCCGAGGCGCAGGATTTCTTGCACGGTCATCTTGGTGCGGCCGAGCTCGATCGACACGGGCAGGTTGAGGTCGAGCAGCATAGAGAGCGGAACTTCACCCTGGCCGTTGAGGGTCGTGGTGAGTTCGGTGTAGTTGGGCTGTTGGCTGTCAGTCATGGCAGTGGTCAGAGAGAGGTCAGCGGGTGCCCGGTGCTTCTGGGGCGTCGAGGAGTCGAACTGCAAGCTTTTTGCCAATACGGCCGGCGGCGGCACTGTAGCGCTTGTGGCCGCCGATATGCAGCTCGAGCGGCGTATCCGTGGGAATGCCGGTGGGGATCACACTGCCCATCGGGAGGTTGAGCAGCTGGCGCATCGTGACGTTGAACATTGGCATCCGCGCGGTGATATCCACGTTGGTGGCGCGCAGCGAATCTTCGGCGAGTTCGCGCGTCCGACGGCGTTCCTCATCAGAGCCCGTCATTTCCTTGACGCGCTTGGAGTCGCTGGACGAGAAGAACTTGTCGAGCACGGAGAGCGGTAGGCACACCACGAGCAGCGAGGTGAGCGAGCCCGAGCTCACCTGGATGTTGGCGACGAGCACCGGATCTTCGCGGGCCACGCCCTGCACCATCTCGGGGAACGACTCAAACGTCGTGATCGCGAGGTCGAGCCCCACGAAATCTTGCCAGATCTCCGCGAGCAGGCCGGAAATGCGTTCGACGACCATACGCACGGCGAGCCGCTCGATGGGCGTCATCGCGCGCTGCATCAGCGCCGGGTTGTCACTGCCGCCAAAGAAGCGGTCGACGAGGAAGTAGGCGAACTCGTGTCCGACGTCGATCACGCCCTTTTGACCGGGCACGTTCACGATGTCAAAACCGTACGACGCGCACGGCGTCGGCAGCGAGAATGTGAACTCGCCGAAGGTGAATTGCTCCACGCTTTGCAGCTTGAGTTCCACCTGACGGCGCACGCGGCCGATCAGCCATGCTTCAAGCGATTTCGTGAGACGCTCGTACATCGCTTCGAGCGTCCGGAGACGCTCTTTGGAGACGTGGCGCGGACGGCGGAAATCGTACAGCTGCACATCTTCGCTCGTCGTGTAGCCAGGGTCGGCTGCTGCGAGCGGATCTGCGCTGCTGCCCAAGAGGGCATCGATCTCAGTCTGGGAAAGTTTTTCGGCCATGTCGAGATCCCTCTACTGAAGCACGAACTGCGGAAAGAACACGCCGCGGATCACGTTGGGTCCGAGCAGCGAATCGAGAGCCGTCTTGATTTCTTTTTTGAAGCCATCGCGTTGCGAGACGTCGGAGAGGTCTTCGGTGGTCTTGGTGCCGAAGATGCGCAGAATGGCGTCGCGTGCTTCGATCTCGCGCTTCTTGAGTTCAGCGTGCGCCAGCGCATCGCTGACTTGCAGGCCGATCGAGATGAGCAGAAAGCGCTGGCCACCAGACGCGGCCGGATTCATCACGAGGTTGTCGAGCAGTAGCACCGGGGATTCCTTGCCAGCCTCACCCTTCGCTTCCGCCTTCTTTTCCTTGCCAGCTTCCGCGCTGTCGCCGGCCGGTCGCGGAGCGAGCCGATGGGCGATGGTCGGGCCTGCCACGAATGCGCCCATCCCGACGCCGAAAACCAACCCGGCGACGATGATGATCGGTCCAAGCTTCCCCTTCTTTGGGGCTTCGGTTGCTTCGGCGACTACTTCTGTCTGCTCGTCAGCCATAATCTCGGTCTGGCAAAAGTCTGAGAGAACTGCTTTCGAGCTCTCTATAGGCAGACCCCGTGCCACCGAGACTGGACTTGAGGTTTATTAAGTCAAACCCTTTATTCGCAACGAGTTACAGTATATCTACGGATGGTGTATTGCCGTAAATAATGCCGCTGGAGCGTCAAATACGGCAATAATTGCCGAGTCTTTGGCGGCTCAATGTGCCCGCCCCTTTATATAGAAGGGGAGCCGACCCCGTAGGACCGGCTCCCCCTCCTGTCTGGCTCTGCTCCGCTCAGATCACATCAGTGTGTGAGTCCGCCGACCATCCGGCCTATCGCTTGAGGTTCACGAGCTCTTGCAGCAGTTCGTCGCTCGTCGTGATGACCTTGCTGTTGGCCTGGAAGCCACGCTGAGCGATGATCATTGAGGTGAACTCCTGTGCCAGATCGACGTTCGACATTTCGAGCGCGCCGCTGGTGAGCGTGGACTGGCTGCCTTCGAGGGCAAAGCCGAGCACCGCGCCGCCGGAGTTGGACGACTCCGAGTACATGTTATCGCCCACGCGCAGCAAGCCGGCGGGGTTGTTGAAGTCGGCAAGCGCAATCTGCGCGAGCGCGACGTTGACGCCGTTCGTGAACGCGCCGGTCACTTTCCCGGTGCGATCGATCGTGAAGTTCTGGAGCGTGCCCGAGGTGTAGCCGTCTTGGTCGCGCAGCACGGCGGTGGTGCTGCCCGAGAACTGCGTGAGACCGTTCACGCCGACACCCGGATCCATGGCGATGCTCACCGCGGCAGCGCCGGGCGGAGTAAACGTGATGGTCTGGAGTGTCGGTGACGACATGGTGCCGTCCGTTTGGAACGTAAAGACACCGCCGCCCGCGACCGTGGTGGGGTCCACACCCTGCGCCGCCAGGTCAGCCTTATCAACTTCCCACGTCCACTCACTGTCGTCGGACTTGTACAGATACGCCTTGACGTCGTACTTGGTGCCGAGGGAATCGAAGGTCGTGATCGACGCTTCCGTCCACGACTTGGCATTCGCGGCCACAGCACGCGTATCCGTTCCGAATCCACCGACGAGAGGGTTGCCGGCGCCGGCTCCGTCTGGATCGGTCAGATCAAAGATCGGCGCGGATGCATCGAGGTTGCCGGCGAGCTTGACGCTCGAGGTCGACTTGGCCGCCGTCTTCTGGCCGAACGGAAGCTGAATGTCCGTAATGCCTTCTTGAAACACGCCGTTGATGGCCACCTTGCCCTGCACCACAAATCCGTTCGACGGCGACACAAGCTTACCGTTGGCGTCCACCTGGAAGTTACCGGCGCGCGTGTAGTAGCTCTGCGTTCCCTTTCGCGCGACGAAGAACGAATCGCCCTGAATCGCGACGTCGGTGTTGAGGCCGGTCGTTTCGAGGTTGCCCTGCGAGAACACCGTGTCCACGGAACCGATCTGCATGCCGAGTCCGACCTGCACCGGGTTGATACCGCCCTGATCGCCAGGCGGACGGCTGCCGCCCTGCAATAGCTGGGCAAAGCCTTCCTTGAACGTGACACGACCGGACTTGAACGCCACTGTATTGACGTTCGAGATGTTGTTGCCGATCACGTCCATTCGGATCTGGTGATTCCGAAGGCCAGACACGCCGGCGAAAAGAGAACGAAGCATTAAAGAACTCCTGAGGTTTAGTTAGCGCCGAACACTTGCACGACCGTCCCGGACGAGAAGGTTCGAGTACCGCTGGTTATTACTGCACCGTTCGTGCCAAACTGAATTCCATCGACGCGCGTTGTGATAAGAGGCGTGGGATTTGTGACCTTTCCCGTGCCGTCCTTGAAGTCGAACGCAACCTTATACGTGCCGGGGATGAGCCCGTCGGAGAGCGTGGTCAACGAGTAGCTGTGCTTGCCGCTGGTCACACTTCCCATGTCCTGTGACCGTAACGTGTTGCCGTTCGCATCCGTGATGCGGACGGTGAGTTTGCCACCACCGTTCGGAATGTTGACCGCCGCCGCCGACGTGGGAGACGTGCCGCCCACGGCGATCTGCGGATCAGCCACTTCCACGTTCTTACCAATCAGGCCCAGCGTCGCCGAGTTGTTGATGGCATTGACCAGCGATGCATTGCTGTTGGACTGCGCCGTCAGCGTGCTGTTGATACTCTGGAGCTGCTCCACCGAGGAGAACTGCGCGAGCTGCGACGCCATCTGCGACCCGTCCTGCGGAGCGAGTGGGTCTTGGTGCGTCATCTGGGCAATGAGCAGTTTGATGAACTGATCCTTTCCCATGGCGCCGCCAGCGCCGGCCGTCAGCGGATCAACCGTGCTGCCGGAGGTGGTGCTGGTGTAGCCCGTACTGCCGATTGGTGCTGTCACGGTGTATCTCCCTTCTGCTCCCGACGGGAGCGGTTGCGGGACGGGTCCTGTTGTGAACGCTGTCCCTGAGCATCGCCGCGTGAACGCGACGATGAAGAAGTCTCTGCGAAAAGCGTGCCGGGCCGTGCGAGAGCAGCCGCGCCGGACGCGGCGAGACCGCGCGCGGAGTCGGGCGCCGAACTGCCGGCAATCAATGCCGAGGCGCGAACCCGCAGGGCGTCGGTCGACAACCCCCGCGCTTCGAGCGCCGAACTGAGTTCCTGAATCCGGTTGTTGATCTGTTCAGCGGTGGCGGCATCTCGTACGTCGATCGTGGCGCCCACAGTGGAGCCGCGCACCCCGACGCGAATACGATCTTCGCCGCCCTCACCATTGTCCATCTTGAGCGTCATGAACGAGGCCGGCTGCGCGTCGCGCGCATCCTGCAGGGCGAGCACCTGGTCCACACGCGATGCCGCGCTGGTACCCACAAGTCCCGATCCTTCCGTTGGTGTCACCAACGCACGCGTCATCTCACTGCCAATAGACCGAAGGTCGGCCAGGCGCGCTTCCGGAGTACGCGGCTCGCGCGAATCAGTCGGCGACGTCGATGCATCCGAGGCGCTCCGAACCGCAGCGCCTTGACGATCCGGTGCCGAACGCTCACGATCGCCACGCGTGCTGGCGTCGTTGCGCGTGCCGCCTACGGTCACCAGCGTGTCACTTGTGACCTGCGTTGCGGAGCCGGGCGTTGCGGAGCTGGGCGCTGCGGAGCCGGGCGTTCCTGTTGCGGCAACATTCGCCGCACGCGCCACGCCGGCCACAGCGGCAACAGCTGCCACACGGGCCACCCGCGCCACGTTCAGCGCGGCTGCCGACGCTGGCAATTCCTGCGTCAAGGACGCAACAGCTCTAGCGTTCGTGGCCGTGTCAGCGGCGGGGTTCACCGTCGCTGCAATCTGCACGTCAGTCACAGTCGCAAACTTGCCAATGTCGCTCACCGAACGACCACCCGGCAGCTGCACATGTCCTGGGTCGCGCGGTCCGAGTGTCTGCAGCCCTTCTTCCTGCGCAACCTGGGCTAAGTGCTGATACCCAGCCGCATTGTCCCACTTACCGTCCACTACAAGATCTGCGGCGGCGCCAGCGGAGTGCTGCGACGCACGCGTCCAAGTGACCACCGGACCGGGACGTGTACGCCCCTGTTCGGCAAGATAATCCTGGCGCGTTTGACTTCTCCACGCCTCATTGACCGTGACGTCGTGTCCGAACTCGTCCTTCATTCGCTCGATGACGCGTTCTACTTTCGCGCGGAACTCCGGCTGCAGCGAACTCACATCACGCACGATAAGTGTCGGATCAACCGCAGCGAGTGCGCGGCTGGCGTCGAGTGGAGATGCGCCCGCGGCGTTGGTTGCGGCTCCGGTCAAATCCGTCGACGAAGCATCGGTCGGAGCAGCGGTCGAAGCGTCGGCCGATGCGGCCTTCGCGTCGGTGGTCAACGCTGTGGCAGTTGCCGCAGCGGCATCTGCCGCCTTAGCATCTGCCGCCTTAGCATCTGCCGCCTTAGCGTCAGAATCACCGGCTACGCGCGCGATCAGTTCACGTAGCGCATCGGTCGCGGCATGCCGTGGGGTCACAGCGCCAGCATTTTCGTCTACGAGCGCGGCCGAACTGGACGCCGCATCGGCTGTGGAAACATTCGCATCGCTCTGCACCGTGCCATCGCCAGACGACGACTGCGACGAAGCATCGACCGGCATTTGCGCATTATCCGACGACACGGTCATGACCGAACCTTCGCTCGGGGGCAGGATCGTACCGTCACTCGAAACGTTGTCGCTCTCAGCGTTTGCGTTCGGCTTCAACACACGCGCGAGTAGCCCGGCAAAACGCGCGTGCGTAGCCGAGGGCAACGTACCATCCATCCGCTGCGAGTCCGCACCGCTCCCCGGCATCGCCGAGAATGGCGCTCCTCCTCCCACGGGCGCGCCCGAAGGCGCGAAGGTCGGCATGACGTTGCTCACTTGGACGCAACCTTACCCTTGAGCAGCACTTTACTCAGAGCGGCCGCGCGTGCTGCGGGCATCATCGTCATCACCTCACCGGCCTTCTTGTCTGGCAAGGCGCCGAGGATGGTCAGGACATCGGCTTCATCCATCTGCTCGAGCACTTTCGCCGCGTCCTTTGAAGACATCGTACTAAAGATTTTCGATAGACGTCCACCGGCCACAATATTCGGTGATCCAACAGTCGCGGGCGCGGGTGCTGCCACCTTTGCTGCGGGAGTGGCGGGCGCTGTCTTTTTCGATTCTGGGGCGCTCACGACTTTCGCATCCGACCCGGCAACCTTTGCCGTAGCAGGCGCGGCCATCGGCTCGGCCTTGGCCGGTGCGGCAGCTTCCTTCGTGGCTTCGGCGCTGGCGGGCTCAACAGCGGCCGCCTCCGGAAGCGCGGCGGCCTTTGCAAGCTCTTCACTTGGGGCTGCGGCTGTCGGTGCTTTCGCCTTTGCGAGACTGTCTGTCTTCGCCGCAAGCTTCTTCGTCGCTTCCGCAACGGCAGCCTTTTCCCGTTGCACGACGACGGCGATACTACCGCCCAGTCCGAGTGCAAAAAGAATAGCAGCGATGATAATGGACTTTTTCATTGATCGTCGTTCGTTTGAGAAGCCTGCCTGCCGTTATCCATAAAGCGCGTGCGGCCAATGCCATCCATCACATCCCGCTCCGCCCGTGCATCTTCCACCTTCCAGCTCTCCAGCTGACGCTCGCGCAGGCGGTCCAACACTCGCCTATCCCGCACACGCTCGCCGAGCTTACCCTGTTTCTCCTGCACACTCCGTTCCGCAGCCGCGACCAACTCGGCGGCGCCGACGATTCGGGTGTCGAGCTGCTCCATCAGAAATGCCACCTGCCGGATCGCGCCGATGGTCTGCGACTGACCCAGACCGGGGAGCATGACATCGCGTGCCTCGGCGCGGCGTTCCGCCAAGGCGTCCTTGTTGAGTCGCGCAGCCGACTCGGCGTTGTTCGCCGTCGCAAGTTCAACGGCTGCTTCACGTTCGGCTTTCTGCCGCATCGTGAGTAGACGTTGAAGTGCAAATCGGAAACGCGGCGCGGTCATGCCACGGACCTACGGTTACATGCGGCGTCGATCTTTGCGGCGAGCGCAATCAACTGACTCCGCGCGTCGCCAAACACCGTGTGTTCGAGCGGCGTCTGCCGAAGGAAGTTCAGGATAGGTTCACGCAACTGAATGGCGGCGTCCACCATCGGATCACTCCCCTTGGCGTACGCGCCCACGAGAATCAGGTCTTCTTTCTCGCGGAATGCCGCTTCGCAGCGCATGAGCGTGAGCACGGCCTGCTGGTGCTCTTTCGTCGTGACATGGTCTTTCACGCGGCTCTTACTGTCGAGCACGTCAATCGACGGATAATGCGCGCCGGCGGCGAGCTTACGGGTCAGAACGATATGGCCGTCGAGAATGGATCGCGCAGCGTCGGCCACGGGCTCGTTGAAGTCGTCGCCGTCCACAAGCACCGTATAGATGCCAGTGATACCACCCTTGGCGCCGTTGCCGGCACGTTCGAGCAAGCGCGGTAGCGCCGCGAACACCGAGGGCGGATAGCCCTTTGTAGTTGGCGGCTCGCCAATAGCCAAACCGATCTCGCGCCACGCCATCGCAACGCGCGTCACGGAATCAACCATCAGCAACACTTGCTTGCCCTGATCGCGGAAATATTCAGCGATGGCCGTAGCCACCAACGCACCGCGTGCGCGAACGAGCGCGGCCTGGTCGCCGGTTGCTACGACAATCACCGAGCGGGCGAGTCCTTCGGGGCCGAGAGAGTTTTCAATGAAGTCGCGCACTTCGCGACCACGTTCGCCGAGCAAGGCAATGACGTTGACGTCGGCCTTGGCCTGGCGCGCAATCATGCCGAGTAGCGTACTCTTGCCCACGCCCGAACCGGCGAAGATGCCCACGCGCTGGCCGCGACCGATGGTCAGCAGGCCGTCCACGGTGCGCACGCCCGTCTCCATCGGCTGGTCAATGACCTGGCGATGCAAGGGGTTCGGCGGCTCCGCGGAGAGCGGCATGCGTTCTGTGAAGTCGAGTTTGGGGCCGCCGTCAATCGGCTGGCCGAGTCCGTTGAGCACGCGGCCGAGCAGGCCCGGGCCCACGTCAACACCAAACGAACGGCCGAGCGGCACCACCATCGAACCGGGGTGAATGCCCTCGAGTTCGCCGAGTGACATGAGTAAGACACCTTTGTCGTGAAAGCCGCACACTTCGGCCAGCACAGAGCGTCCTTCGGTCAACGACGAAATCCGGCAGATCTCGCCGAGTCCGACGTCAATGCCCACGGCCTCCACGACGAGTCCGGTGATGCGAACGACGCGACCATACCGCGCGAGGCGCGGCAGATCGGCGATGCGGCGAGCGAGCAACTCAGGCATTGGTGGAGGTGTAGGCGAGGCGGCGGTACGCGCGTTCGAGCGCAGTGTCTACGCGACCATCGATGATCCGATCGCGGCCTTCAACGACGCAGCCACCCGTCGAGATGCGGTGATCGGCAATCCAGTGCGATTCGCGACGCGGCCCAAGGTCGGCCTGATCGAGGCCGCCGTGGGCTTCGATCAATGCGAGATCGTTGGGATTGACACGAATGCGAACCGCCTGATCAATCGGGAACTCACCAAGCGCGCGGCGCACGAGCTTCAGCACGATGCCTTCGTCGGACGCGATTTCACGGTCAATCACGTGTCGCGCGATGATGGTGGCCAAGGCCGCGATATTTTCTTCGATCGATCCATTCCAACGTTCTTCGTTCGTGCGAAGCACGTTCAGGGCGTCTTCTGCGGCGCGCAACACGTGCTGCAAACGCGCGTGTTCGCCTTCCTCGCCTTCACGACGTCCTTCTTCAAAGCCGAGCGCGTAGGCATCGGACAGTTCTTTGTCGCGCAAACGCTGTGCTTCGGCAGCCGGATCGAGGCGCGGAGTGGGGACCCCAAAGGCGTCGAACGCTGGCCGGCCGCCGCCGAGATCGTCGGGACTCCACGTAGACGTGGTGCCCGCCAACCCAGCGTGCCGGAAGCTGGAAGCGTTACGAAACGACAATGTCGTTTGCCGAGGCGTTGAGGACGATTTCTCCGGCCTCTTCGAGTACGCGAGCCTGAGCAACAATGGCCGCCTGTGCCGCTTCGACTTCCTTCATGCGTACCGGTCCCAGCATTTCCATTTCGTCCTTGAGCCCGGTGACGGCGCGCTGCGACATCTGCGCCATGATGCGGGTCTTGAGTTCCGCGCTCGCGCCCTTGAGGGCAAGAGCGAGTGTTTTGGTATCGATATCTTTGAGGACGCGCTGAATAGCGGGATCTTCGAGCTGGATCATGTCCTCGAACACGAACATCAAGTTCTTGATCTGCGTCGAAAGCTCGCTGTCGTGCTCGGCGACCTTCTCGAGAATCGCCTGCATGAGTCCACCCTGCACGAGATTGAGCACGGCCGCCACGGCCGCCGGCCCACCGGCGAGCGCCATCCCCGCCTGAAAGTCGAGGTCGATGTCGGTGCCCAGGGAGCGTTCGATGAGCATCAACATTTCTGGCGACACCTTCTCCATCTTCGCCATGCGGTAGGCCACGTCGGTGGAGAGGGCCGGATCAAATTCCTTGAACACCGCCGCGGTCTGCGGCGGCGCGAGATGCGCGAGAATCAGCGCGATCGTCTGGGGGTGTTCATTGCGGAACGTGTTGGCAATCTGCACCGGGTCTGCCGTGCGCAGGCGCTGCAGCCCCGCGTTGTCGGACAGCTGGCTTACGACGCGTTTGAGAATGCCCTGCGCTTTCTGTGCGCCAAAGGCCTTCTCTAGAATTTCCTTGCAATAGTCCACGCCGCCCGTGGAGAGCGCCTCGCTGGCGACGGCCGTCTCGACCCATTCCAGCAACACCTGTTCGGCGGCGGCCGGCTCGACACGATCCATACGCGCAATCTCAAAGGAGATCGCTTCCACTTCGTCGCCGCTCAACTTCTGCGTGATCTTCGCGGCCTGTTCAGCACCGAGTGCCATGCACAGAATCGCCGCCTTCTGGCGACCATTGTAGCGCGGCTTTCCATCGTCGTGTAGGCGGATGGCCTGTGCCATGGTTTATGCCTCTTCCTTCATCCAAGTCTTCAGCAACCGCGCGGCACTATCGGGATCCTTCGAGACCGTGTGGACTACGCGATCACGAAGTTCGGTGTCGGCTTCTGGGAACTCAAACCGGCTCGCCGCAGGCGCCTTGAGCGCCTGACGCACCGGCGCATCGGCTCCCGCCGAAAGCGCAGCGGGCGAGCCAACACCGGCGAGCGCGAGCTGCGCGCCACGCCCGCCGCCAGTCGTGCCCTTACCCTTGAGCGACTTCATCGCCGCCATCGCGAGCACAAACGCCAGCAAGAGACCGACACCCGTGAGTACTGGGCGCTGGAACTGCTCCACACGCTGCGCCATGTCCGGCGCCGGCGCGGGTTCAAAGACGGTCTTTGGCGTTTCGAACTGCTGACTCGCCACACTCACTACGTCTCCACGGGCACTATCGACACCCACGGCGCTACGGACGAGCATCTCAATGCGCGCCAGTTCTTCGGCCGTGCGTGCCTTGTAGCGGGGAATCGTATCGGCCGCGCCGCTCTGGGCAATGCGCTTGTCGTTGATCAGCACCGCCACCGTGAGCCGCTTGATGTTGCCAATGGCGCCCGAGAAGACTTCAGTGCTCTTGGAGTTTTCGTAGCTATTGGCCACGTTCGTGCTGGCCGCGCCGCCCTGTGCACCAGGCGTGATTTCGTTTTTCTGTTCGTTGGTGAGCGCCTGCTTGTCAGGATTGATCTCCTGCACCGTGCGCTCCACTTTGTCGAAGTTGATCGCGGCCGACACACGCACGCTGGCGTTGTTGTGACCGACCATCTCCGAAATAAGATCCTGCGCTTTCTTTTCGAGGTACTTCTCCACGTCCTGCTGCACGCGCAGCTGCTTGCTGCTCAAGCCAAGCGCTGTGCCGCCGTCGTTGGGTTCAGAGAAGAGGCGTCCCGTTTCGTCGTGAATGCTGACGTTGTCCGGGCCAAGTCCGTCGACGCTCGACGATACCAGATGCGCGATGCCGGCCACGACTTCCGGGGCCGGCTGTCCGCCACTGCGCATCGCGATCAGCACCGACGCCGTTGCCGGACGGTCATCGGCGCGGCGAAACGCGGGCTGCTCCGAAATGGCGAGGTGAACCTCAGCGCGCTCAATGCCGCGCATGCGGCCAATCGTGCGCTCGAGTTCTCCCTCAAGCGCGCGACGATAATTCACGCGCTGCGTAAAGTCGTTCCATCCCCAGCTCGGCCGGTCAAACAGCTCGAGCCCTGGACGATTGCCGCCTGGGAGTCCGTCCTTCGCCAGCGCCACGCGGGCGCGCGCCAAGTCCGTTTCGGCGACAAGAATTTCCGCGCCACCACGTGCGAGCTCGTACTTGATGCCAGCCTGCGTGAGCCGGTCGGCGAGTTCCGAGGCCGTCTGTAGCGGCACGTTCGTAATGGCCGGCACCATCGTCGGCGCGGTCGCGACACGTGAGGCGACGAGAATCAGCACGGCAACACCGAGGCCGACAGCGCCGATCAACACTCGGCGCAACCCTCCAACGCGGTCGATCAGTTCGTTGAGCATCTAACCGTCAACCCTGCATGTTGGCGAGCGTGCGATACGCTTCGGTGAATTTGTTGCGGACCTCAATCAGCATCTGCAGCGAGATCTGCGCTTCTTCGGTTGCGGCCATCACTTGATGGATTTCGACGTTGTCGCCGCGAATGAACGCGCCGAGCGTGTCGGCCGCCTTGTCCTGCTGGGCGCCCACATCATTCAGCGCACGCTTGAGCGAATCGCCGAACGACGAACCGTCGTTGCCACCGAGCAGCGGTACCTGCCTCGCACCGGTGTCACCGAGGCCTTGGCCGATCTTGGTGGACAGTCCCTGCGTGAATCGCGACGCCGCTGCGCCAATTGGATCGCTCATAATCAGGCCCTGATGTCGAGTCGGCGACCGCGAATCGGCGGCGCGTTGGTGGTCGGGGTCTTCAGATTCATGACTTTCGAATACGTCAGCGGACCAGAGCTCGCCGAGCGCGCAAAGAAGTTGCGCTCTTCATTCGTGAGGATGCTCCAGAGCGCCGGATCGGTGCCCGCCGGCGCCTGCACACCACTCGCCGTGACGGCCGGGCGCTGCGCGTTGGCGGCACTGTCCAGTTTCGAGCTGTCAGCGCGCGTGCCCAAGGCGCGAGTTGCTTCGCCGTTGGCAGGACGCGTCTGCGTCTGATCGAGGCGCGCGGTGAGCGCGTCGCGGAGAGAGTTGTTGACGCCGGAAAGACTCATCTGGATATCTCTTAGATGTCGATGCTGCGACGCAGCATCGACTTAGTGGCCTGAAACACGGTCGCGTTCGCCTCGTACATCCGGCGCGCATCCATCAAGTCAACGATCTCATCGGTCACGCGCACGTTCGGATAGCGCACATAGCCATCCTTGTTGGCATCCGGATGACTCGGGTCGTACACGAGCGGTCCTTCGCGCGCGTCTTCGGTGATGGCCGTGACCTGCACGCCGGCCGCGCGATCGGCGGGCGCATTGCCCACCACCGAGTCCGGCGTCACCGACGTCACGCCGGCCACACCGCTCGCACTCGCATAGGCCTCGCTGAACTGCGACGGATCTGCGGCCTGCATTTCCACCACGCGACGACGATACGGGCCACCACCTTCGGTGCGCGTCGTTTCGGCGTTGGCGATGTTGGTGGCGATGGTTTCCATCCGCACGCGCTGCGCGGAGAGTCCGCTCGCGGCAATACCCAGTGTGCGAAACATCGGCCGCGCGAGCGGCTGCACACCGGTGGGAAGAAATCCGATGGGTTTTGGCATGGCTTACTGTCCCTTGAGGGCTTCGCGAAGCCCTTGATAGGCTTCTTTCAGCAACTTCGCGGTCGCTTCAAAGCGGAGCTGCTCGTCGGCGAGGCTGACCATCTCGGATTCGATGTTGATCGGCCCTTCTTCTTGGCTCCCAGGCGTGGCGCCGGTCTCGGGCAGCGAAAACCCGCCCTGCTGCTGAGCCGTGGCACGTGCCACCCGATCGGCGATAGAGCGTGAGCGCTGAACGCTCACATCTAGGCTCGCCTTGAGCTGGTTTGCCATCGTGGTTCTGCCAACGAGGTCGATCGACATAGAGATTCCGGGTAGGGTTGTCGACCATCCTAAATGCAACCCCAGTGCCACGCCCGCGGCGTGGTCCGTATGCGCGGCGTTAGTTGTTTATTGACAACGAGTTAGCTCATAATTGGGACCATTAGTCAGGATGGCCGATGGGTGCAAAAAGCGGGGGTCAGTCGGCAATAGTTGCCGACTGACCCCCGCTGGTAACCCAATGTGTCTAGTTCCTAAGGCGCGCTGTCACCTTCTATGACACCTTCTGTGGCCCCATCGGCTCCGCCAGGGCTATTCAATTTATTGCGGAGCGTCCGGACCGAAATTCCCAGCATTTCGGCGGCGCGGGTGCGGTTTCCGCCCGCGGCCTCAAGGGCACGTTCGATCAGCACCCGTTCGGCGTCCGCAACATTCAGCGAGTTGAGCAACACGCCCGAGGAACTTTGGGCGGCCGGTGCTCCGCCATCGGAACGGCGGGACATCGAGCTCGGAGCGGTTGGCCCTTCGGTGACGCTCCCCGCCATCGGAAGAGGCGGGGCGGGGGGCGCGAAGTGAGTGGGTCCCGCGCCCAGCGAGGCGGGGCGTGCCGACGGAGGAATCTGGTTGATCCCGGCTACGGGGGTCAGCCCGTAGCGTAGCGGATCAAAGGCATGCACCTGAATAATTGGGTCATTCGAGAGAATGACCGCGCGTTCCACCGCGTGCTGCAGTTCCCGAACATTCCCCAGCCACTCCTGGGCGGTGAGGAAGTCCAGCGCCTCCGGAGAGATGCCGCGGACTTCCTTCCCCATTTCGGTGCCGGTCTTTACGGCAAAGCGCATGGCGAGCAGCGGAATATCTTCTGGCCGCTCGCGAAGGGGGGGAATGAGAATCGGGATGACGCCGAGCCGGTAGTAGAGATCGCGGCGGAAGGTACCGGCCGCGGCGTCGGCGGCGAGGTCGCGGTTGGTGGTGGCGATAATGCGTACGTCAACGCGAATCGGCGTGGTGCCACCGACCCGCTCAAACTCCTGCTCTTGGAGCACGCGCAGCAACTTGGCCTGCAAGTCGAGCCGCATTTCACTGACTTCGTCGAGCAGGAGCGTGCCGCGGTGGGCGCGCTCAAAGGCACCTTCGACCCGCTTGATAGCGCCGGTAAAGGCGCCCCGCTCGTGCCCAAAGAGCGCACTTTCGATGAGTCCCTCTGGGAGGGCGGCGCAGTTCAGCTGAATAAAGGCGCGGTCGGCGCGGTCGCTGCGGTCGTGAATGGCGCGGGCAAAGAGTTCTTTGCCGGTGCCGCTCTCGCCCTGCAGCAAGACGGTGGCGCGCGTGGGCGCGGCCATCGCAACGGTTTGGAGAATGCGGCGCAACGGAACGGAATCGCCAATAATCTGACGTTCGTTGCGGAACTCCATCACCTCTCGACGGAGCGCTTCGTTCTCTCGGCGCAGGCGCACGAACTCAAGCGCCTGGTCTACGGCGAGCTCGAGCTGCTGCGGGCGAATAGGCTTGGTGATGTAATCGACGGCGCCCGCTTTGATACTTGCGACCGCGTTCTCAATGCTCGCGTAGCCCGTGAGCATAATGAGCGGCACATCGTAGCCATCGCGCGCGAGGAGATTCAGGAACTCCAAGCCCGACAACCCCGGCATCCGGTAATCCGAGATGATGAGGTCAATGCCGCCGCGCGCGAGAACTTGAAAAGCTTCCGGCACGTTGCGCGCGCCCGCCGTGTGATGACCGGCGCGCTCGAGCGTGTCCTGCAAGATGAGGCCGACTGACGGATCGTCGTCGACGTACAGTATGGAAGCCATTCGGGGGCGTCTGGGGATCGTGCAACCTGAGCAACGATATACCCAAAACCCTCACCCGGCAACTCTTGCCGGGTGGTATTCGGGAGTTGAGGGGCGAAATACCGTGACAAAGCAACGGTCGCGAACGGTCCAAAAGCCCCGTGCGCGACGATGCTTCTTAATAGATGTAGATGAGCCCAGCCGGCCTGCTAGAGCGAGCGGCTGAGCAGACCGGTATTTGAGTTCCGAGAGGCGCTCGTGTAGCCGACGGCCGCCGCGCTGCCTTTTGACAGCTGGGCGAGCTCGCGTCCCACCCGTGCGACTTCGATGCCGATGGCGTGTGTCATGGCACCATGGCTCTGCCGAGCACGCTCGGCGGCTTCGATCACGGCGTCGCGCCCCGGTCCGGTCGTCTGTTCAATGCCAGACGCCCGTACTTCGGCGAGAATCCCGTCGGCCTGCTCAAAAATTTCCCCGAGCGCCAAGGCATCATGCGCCGCGTGGCAGCGGGCATGGTCAAAGAGGCGCTCGAGTTGCTCGAGCCGTTCAATCACAGACTCTGGCGAAGCGATCACGCAACCTCTCGGCGCGGCGTGGCCGCAATAGTGTGGAACGCATCGCGCAGTTCGCGCACGATGGCGATGACTTTGTCGAGCTTGGCGAGATCGGGGCGAACGCCGAGGGTGGAGAGTTCGCCGAGCAAGAATACATAGAGCGCACTGAGTTCGTGTGCGATGTTGCCACCGCGCTCACGGTCTAACGATCCCAGCAGTTCACCGACGATCGCAAGCGACTTCTCAAAGCCCGCGCACCGGACCTCGACCTTCTTTGCCGTAATGCCGACCCGAGCCCGCGCGAGCGCAGTGAGAAGCCCGTCGAATGTGAGCACCACCAGTTGGCCGGGGCTCGAAGTGAGGACCTGCGATTCACGGTACGCAGTGTTGGCCGACGAGGAATACGGATTAGACAAGCCTGTTGCTCCTTCAGAGGTCTTTTAGGAGTATCGGCTATTTCGACTGCGCCTGAAGCGCATTCATCTGCGATGTGAGGTACGAACCCAAGGAGTTCGACTTCGACATTGCGGCTTCCATGGCGGTGAACTGCGCGGTGAGTTGCTTGCGTCGGGCATCGAGGCGCCCCTGAATGGCGGCGATCCGCGAGTCGAGGTTACTGGCGCGCGTGGTGGCTGCAAAGCTCAGCCCCGTGGCCGTTCCGCCGAAGTTCGCGGAAATGCCATCGGAAATCCTGGCAAGGGTACCGGCGAGGCCAAGCGAAAACGAGAGCGTTCCTGCGTCACCGTTTACCGGCGTTGTCGTGCCGGCGAAGAGCAAGAGAATGCTGTCCGTATTCGCATTGCCCTTGGCTCCCGTGAGCAGCTGACCGCGCCCGGTAGCGGCTTCGCCGTTGATGGTTCCCGCTACGTCGAGCCCGGTGTACGATCCCGCCGTAATGAGTGAGGCAATACCGTCTCCAACAGATCCCGGCGTATAGGCCACCGTGAACGCGCCTGGCGTGCCGTGGTCGAGCGCATCGACGGCGAATTTTCCGCCGCTGTTCGATGCCACCAACCGGATGCCGTTGTCTGCAAATGCGGTGTTGAGTCGTGACACGACAGCGTCGAGCGTGTCGCCGCCCGCGAGCGAAATCGTTCCTGTCTTTCCGCTGGCGCCGTCGGTGACCACCATGGTGTCGGCGGTTCCTGAGTTCACATATAGACCACCCGCCCACACCGAGCTCGATGCCGACGCGAGCGTCGCGGCCTGCGTAATGGCGACCGCGTACGGTGTGTTCGATGGCTTCGCCGCGGATCCGGCAGCGATGAAGGACAGCTGACTGTGGCTGGTAGTACCGGTGACGGTAAACAAGCGCTGAAGATCCGAGAAGTTCGACGCGGCCATCTTCTGGAACACGGCCGTATCGAGCGACAATACGCCGGTTTTATCGTGATGGAGTCCGACCATCGCGGCGGATGTCAGCGACCCGCTGGCGCCGATGATTGGCGTAAGCAGCGTGTCCGTCATCGACTGCACCATCGCCTTGGCCGTGTAGTTGTGCGCGAGCGCCCCACCGGCTGCCGTGGCCTGCTTGACCCAGCTTTTTGCCGAGTTGTAGGCCGACACGAACGTGTTGAGTGCGCTGGTGAGCGCGGACACATTATGCGAAACATCCACCGTGACGGTTGAGCCGACTTCGGCGCTGAGCAAGTTGAATGTGACGCCTGCTACTGCGTCACTGATGGTGTTCGTCGCGCGCGCAACGGTTTGCCCGTCAATGCGCATCTGCGCATCGGTGCCCGCCACGAGTTCACGACTGCGACCGAGCGTGCCGCCCGTGGCGGTCGAGAAGCTGCCTAGGCTGATCGTGCCGCCGGACGCACGCGCCACGGTGAGCGACAGTCCCAGCTGGGAAGCGCCCGTGGTGCTGTCCGTCAGGACGATGCGTCCGTCGTTGCCAATGGAGGCCGTGGCTGTCCGCGTGCCAGAACCGAAGCCCGATGTAGCGTCGTTGATCGCCGCGAGTAAATCGCTGACCGTGGCGGTTGCCGCATTGGTAATCTTGAACGTGGTTGAGACGCTCGTGCCGTCGCCACGCGTACCGCTGATGGTGAACACGTCATTGGTGGCGAGCGCCAGCGCTTGTGTGCCGATCTGGACGTTCGACAACAACGTTGCCCCGGCAGCGGCACCGCCCACGCCATTACTAAAGACGTTCGCACTGCCAATGGCGCCCGTGAGTCCGCCCCGCCCCGCGTTGGTGAATCCCAATGCCAGCAGCGTCTTCGCGCTGTCGGCGGGCACCGCCGCGCCGCTGTCGACTTCGACGGTGGCATCGGTCTGTAGTCGGTAGGCGGTGCGACTTCCCACGGTTTCGCTCACCACGGTCGCTGAACTGCTCGGTAGCGCTGCGTTTATTTTGGCCGCGATCGTCGTGAGTGAATCGACGCTGAGATCCACGGTAATCGATTGCCCGCCAACACGAATCGTGGACGGTGCCGGCAGTGGCACGCCAAGCGCGGCGGCGATCGCAGTCGTCGTGGACCAGACGCGGTTCGTTTGCGTGGCGCCCGATGCCGATACATTAGCGACCGTCGTACCGTCGCTGAAGCCCAGCGATTGGAGGACGCCATCGGTGGTGTCGGTTGCTTGAATGCCGGCGGCGCCAGTGAGGTCGCTGGTCAGCACGAGCTGCGAACCAGCACCCGCGCCGATAATCGTCGCCGTGACTCCGGATGGCGTCGTGCCGGTATTCGATGTGTTGATCTTCTCGCGAATAGACGCGAGCGAGTCGGCGGCGACGACCGTGATGAGGACACCGTTGAGCGAAAACTGTCCGCTCAAGTTCAGCGACGTGGAAGCGCTGGTGACGACGTTGCCGCCGAGTTTTTCACTGCGCGCGAGTTGCAACACTTCGGCCGAAAACTTCCCCGGTGACGCGCCCGTGGAGGCCGTGGCCGAGAGCAGCATATGACCCGTGCTGGCGCTGTTGCCGACGGTTGTGCTGAACAGGTCGAATGAGGAAGAGTCCTTCATGGCGGCGGCCGCAACATACACCTGGCTCACCACCTGCTTCATCTGATTCCACGCTGCCGCTTCGGACTGGGCCGTGGACTGTCGGTTCGTGACCGGCGTGAGTTCGTTGTTCTGGTCGATCGCTATGATCTGGTCAACCATCGTCTGCCATTGAATACCGCTCACCACACCGTTGACGGTGGCAGTGGGCTGTGCATTGGTGGCGAATCCGGACGAACCGCTAGCTGACGTCATGGTCTTACTCCCTGTGTGGTCCTGCTGAGGCTAAGTCCCCGGAGCCGAAACCGGCCCCGGGGACGTCGCCCATGCTACGCCTGCACTCCCCTTAGACTACTGGAGGAGCTTCAACACGCTCTGACCAGCCTGGTTTGCCTGCGCGAGCATCGCGGTGCCGGCCTGTGCCAGGATGTTGTTCTTCGAGAAGTTGACCATTTCCGACGCCATATCGACGTCGCGGATGATGCTCTCGGCCGAGTTGAAGTTCTGGATCGTCGTCTTGACGTTGTCGATAGCGGCCGTCATACGGTTCTGGCCGGCGCCGATGACGCCAAGGGCGGTGTTCACGGTGCCAATCGCGGTGTCGATCGCGGTCAGCGCGGCCGCAGCGTTCGCGCGGCTGAGTACGTCGACCGTTCCGGTGTCGACGCCCATCGTGCTCGTCGTCAGGTCGAGGCTGTTGCCGGTGACGGAAAGAACGTCATCCGTCGTGTACGCGCCGTGCGCGGCGCCGACGAGGAAGCTACCCGAGCCGGCGACCACCGTGATCACCTTCGTGCTGTTCGAGCCGGCGGTGGTACCATCGTTCGCGGCGTAGTTGTTGCCGGTATCGATCGAGATGCCCAGCGCGTCGAAGTTCAACGTGCGCTGATTGTCAACGGCCGCGATCGTCTGCGACACGCCACCGAACGTCAACGTCGCCGTGTCCGTGCCTGAGGAGAGCGATGTCAGCGTGTACGCGCCAGCCTGGGCGCCGGAGAACGTCACGTCCCACGTGTGTCCGCCAACCTGGACGAGGTTGTTGGACTGCGTGGCGCCGTAGGTGCCGTCAAGCAACTTCTGGTTCTGGAACTGCACGGTGTCGGTCGTACGGTCGATTTCCTGCTGGAGCGAAACGAATTCCGCCGAGATCTTGCCACGAGCCGAGTTGTCAACCGTGTCCGACGCGGCCTGAGCGGCCAGTTCCTTCATACGTTCGAGCAGGGACTGAATCGACGACGCCGCGCCGTCAGCGATGGCGAACACCGAACTCGCCTGCTGGGCGTTGGACGAGGCCTGGGTCAGCGCCTTGATGTCGGCGCGCAAGCTGTTGGCAATACCAAGACCCGCCGCGTCATCCGAGGCGTGGTTGATGCGGAAACCGCTGGACAGCTTTTCGCTGGACTTGGCGACCGCGTCCTGCACGCGACCGAGGTTGTTCGCTGCCGCAAGTGCCGAGACGTTCGTGTTGATGCGCATGACCTGCTCCCTGTTTGATGGTCGAGGGAATCCGTTCCCTCATGAGCCGCTGCATCTGTGCAGTAGCTCCAGAGTTCAGTATCGGAGCGACATCGAGGAACTTTAGCGCGAGTCGGTGTGATGGTGCGTCAGCGTCTGCGCGCGGCCCGTGTTGGCACCGCGTGCATCGCTCTCAATTAAATGAGATAGGCTGACGGACACTCCACGCCGTTTCGCCGAGCACGACCTGCGCGCCGCGGCTGGCATGGACGTTGATGATCAGCGGTCCCTGCAAGTTGGCGGTGGCTTGCTCAGTGCGTGACGCTGGGAGCGTGACAATCACGAACACCGCGAGCTGGCTCGCATCGCGCGCATCTAAACGAAACAACTCTGACGGCGAAAGCTCCGTCGTGAATCCTTCGAAAAAGACGAACGGATCGGCGAGCAGAAAGGCGAGCGTCGAATGGTCGACACTCTGCAGCCAGGCGGTTCCCGGCTTCGCACCGTCAATCAGAATCCAACTGTGGCACGCGGGAAATCCCAAAATGCCTTCGCGGAACTCGAGGATGTGTTCTTCCGCCACGTCGACGGGTCCGAAGAGTTCCGACGCAATGGTACGACGCGCGCCGGCGACCGGCACCGCAATGGACGAAGCGGTCATCACAAGTAGCTCGTGATCGAAAGGTTTAGCACGCGCGAGGTAGCGGACAATGCCGCCTGATACGCCGTCTGCCGAGATACAAGTTCAGTCATCGCCGTTTCAAGATCGACGTCTTGTATGTCGGACTTGAATGCCTTGAGCTGATTGGACAGCGCGGTAATGTTGGACTTGGTAATGTCGAGCGTGTTGGCACGTGCGCCGGTTTCGCCGATGAGCGATTGGATCTGGCTCATTGACGTGTCGATCGTCGTGAGCGTCGCGGCGACGGTGTCGCGGGTGCCGCCATTGAGCGCACCGGCAAGGTCCTGCAGTGTTTTCAGGATCCCTGAGTTGGCGTCGCCAAATACCTGCGCGCCGTCATGCGCGGAATCGATGCGCTGCCCGCGGTTGATTTCAATCTGACGGGCACCGCCTGAGGCGGCATTGACGGAGAACGTATAGGCCGCGCCGGCGGTGTTTGCCGTGTAGGGCGCGACGGTGGAGTTGTTGCCGCCGAACAGGAACTCGTCGCCGTCCTTTGTGTTGGAAATCGCCACCGCTTGCGCGAGCAATTGGTTCACTTCGGCGCCGGCTGCGGCTCGTGTCTGTGGCGTCGCCGTGTCGGTGGCCTGGCTCATGGCCAGTTCTTTGGCTCGGGTGAGCAGGTCGTTGAGCTGACTGAGCGCGCTGTCCTCGGCGCTCACGCGCCGCTGCGCCGTGCCGACATTGCGTGTGTACTGCGTGAGGGCGCTCAGCTGACTCTCGCTCTGCATCACGCTCGCCGCCGCCGTCGGGTCCTGCGATGCTTTTTCGAAGCTATGCCCTGTCGTGACTTTGGACTGGGCGGCGTCGAGCTGCGCGCGAACCGTCGTAAAGTTCGAGATCGCGAGTTGCGTGGCGAGGTTGTTGGTAATGCGCATTCCAGGGTTCTCCGAGGTCGGATTGATCCTAACGACAGGGGAGAGTGCAGAATCCGTGCCAGTAGAAGGATGGCAAAAGGGGACCTTTCTGCCGGGTGCAGGTCATATTGACCGAATAAATACGAACAAATACCGAACAAAACGAACTCAATCGCGCCAGCTACATCTAATGAAGAAGGTGCACTTTTCCGCTCAAGTCCCGAGCCCAATGTGCCGAAGATAAGAATGTGATAAACCGACGCGAGTGGCATCTGCCCGGAACGCTTGAGCTCATTGAGCGCCCGGTCAGTAGCCAAGCAGCGGAGTCGGCCTTTGGGGCCGCGCTACATGCGCGACTCGAAGTGGCCGACGACCGTGTGCGGCAGGAAACGCGGCACCTCGACGAAGTCGAGGCCGTGGCGTCGGCGTACCGTACGGCGGAAAGACCGCCGGAGGTTTTGGGCTAATGGGAACTGCACGGCAGCATGCCCCTTCGTCGCGGTGGGCGGGCTTGGTCCGCACCTCGTTCGATCAGGTCGTGTGTCATGACGAGTCCGCGGCTGAACGCGTGGAGATCGGCGACGTGATCGCGAAGGCCGCGGTCGGCGTGGACCGGGTCCGGCGTTCGGCGGCCGCAATTCGCCAAGCACTCGGCCGCCTGCATGCTGAATCGGAACTGGTGGATGTACTGGCCATACGAGGGCCACGCGCCGCCACTCCAGCCGGCGAACCGCCGGAGACCGCTGCGGCACCCACGGCTCGACTCGACATCACTCGGTGACGCTCATTCAAGTTCGCTCCCCACTCGCCGATACTGACCTCCCAGGAGGATTTCGATGAAAATCACCAAGGTTCCGTTCGATGCTGTAACCCAAGCGATTCGTAGCCGTGATACGGCGACGCCGGCGCAGGGAACGAAAGTCGATGCCAAGGCGACTCAGGCGCGTGCGCCTCGTCCCGACACCATCGAGCTCTCGGCAGAAGGGCGCGCGCTCGCCAAGGGCGGCGGGCTCACGCCGGAGCGGACCACTCTTATTCGCCAGCGCATTCTGCAGGGTGCCTACGACTCGACCGCTATTGTCGATCAGGTCGCGCAAAGCATTCTGAAGAGCGGCGACCTCTAGTCACACACCTTCAGCCAGCAGGGCACGTCTCATGAAGTTCCTCGTGATTGATGATTCGGCTACGATGCGACGGATTGTCGTGAACTCGCTGCAGCGCATCGGCTTCACCGACATCACCGAAGCTGCCGACGGCAAAGAAGCCCTCGGCAAGTTCGACAGCTCCATCGGGTTTATTGTGACCGACTGGAACATGCCGAACCTCGGTGGGGTCGACTTTGCGCGTGCGGTCCGGGCCCGAGACGATGGCAAAACCGTCCCGATCCTCATGATGACGACGCGCTCCTTGAAGGAAGACATCATCACGGCCCTGGAGTCGGGCGTGAACAACTACATCGTGAAACCGTTCACTCCGCAGATCTTGAAGGAAAAGATCGATGCGCTGACGGCCGCGGTGGCGGGGTAATGCATCATGTCAACCAATCGCGCGGCTGAAGTACTCTACGAGTCCGAAGCAACGTTGCGGCTCGTGGAGGGCGAACTCGGACAGCTGAACGCCGGACTGGAACCTGCTCCGGCGGTAGAAAACGCACCGAAAGAAGGGCGCACCATGCTCGCGTCGCTGCCGTACATCCTGCAGATGGCGAATAACGAGATCTTGCATGTCATTCAGAGCCTGCGTGACAGTCGCAGTATGTTGGAGCAGAGCACGGTGGAGCGCATTCAGCATACGCACTCCAAGTTGCAAGAAGTAGCTTCGGCAACGGAAACGGCCACGACCGGCATTCTCGATGCACTTGACCGCGCGCAAGGGTTGATTGACAGAATCGACGCCGAAGGCGCGACCAAGGAAAGCTCCGAGAACATCAAGGATGGGCTGCGCAACGAAATCTTCGGCATCATCGGGGCGCTGCAGTTCCAGGATATTACGACGCAACAAATCAACTACGCGTCGAATGTGCTGCTCGACATGGAATCGAAACTGCTGCGCCTTATGCAGATTCTTGACCCGTCGGCTGGCTCCGCCAAGGCGCTCGAAGAACTGCCGCCCATGAATGAATCGGCGCCAACGTTCGATATGCACGCGACGGTGAACAATCAGGAAACGCGTCAGGCGATTGCAGATTCCGTGTTTGGAGTCACCGCGAAGGCCTAACACGAAGGGCTGGGCACCTCCAGCAGCGCAGCAGCGCGTTCCACTCCGGGGCGCGCTGTCGCAATTGCGGCGGGAGAAAGGCGGGGTGGTATGATTCTGCTCATTGAAGACGATCCGATTGCCGGTGAGCTGCTCTCGCAGATCGTGCGCCGGCTCCGACTCCCCTCGCGACTCGCAGGCACGATTGCTGAGGCGCGTGAACAGTTGCGCGCCGTTCCTGTCGGTGTGGTGGTGGTCGACATCCAGCTCCCCGATGGCAGCGGGCTTGAGCTGATCGAGGAGATGCGGACGCTCCCGTGGTTACGGGATGTGCCGGTCCTGTTTTGTACAGGTGAAGCGACCGCCGATATTGTTCAACGGGTGCGGGCGCTCGGCGTTGTGGATTTCGTCATCAAACCCATTGCGCCGGATCTGATAACGGCACGGATTACCCGCGCCTTGGAGCGCACGCCGACGCGCGTGCCGTCGTCGCGCGACGTGATGGTGAGCAAACGCACCACCGCCAATGCCTACGTCCAAATGCGCGATCGCGTGCGGGATAGCCTCAACGCCATCGCGCAGATTATTGACGACGATGCGTCGGAACTCAAGGTCGCGGCGCTAGTGTCGGCCGCCGTCCTCTCCTGTACCGACCTCGGAGCGCTTCGCACCGCGAACATTCTGCGCGAGCTCGAGCCGGGCCGCGCGGATTATCAGGCCGCCCGACTGCACGATGCGGCACTGGTAGAAGCCGCCGCGTACGAGCCCGACGCCGAGATCAGCGAACCGCGCGTCCCGCGCCTGTCGGCGGCGGCGACCGCGCCCTAGTTTGCTGGGATGAGCAAGCGTGCGCTCGACCATCTCCGCGCGGTGGATCCGAAACTCGGCGCGATCATTGATCGCGTGGGGCCGTATCGTCCTGGGCGTCGCGAACAAGGCACGCACTTCGATGCCGTGGTGCGCTCCATTGTGTATCAGCAGCTCTCGGGGCAGGCCGCGGGCACCATCTACGACCGCGTAACGGCGATATACCGCGATCAACCGCCAACGCCGGCGCAGTTGCTGCGCACGCCACCCGAACGGCTGCGTGCCGCTGGGCTCTCGGGCCGCAAAGTGGAATATGTGCAGGCGCTCGCCGCACAGGTGAAGGCTGGAACGCTGCTTATCGAGACGCTGCACGAGCTCGACGACGAAGCGGTGATCGACGCCCTTACCCAAGTGAAAGGCATCGGGCGGTGGACCGCCCAGATGTTTCTGATGTTCCGGCTCAAACGCTCCGACGTGCTCGCGGAACTCGACCTCGGTTTGCAAAAAGGACTGCAGAAAGTACACGGACTCCGTACGCGGCCGTCGCCCGAACGCCTGCTCAAGCTTGGCGCGTGCTGGTCGCCGTGGCGCTCGGTGGCGGCGTGGTACCTCTGGCGTAGCCTCGAGTTGGACGACTGATGGCGGCCACGCGAAGCGTCGCCGTGACCGGTGCGACGGGGTTAGTGGGCGCGGCGCTTGTGCCGGCGTTGCGTGCGCAGGGATGGACCGTGCTGACCGTGGGCCGCGATGCGCGCGCGAACGTGCGCTGGGATCCCGCGGCCTCGGCACTCGATGCGCCCGCACTCAACGGAGTAGAAGCGATCATTCATTTGGCGGGCTCGGCAATTGGTGAGCGATGGTCGCCAGCGCGCCGGCGCGCGATTCTCGAGAGTCGCGTGCAGGGCACCACGCTCATAGCGAACGCCGCGTGTTCGATGCCAGTGCCGCCCCGTGTGATGGTGAGTGCCTCAGCGATTGGTGTGTACGGCGATCGCGGGGATGAAATTCTCAGCGAGGCGAGTGCCGCCGGCGCGGGATATCTGGCGTCGGTGTGTACGGCGTGGGAGGGCGCAGCGAGCGCTGCGCGCGATGCGGGGATTCGCGTGGTGCATCCGCGACTCGGTGTAGTGCTCGCGGAGACGGGCGGCGCGCTGGCAAAGTTGCTCGTACCGTTTCGGCTTGGGGCCGGCGGACCTGTGGGCACGGGGCAGCAATGGATGAGTTGGATTTCGCTCACCGACACCGTGCGCGCACTGATCGCACTGCTTGACGACGGCGGCATGAGCGGCGCGGTGAATGTGGTCGCGCCGGCGCCCGTTCCCAATGCCGAGTTTTCAAAAACGCTCGGCCGGGTGCTGCATCGTCCTGCCGTGCTCCCGCTACCGGCTTTTGCGCTCGAGCTGGCGTTTGGAGAAATGGCGCGGGAAACTCTGCTGGCGAGTCAACGCGTGGAGCCATCGCGTCTTGTGGCCGCTGGCTTTAAGTTTGAGCATGCATCACTCGCCGCCGCCTTGCGCGCCGAGTTGGGTATGGACAGCTGAGAATGGGACGAGCGACCGCCGAGGGGGCGCGATGAACCAACTGCGGGGAACAGATCTGCATTCGCACCTGATCCCAGGTGTGGACGATGGTTCGGCTGGCGAAGAGTTCAGTGCCGGCGCGCTCGAGTTTTTCCGGCGCGAGGGCGTGGGGCAGATTGTGACGACGCCGCATTTTATGGGATCGCTCACGCGCGACCCCGAGCGGCTCGCCGAGCGACTGGCCGAGTTCGATGCTGGATGGGCGGTGCTCCAACGGCTCGTGCGCGAGGACGGCGAGCGTGCGGGGACGCCGCTACGCGTGGAGCGCGGCGCCGAAGTGATGTTGGATGTGCCCGATCCCGATGTGTCGGATGCGCGGCTGCGGTTAGCGGGTGGGCCGTATGTGCTCGTGGAGTTTCCCGGACTGCATGTGCCGCCGATCAACGCCGAGTTTGCGATAGTCGCGTTGCGGGAGAGCGGATGGCGTGCGGTGGTGGCGCATCCTGAGCGGTATCGCAATCTCGACGAGGGGCTCACGACGATTGCTCGGTTCATGCAGGCTGGCGCGGTGATGCAGATGAACGCTGGGTCGCTGCTGGGTGGGTATGGCAGGACGGCGCAGAGTCAGGCGCGTCGATTGTTGGCGTTGGGGTGGATTGATTATGTGTCGAGCGATTACCACGCGCGGGGCGAGCCAGGGGTGGCCGCGTTTGCAGCGGCGCTGGTTGGCCTCGGAGCGAGTGAACAGGCTGAGTTGCTGACCGTGGTAAATCCGGCGCGTGTGTTGGCGGGTGAGTTGCCGTTGCCGGTGCCGCCGATTGATGCTGTGGGGGGCGACGCACAAGAGGCGCGCCCGTTGTGGGCACGCCTCTTTGGGAAACGCCGGGGCGGTTCGCGCTAACTAGCGGCGCAATCCGCGCAGCTGCAGTTCGAAGTCGAGCGAGTTGGTGGCGAGCGTAAGCGCCACTTCGAACGAGACCTGACCACTGATGACGAGATCGGCGAGGTGCTGGTCGAAGGTTTGCGTCCCGAACTCGGCGCGGCCGTCGGCGAGGGTCTGGCGGATTTCGCTCAGGCGCCCCGGATCGCCGAGTACGTCGCGAACCATTGGGGTCATGAGCAGAATTTCGGAGGCGAGCACGCGGCCCTGACCATCGGAGCGCGGCAGCAGGCGCTGCGCGACAATGGCGCGGAGCATTTCGGTGACGTGCAAGCGAGCCGTGTCCTGCTGATCGCTTGGGAGACCGCCGAGGAAGTGCCGGAGCGCGCCGGTGGCATCGGGGGCGTTCATCTTGCCGATGATGAGGCGTCCCGATTCGGCGGCGCGCACCGCCAGTTCGATGATTTCGGGATCGTCCATTTCGCCAACGACAATGATGTCGGCGTCTTGGTCGAGGGCCGCGCGCATACCGTCGGCGAAGCTGTCGGTATCGACGCCCACTTCACGCTGGGTAATGGCGCACTTGTTATTGCGGTGCAGGAACTCGATAGCCGTTTCGATGGCGACGATGTGGCGCCGGCGAGGGGCGTTGGTGTTCAGGTGGTGAATGAGCGCGGCGATGGTGCTCGCTCGCCCAGACCCAGGGACGCCGGTGACGAAAATGAGGCCGAATTCGCTGAGGGCGGCATTGGCGACATTGGCCGGGAGTCCCAGCTGTTCGACGGTTGGCAGCACGTCGGGGATGACGCGCATAACAATGGCGAAACTGGAGCGCTGCTTGAGGATGGAGACGCGGAATCGGGCGATGCCCGGGGCGCTCCAAGGTCCTGAGTAGTCGCGGACGTCGTCGATGGAGGGGGCATTCGAGGAGGTCCCAAGGATATGGGTGACCATCTCGAAGGTGCTGACGGCGGTCAGGACGGGGGTGTCGAGGGGGGTGAGTTGGCCCCCGACGCGTGCGTAGACGACGTCGCCCGCTCTGATATGGATATCAGAGGCGCCTCGTTCAATGCCCTCAGCGAGGAATTTCCGCAGCTTTTCGACCTCGGCCTGTGAGGCCGAGGGTCGAAAGCGTCGTTCCTCGGGAGCGCTACTGGACGACATGGGCGAAGGAGATTGGGATTCCTGTGCTCTGACGGCAGGGTACATCGAAATGCGCCTCTTATCGAACGCTAATAACTAAACCGGGCGCCAGAGGTGTGGCGTCTCGGTATTGGCGCAAGGAACGTACCACTGTTACAATATAAACAGTGGTGCAAAAGTTTCCAGTGGCCGCTACTATATTACTTGTAAGCCCCAAGCGAAACTAGGGAAATCGGGGCATCTTGTCATAGTGGTACCCCCCCCGACATCCCAATTGACATCTATATGACGACTGTCTGACCCGATGGGCACCAACCCCCCCCTGCATTTGGCGAGGCTTGAGCTTCGGCACCGCGCGCTGGCATTCCAGCGTCGCCGGTTCTGGCGCGAGGTGAGTTACGGTGGGGTGATGCTGTTGGCCGACGTGATCACGCTGTCGGCGGTATTTGTGTTCTTGGCGATGTTGCCGTTGGAATCGATTCTGCCAGGATCCGGCGTGCGTGATGCGGAGTCGTTTGTGCGTGGCTTATTGCCACAGACGCCGGTGGCGTTGATCCGTCGTGTGACATCGTTGTTGTTTTGTCTGATGGTGACGCGTTCCTACGATTACATGCAGCGTCCGCAACTTCCGGCACGTATTGCGGCGGCGCTGTTGTTGGGCTTGGTGTTGCCGCGCTGGCAGGAAGTGTGGACCGCGCAGACGACCGGCCGCTGGTTGTTGATTGGCGGTGTGCTCGCGGTGACGTGGGGTGTGATGTCGTTGCAGCGGCGCGGGATGTCGGAGGTGTTGCGTCCGATCGATCCGCGTCGGCTCGATCCGGCACGCACGTTGATTGTGGGGCCGGCGGACGATGTGCAGCGTCTGGCGGTCGAGCGAAAAGAGAGTGGCGGCGTGACGCCGCCGATGTTTCCGCTTTCGGACTCGTGGCCGACGGGAACGCAGGAAAGTATGCGCGGGTTGTACGACGCGATGGCGGAGTCGGCAACCGACACGATTGTGCTGGTGGGGTCGTTGACGGACTCGGCGTTGCAGGCGGTGATGATTGCGTCATCGAGTGCTGGGGCCAGTGTGTATGCGACGCGGCGCGAGGCATTTCGGGAGCTGGATGAGCCGAGTTTTGTGCTGCGTCGTGCGGAGCCATTGGCGTTGTTGTCGCGCCCTGCGCTCGTGGGATCGCAGCTGGTGATTAAGCGGGCGATGGACATGGTCGGATCGCTGTTGGGATTGATTGTGTTGTCGCCGGTGATGCTCTTTGTGGCATTGTCGGTGCGCCTGACCTCAAAGGGGCCGGTCTTCTTCCGGCAGACGCGAGTCGGGCTTGGCGGCGATCCCTTTATGATGCTCAAGTTCCGCACGATGGTGCACGACGCTGAGCGGCAGCAGGAGGCGCTGGAGCAGGCGAACGTCTATTCTGGCACGCCGTTGTTTAAGCTGGCGCACGATCCACGGCTGACGTCGATTGGGATGTTCATGCGCCGCTCGTCGTTGGATGAATTGCCGCAGTTATTCAACGTGTTGAACGGCGAAATGTCGTTGGTCGGGCCACGTCCGGCGGTGCCGGCAGAGGTGCTGAAGTACAAACAGCATCATTTTGTTCGATTTGAAGTGTTGCCCGGCATGACCGGTCCGTGGCAGGTGAGTGGTCGGAATGCGATTCGCGACTTTGAAGACGTGGTTCGGTTGGATGCGGCCTACATTCGCGGTTGGACGGTGTGGAAAGATCTCGCGATTCTGCTGCGGACAATTCCAGCCGTTCTGAGCATGAAAGGGGCGTATTAGCGTCCTCGGACGGCCGAACACCGGATTTACGGTGACGTGGACCTGTGGGACATCGTTAAAGGAAGAAGGGGTGCGGGCCATTCTGGGCAGGGGCTCGCCGTTGGGATTTCACCAGAGGATTGGCATCGACATCATGAGTTTCTCACGGTTGAGCAGGATGGGTTCGGCGATTGCCGCAGCGTTGCTGCTGTCCGCCTGTGCCGCGCGCCGGCCGGAGACAGTGGTTTCGCCGTTGCCGGTGTCCCCGACGCCGGTGTGGCGTTTGGAGACGGGCGATCAGGTGAAGGTGAAGTTCTACCGTGAACCAGAGTTGACGACCGATGCGACGGTGAATCGGAATGGAGATGTGTATTTCGCTGGCCTCGGTCGGGTGCACGTGGCCGGATTGATGTTGGATTCCTTACAAACCGATTTACAGGCGCGGTATGAGCGGTTAGTGCTGGAGCCGACGCTGGATGTTTCGATGTCACGCGACATCGTGTTTTATGGTCAGGTGCGGACGCCGGGCACGGTGGTGGCGGATCAGGCGCTGACGGTGCTGGGGGCGTTGGCCAAGGCGGGCGGGTCGACCGCGCTCGAGCGTGATCCGACGATCTGGTTGGTGAAGGCGAATCGCCGTACGTACGCGCTCGCGGGTGACGCGCGACTGTCGTCGATCGATCTCGAGCATGGCGACGCGATATTTGTGCAGGGCCAAGGATTTCTCAGTCGTAATCAACAGAACCTCGCGCTTGTGGGGTCGATGTCGCAGCTGCTCTTGACGTCGATTTCTCTTATTTTCACCGTGCTCAAGTAGGCGATTTCGTGGAACAACTCCCCGCCGCGTCTCAGGCGTTTGCTGAGCCAACCGATGAAATTGATCTTCGCCGCGCATGGCAGACGATCGCGCGGAGCGCGTGGATCATTGTCGTCTGCGTTGGCTTGGCGGTGTCCGCGGCGGTGATCGCGGCGCGGCAGCTGGAGCCGAGTTATTCGGCGTCGGCGACGGTACGTGTGGAAGACAAGCGTAATTCGCAAGGCTCTGGCGGGCCGATGGCGATGTATTCGTTTGGCGGTGATAATCAAGCCACGCTCGCTATGGCTGGTGAAGTGATCACGAGCCGGACGTTGGCGGCCGAAGTGGTGGACTCGCTCGGGCTCCGGCTGTCAGTGGCTCAGCCGCAAACGCCGGTGCGGAGCCGGTACATTTTGTGGGCGAGACTCTCGTCGGACGCACCGTCGGTGCAGTACCGCGTGGTGCGGACTGCGGACGGGTCGGCCCGTGAAGTGCACGTGGTGCAGTCACAGGATTCGCTGTTGGGCACGTACCCAGATTCCCTGCCGGTCCGGATTATCGGTGGCGAGATTGGGCTGACGAGCGATGGCCGGATGCTGGACCACTTTTCGTTGAACGTGGACCCCCGGACGCAAATCGCGGAAGGGCTTCGCGGATTGATCGTCGTGGAGCCGACCAACAAGGACGCCAACGTCCTGCGCATTTCGTATAGCGGGAAAGATTCGGCGCTGGCGCGAACCATTCCCAACGTGGTGGCGCGTCGATTCGTGCACCGGAAAATGGAACTCGATCGCAGCGGTGCGCGCACCCAGGTGGATTATCTCACGCGCCAGCTGGCGACATTGACGGCTGATGTCGAAGACAAAGAAGCCCAGATGAAGGCCTACCTGGAGCGCCTCGGCATTACGGGCGTGCAACAGGAGCAGGCGGTGTTGTCGCAGGAGATGGTGCTCTTGCAGAACTCGATGCGCGAGATGGAGCGCGAACGAGAGAATCTGACGCGGGCGATGGAGCCGTTGCAGGATCCGGACACCCTCGCGGGACGCACGCAGTTCCTGCAGAAATTGCTGGCCACGCCCGATTTCGGGAAAGCCAGCATTGGTGGTGGCGAGACGCAACGCTACGAGGCATTGATGGCGCAGCGTTCGCAAGAGCTCACGCGCTACATGCCAAACAATCTGGTCGTTCGTAATCTGGACAAGCAGATTCGCGAGTCGCAGGACAATATTCGGCGTCGCGTCGTGACGTACCTCGCGAATATTGATGAACAGATGCGCGCGCTTCGTCCGCGTTTGGCACGGACCGAGGCAAAATTGCAGCAGGTGCCGGAACACCTGACCGAGTTCGGACGGCTCGAGCGTGACCGGCACATCGTTGAACAGATGATGACGCTGATGCAGGGGCGTCTGAAGGAAGCGGAAATCGCGACGGCCGTGCAGGATTCCACGGCGACGGTGCTCGACGAGGCGGTCAACCCGTCGCGTATTGGCGGCAGTTCGGAGACGTTGATCTTTGCGGTGGCGATCTTCAGCGGTCTGTTTGTTGGCGTGCTGGTAGCGTTTCTCCGCGACTGGCTTGATACCACAATTCGCTCGGAGACCGATCTGGCGAATATCGTGGGCGTGGCGGTGGTCGGCATCATTCCAAACTTGATGCAGCAGGCGCGAAGCGTTGGCTATCGATTGCCGTCGCCCAAGACCGGGGCCGACGAACCGAAGCCAGCGGCGGGGCGTGAATATCAAACGCCGGCCGCCGAGGCGTATCGTACGTTGCGTACGAATCTAAATTATTTGACACCGCCGCGGGCGCCGCGCGTGATTGTGGTCACCAGTGCGTTGCCGGGTGATGGAAAGACGACCACTGTGGTGAATCTCGCGGTGACGCTGGCGCACCAAGGGCAGCGCGTGATTCTGATTGACGCGGAAACGCGCCGAGGAACGGTGCACGATGTGTTCGGGATTCCGTCCGCTCCTGGTTTCTTTGACTTGATGTATGGGCAGGCGTCGCCGGGCGAGTGCATTCGTCGTGTGCAGATGGAAGGGGGCGGCACGATTGACGTATTGCCGCTGGGCAGCTCGCCGAGCGTGAACCCCGCCGATCTCTTGGTGGCTGGGCGCCTGCAGCCGTTGTTTGAGCGACTGCGTGGGCAGTACGACTTTGTGCTCATCGACACGCCGCCGCTGAATTTGTTCACGGATGGCGCGCTGATTGGCGCGCACGCCGACGCGTTGCTACTCGTCGCACGTGCGGACAAGACGGACAAGGACGAACTGCGCTATGCGGTGCAGCAGCTCCGCAATGTGCAGGTGACGCTGGCGGGGACGATTCTCAACGATGTCGAGTTCCGCCGCAGTTCGCGGTATCGGCTCGGCTACGGCTACTACTACGATTATGCCCGCTGATCATTTTCGGAATAGCGGCCGCGTGCCGCTCTCGGTCTCGGACCGCTCCCCTTCTGAACTCGTGCCGGATCTTCTCGACACGGGGGTCGAGCGCTTGCCGTCGAGCGGTCAGTTCAGTGCCGCGTCGATTTCGGGGCTCGTTTTGTTTGCGCTCGAATTATTCGCCGCGCCGCTGACGTTCGGCATTACGCTCGTGGTGTCGGTGCTGTTCTGGTGGATGCTCGATCAGCCATGGTCGGGTCGCCGGAAGCGGACGCGCCGGCGCGGGATCACCTCGCGGCTGTTGTACTTGAGCACGATGTTGCTGATCGGGATGTGGCTAACGGTCATGCTGATTTTCCGGGCGAGCGATCCGACGCTATCGTCCGGTTTCTCGGCGACGTTGCCCACGGCGATGTTCGGTGTGGATATTGGTGCGCTGTCGGCGCTCAATGGCATGCGGCAATACCGGGCGAGTACAGCACCAATCGATATGGGGCAGACGAGCGTTGCGCCCTTTAGTTTGTTTGCGCATGGCGCGGCGTCAACGATTGCCATCAGCCTCTTGGCGTATTCGGTGGTGCTGGGGCGTCGGCGCCTGCGCCGTCGATTGCGAGAGGTTGACCCCCGCAGTGGCCGTGGTGGCGGCGGTGCCTCGCGCCGCATCATTGATTCGTAGCGGCGCGCTGTCCTGATGAGCAGCGTGCGCGTGGAACCGTCCAGCCCAGCGGCAGCGACGTTTGTGGCGCCGTCGGTGGGACTGCGGCCGCGTGTGGCGCAGCGCCGTGCGTCGTTTACCAACGTGCTGATCGGTGGTTTTTCCCTGCTCACGCTCTTGCTCTTGTCCGGCGTTGGTGGCCGTCCGGCGGCAATCGTGTACGCGTTGGCAGCGGGGTTTGTGGCGCTGGTGCTCCATACGCGCGATCCGGTAGCGTATATGAGTTTCACGCTCTGGATGTGGTTTGTGTCGCCGTTTGTGCGGCGCGTGCTCGACATGCACCATGGGTGGAACCCGACCAGTCCGGCGCTCCTCGCCCCCCAGTTTGCCGCTGCCGTGGCGGTGATGACGTTGGCGCGTCGTGCCCGATCGCTACGAAATCCTCTGTTTGCGCCGTATCTGCTGGTGTTGGCGGCACTCGCGTATGGCTATTCGGTGGGAATCATTAATGCAGGGATTGTGCCCGCTACGTATGCGCTCGTGACGTGGCTCGCGCCGGCGTTCTTCGGTTTGTTTTTGGCGGTCGAGTGGCGGCGGTACCCCGCCATGCGCGAGGAGCTCTTGCACACCTTTCGTATTGCCCTGCCGCTCCTTGCCGCGTACGGCGTGTATCAGTTTGTTCGGCTGCCGCAATGGGATTCTGGCTGGATGCGGAACGCCGATTTGCGAAGCATCGGGCTGCCGTTGCCCTTTCTGGTGCGCGTGTTCGGGACGCTCAACACGCCTGGGCCGTTTGCGGCCGTGCTGCTGACGGGCGTGTTGATGATTCTGCCAACGAAAGGATGGTTTCGGTATGTGTCGGTGACGCTGTCGCTGCTCGCGCTGTTGTTAACGCGCACCCGGTCCGCTTGGGTGGCATTCATTGTCGGGTTGTTTGTGTCGCAGCTGTCGCAGCCCCTATCGCAAATGCCGAAGCGCACGATCACGCTTATTGCGGTGGCGTTGATGGCGCTTCCGTTGGCGACCATGCCGCAATTTCGGTCGTCGATTGCGTCGCGACTCAATACGTTTTCGAATCTGCGTGGTGACAACAGCTTTATGAAGCGCGTGGCGTTTTCGTCGGTGACGGCAAGCAATATTGTCGAATCGGCGGAGGGTGCCGGCCTCGGCTCCACCGGCGGCGCGACCAAGCTCTCGAATACGAAAGGCATGCGCTCCCTCGACAACGGATTTCTTGAAATCTTCTACGTGCTCGGCTGGCCGGGCGGCACGGCGTTTTTTCTCGGTATTGCCGGACTGCTCGTGCAGTCGGCGCGCTTTGCGGAGACGCGAGCCGACTCGTTTGCGGGGACGGCGCGCGCCACCGCGGTCGCGTTGCTCTCCATGATTCCCGTGGGAGACGTGTTCACGGGCGCGACCGGGCTGTTGCTCTGGGCGATGGTCGGCTTTGGGATTAGCGCGCACGCGTATCACACCACGACTGGGCTCGCAATCAAATCGCAGGCTCGTCGATTTGCCGAACGGCAGCGAGCGCGGGTGCCGGTCACTCGCGTTCCCTCTGTCATCTGACGGACGAAAAGGACACGCGACATGGAACAGATTGAACACATCGTCTCCAATGGTCAGCCACTGGCCTATATCATCCGCGCCTCGCTGGTACCGGAACGCACCACGTTTCTGACGCCGCCCGAGTTCAAGCAGCAGGTGGGCTATGTGGTGTATCCGGCGGGCGGCGAGATTCAACGGCACGTGCATTTGCCGCTCCAACGCCGGCTCGTGGGAACGTCTGAAGTGCTGATCGTGAAGCAGGGGCGTTGCGAGATGGACGTGTATAACGATGCGCGTGAATTGGTCGCCACGCGCGAGCTCGCGACGGGCGACGTGATGTTGATGGTGGGCGGCGGACACGGATTTCGGATGCTGGAACCGACGGTGCTGCTCGAAGTGAAGCAGGGTCCATATACTGGACTCGAAGAAAAAGAACGCTTCTAGTCATCTCGGACTGCATCATGATTCCCGTGAATGAGCCGGTGATCGGCGAGCGTGAACTTGCCAATGTGACGGAGTGCATCCGTACAGGCTGGATCTCTTCTGCTGGCCGGTTCATCGACGCCTTTGAGTCGGGCTGGTCCTCCTACTGCGACCGCGCGCACGGTGTGGCCGTCGCCAATGGAACGGTCGCCCTTCGATTGGCGGTGGCCGCCCTCGATCTACAGCCCGGTGACGAAGTGATCATGCCGACGTTCACGATCATTTCGTGCGCGGCGGCGGTGGTGGAGTGCGGCGGCGTGCCGGTGCTCGTGGATGCGGACCCTGAGACGTTCGGCATGAACGTCGCGCAGGTGGCGGCCAAGATTACGCCGCGGACGCGGGCGATTATGCCGGTGCATTTATATGGGCACCCGGTGGACATGGACCCGTTGCTCGCGCTCGCCGCGGAACATCGCCTTGCGGTGATCGAAGATGCGGCCGAGGCGCACGGCGCCGAGTACCTCACATCGTTTGGACGTTCCGCTCCGACCTGGCGTCGGTGCGGCAGCTTTGGCGATGCGAGTGTGTTCAGCTTTTACGCCAACAAGCTGATCACCACCGGCGAAGGTGGCATGTTGGTGACGGACAGCGACGCGATGGCCGCGCGCACCCGATCGCTCCGCAACCTCTGCTTTCAGCCCAAGCGTCGGTTCTATCACGAGGAACTCGGTTTCAATTTCCGACTCACCAACCTGCAGGCCGCCGTGGGCGTGGCGCAGTTGGAGCGGATGCCAGACGTCCTGAAGCAGAAACGATGGATGGGGCAGGCGTACGGGGAACGGCTCGCGGGGATTCCGGGGTTGCAGATTCCGATGACGAAACCCTGGGCGCGGCACGTCTTTTGGATGTACGGCCTCGTGGTGGACGAGAGCACCGGACTCAATGCGGTGACATTCGCCGAACGCTTGGCTGCCCAAGGGGTGGAAACGCGGCCGTTCTTCCTTGGAATGCACGAACAGCCCGTGCTGCAACAGCGTGGCCTATTTGGCGGCGAGCACTATCCCGTAGCGGAGCGATTGGCGCGGCAAGGGTTGTATCTCCCGTCTGGCGTCGCGCTGACGCCGACTCAACTGGACGCCGTGTGCGTGGCGGTGCGAGAGGTGCTTGGCGCATGACGGCTCCATTCGGTGCGGCCTATTCGGGCAGTTACGACGCGATCTACGGGGAAAAGGACTACGCGGCGGAGTGCACGCTGATTGAATCACTGCTCCGGTCGCACGCCGGCGGGCCGGTTGCGTCGATACTCGATCTCGGTTGTGGGACCGGAAATCATGCGATTCCGCTGGCGCAGCGCGGCTATGCGGTGACCGGTGTCGACCGATCGGAGGCGATGTTGGCGATTGCGCGTACGAAGGCCGCGACCGCCGGCGTTGCGCCAACGTTCGCCATAGCCGACGTGCGCACCGTGCAGCTGGGGCGCGAGTTTGACGCGGCGTTGATGATGTTCGCCGTACTCGGATATCAAATTGACAATGCCGATGTGCTCGCGACGTTGCGGGCCGTCCGTGCCCACCTTGCGGTGGGATCGCTGTTCATCTTTGATGTGTGGCACGGGCCAGCGGTGGTGCGCATCGGTCCATCACCTCGCGTGAAAGTGATCGAGGCCGGCGGCGATACGTTGTTGCGTGCGGCGGACGGCACGCTCGACAGTGCCCAACAGACCTGCTTGGTGAAGTACCAGCTCTGGCGTCTTCGCGGGTCTCAACTTGTGGACCGAAGCGAAGAAGCACATGTGATGCGGTACTTCTTTCTGCAGGAAATCAGGTTGTTCCTGCAGGTGGCCGGGTTTGAGTTGGTTGAGGCACGTACGCAGGAGAATGCCGCGGCCCCAACGGAAAACGACTGGAATATGGTGTGTGTCGCACGCGCCATACTGACGTGATGAGTCGCGAGGCGATCGAGCACAACCGCGTCGCGCACGATCAATACGCCGAGTCGTACGACAGCGGCCATCCCGAAATCTTTAATTCCGTGGAGCAGGAACGGCTCGCGGATGCACTCGCGCGTGCTGTTGGCGCTGTGGGTGCCACGCGCGACGGGGACGGTGCCATGCGCGCCCTCGACGTTGGAAGCGGTTCGGGGAATCTCACCAATCATCTCCTGCGCCTCGGCGCGCGTGTGACGGCAGCGGATCTCTCAACGAAACTGCTTGAGGTGACGCGCCGTCGGTTTGCCTCCACCGGCCGACTCGAAACGCAAGCGCTCAATGGGACCGATCTGCAACCGTTGCCAACTGAGTCGTTCGACCTCGTCGCCGCATACTCCGTGCTACACCACGTGCCGGATTATTTGACGCTGGTAGCGGAGATGGCGCGCGTGACGCGGCCGGGTGGCGTGGTGTATATCGATCACGAGCGGAACGATGCGTCGTGGACCAGTGAGAGTTATCGGAAATTTCAGGGGGAGGCGGTCGTGTGGCCGCCCCGTCGCTGGTACTACTGGTTGCAACCGAGCCGCTACTGGAACAGGATCAAGCCAAAGCTGCAGTGGCGGCTGTGGCAGGATCCGCGTTGGATGCCGGAGGGCGATCTTCACATCTGGCCGGACGATCATATTGAGTGGGCGCGCGTCGAGGAGGTGCTTGCCGCCTCTGGCTGTCGGCCGATGGTGAGCGAAGAGTACTTATTGTTTGAATCGCGGTATCAGCGGTCGGTATGGAATTCGTGGCGCACGCGCACGAGCGACATGCGTCTGCTCATTGCGCGAAAGGACGGCTGATGTCCTCGACCGCACGCCCGATCCGCGTTTTCTTTCCATGCACCGGACTCGGCCGCGTGGCGCGCGGATTCGAGACCTTCACGCGCGATTGTGCGGACGCCCTGCGCGGGCGCGACGATGTGGCGCTGACGGTGTTCGGTGGCGGCCAGGAGCTGACCGAAGGAGAGCGGCACATTGCCTCGTTGTCACGACGGGGCGCAGCGGCTGGCCTGTTGGGCAAGCTCTTGCATCGTGATCCGTACTTCGTGGAGCAAGCGAGCTTTGCGGCCGCATTTCTTCCTGCCCTGATTGCCGGTGATCCGGACGTGGTCTATTTCGCGGATCTCAACGTGGGGAATGCCTGTTGGCATTGGCGGCGGATCAGCGGTCAACGCTTTCGCTTGCTGTTTTACAACGGGGGCGCAACGACCAAGCCTTTCACGCGCTGTGATTTGGTGCAGCAGGTGAGTCCCGAGCACTATGACGCCGCGCTCGCTCGCGGAGAGTCGGCGGAGCGGCAAGTGCTGCTGCCGCACGGGCTGCAGGTGTCCGCACAGTTTACACCGGTGACGAATGACGAACGTCGCGCCACGCGCGCGGCACTTGGTGTGCCCCTTGAAGGGCCCTTGGTGCTGAGTGTCGGTATGCTCGACCAGCAGGTGAAGCGCATGGATCTCGTGATCCGTGAGACCGCCGCATTGACCAGCGTGCGACCCCATCTGCTGTTGCTGGGCGAGGAGACGCCGGAAACGCCAACTGTTCGCGCACTGGCCGAACGTGAACTGGGCGCGGGGCGCTACACCATGCGCACTGTCCATCGGACGCTGGCGATGGCGGCGTATCGTGCGGCGGATACCTTTGTGCTGGCGTCGCCACGCGAAGGATTCGGTCTCGCATACTTGGAAGCGCTTATGAGCGGTGTGCCATGCGTCGTGCAGGATACGCCGACCACCGCGTATGTATACGGCGCCTTTGGTCACCGCGCGGATCTGTCAGTGCCGGGCGTGCTCGCCGGGCACCTCGAGCCGTTGCTTGCAACGCCGCCCGAGCTTGCCGTGTCCGTTGCGCAGCACGCCTGGGTGCGTGACCGATTTGGATGGGCCAACCTGGCGCCGCGTTACGCCGCGATGCTGCACGCCTGCGCCGAGGGGCGGCGCCCCGTAGTGTTACCGACCGACTAAGCGTGCGGCGCTTGGCGCACGCCGCGTTCCACCGCGGAGAGTAGCGCTGGCGCGAATCCGTTGAGGTCGAGGTGGCTGCTGAAGAAGTCCACACATCGACGTGAGTATGCGTCGCGCGAAAACGCGATGAGGAACGGCGCAATATCGCTGACGTTCGTAATGACGAACCCGAGGTTGTACCGTCGCACAAGGTCGCTCAGTTCGCCCACCTCGTTAACGAGCACCGGTAGGCCGTGCTGCAGATAGGTGCTGATTTTCCCAGAGGCGAGGCCGATGTGCTGCAGATTCTTCCCCGTGTAGCGACTCTGAAAATCTGGTGTGTAGAGCGCGATGCCCAGATCCGCGCTCCGGAGGAGCTGGCCAATATCGCGTACGTCAGGAATGTCCCAGTTCGACACGTAGACACGCGCGTTGCCGGCACGTTTTTGAAAATCCGCAGCGCTCGCCGCGGCGTACCGATCGTGCAGCACCAAAACCCAATCACTGGGCCAATCTCCAACGCTGGCGGCCAGTGGCCCGATGCCCGACCAGTGTTCGATGGACCCAGAGACCAGCGCGATCTTCTTACTCCGATCAATCCCTAGGCGATCGTGCAGGAGAAAGGTGCGATCGCCATCCTTCGCAGTGCGGCCAGCAACGGGTACGCAGAGGATCTTCTCAACGGGAATGTTGTTTTCGCGTGCAAGGAATCCGGCGCGCACGGCGTCTTGGCAGATGGCAAACTGGAGGGTGCGCGCCGCTTCACGCTCCACGTCTTTGAATCCCGGGCTGCACTCATCGGCAAAAAAGATTTCGTAGGAAATCAGCGCGGTGGGGATGCCGAGTAATCGGCCAATGGCCGAGGCCTCCACGAGGCCGTAGCGATCGACGCCGATCACGAGCGCGTAGCGCTGGAAGAGAATCTTGGGATCGCACAGTAGCGCGACGAGTCCGGTGAGTAGATGGAAACGGAATCGGTCAATGAGCCGCGGTTGCCGTCTGGAGAACGGGCCCAATTCAAAGCGAAGCCGCACGTGGTCGCAGGGCGCCGTCTGGCTGATGGGCATGCGTGGGCACTTCACATCAACGGAATAACCCGCCTCGACGAGCAGCTCGACAATCCCCGTCAGATTGGGATTGTTGTTGAGATTGCCCTCGGGGTGGATGATCAGCACGCGTGGACGCATGGTGGTCAGCCGGTCACGTCCCACGAGTGGTCGACGAGGAAATACCTCGGTGCTTCTGGGTTGGTGCGCCCCGTGCCATAGAAGTCGCCCGGCTCCACATTCATCGCGCCCGCATGCCACACGAAATCCGCGATGTCGCCGTTCACCGTGCTGAACAGCGAGACGCGGTAGGTGCCGGGTTCAAAGGGCAGTCGTGGGATGCTGCACGTAAAGACGCCGGATCCGGGGACGCTGGCAAAATCGCCGCGCTGCGCGTCGCTCGAGAGCTCGCAGAGCTGCTCGTCCACGAATCCGTGGATCACGACGTCGATGTGCACATTCTGCAGGGCGCTGGCTTCGGCGTGGTACCGAACCTCAATGCGCACGCTGTCGCCCGAGCGGATCAATCCGCCGCCGCTGGCCGCATTCACGACCGCAAACGATTCAAAGCGGAGCGCTCCGTTCCCCGTGCGATCCGTGCGATTCTGCAACGGAATCTCACCGATCGTTTCGATGGAGCGCAGATACTGCTGCACCACGGCTCCCGCTGGCCCGTCGGCGGAGACCTGCCCGCCTTCAAGGAGAATGCCGCGCGCACAAAGCGCCGTGACGGCGACCATGTTGTGGCTCACAAACAAGACGGCGCGCCCTTCTTCTCGCGCCACTTCGCCCATCTTGCCAAGGCATTTGCGTTGGAACGCAGCGTCGCCGACGGCGAGCACTTCGTCCACCACAAGAATTTCTGGATTGAGATGCGCGGCCACCGCAAAGGCGAGGCGCACGTACATCCCGCTGCTGTAGCGCTTGACCGGCGTGTCGAGAAAGCGCTCGATCTCGGCGAACTCCACAATCTCGTCGAAACGCTGCTGAATTTCGTGACGGCGCATGCCGAGGATGGTGCCATTGAGAAATATATTCTCGCGGCCGGTGAGCTCTGGATGAAACCCAGTGCCTACCTCGAGCAGGCTCCCGATACGACCATACAAACGTATTTCACCTTCCGTGGGCCAGGTGATGCGCGAGAGCAGCTTGAGCAAGGTGCTCTTGCCCGCGCCGTTGCGGCCAATGATGCCGACCGTTTCGCCGCGCTGAATGTTGAACGACACATCCCGGAGTGCCCACAATAGGTCGGTCGCGTCCTTTGAACTACCGGACACCTTATTGATGAGTGCTTCGCGTATGGTCGTCGCCCCAGTATCCATGCCGAGGCGGTACGCCTTGGAAAGGCCGGCAACGGCAATCGCGAGTTCGCTCGGCGCGTTAGATGACATCGGCCAGCCGGCGCTCAAAACGCGCGAAGAATACACAGCCCACGGTGAGCGCCACGAGGACGCCAACCACGGACATCATCACCGACAACGATGTCGGAGGAGCCGTGCCAGCTACCGACCAGCGAAAGCCGTCGAGCATACCCGCGAGTGGGTTCAGCACAAAGAGTGCGCGAAAGCGTTCGGGTACGGCGGCCGTGCCGTATGCCACGGGACTCGCATAGAGTAACAACTGGACGAGCACCGGGAGCGCGTACTGTAAATCGCGGTACCGCACCGACAGCGCCGCCGAGAGAGTGCCGATGCCGAGTCCGGTGAGGAGGAGCAGGGCGACCCACACGGGTAGTAGCAACAATGGCCAGCTGAGCGGAACGTGGTAGATCACCATCAAGACAACGAGCGAGCCCATGCCGACCAGGAAATCCATGGTCGTGCTCCAGAGCGCGGACAACGGAAGCACGAGGCGCGGAAAGTACACTTTAGTGACCAAGCTACTTTGGGCGAGTAGCGATCCACTGCTCCGGACGAGCGCATTCTGGAATGCGGTCCAGGCGATAAAGCCCGCATAGGCAAAGAGGAAATACGGAATGCCGTCGCTGGGAAGCTTGGCCACTTTACCGAAGACGACCGTGAAGAGCCCACCGGCGATCAGCGGTTGCAGGACCACCCACACGACGCCGAGGAGCGTCTGGCGGTAGCGTAGCGTGACATCGCGCCGGCCAAGAGCCGCGGCGAGGTCGCGAAAGCGCCACACTTCCACAAAGTCGGGGAAGCGGTGAGTCCCGACGGGCCGGATGACCTCGAGGGGTTCGCTCACGCTCGACGGGGGGTTGATCGCTGGACGTCCATATCCTGTGGATTCTACCCCACGCGCCCTCGTAAGGAAGGGCTCGCCGCTTGGCTCGGGCCCGCTCCTCGGTGCATACTGTGGCTGTGCCAACCGTCTCGGTTCTTGTGCCCACCTGGCGCCGTCCAGAATCGCTCGCGCGGTGCCTGCGGGCGCTTGCCGCTCAGAGCCAGCCGCCGGTGGAGATTGTGGTGGGGTGGAGGGCCGACGACTCGGAAACGGCGCTGGCGTTGGCCACCCTCACCCTAGAGCTGGGCGTCCCCGTCCGTCAGGCGATGACCGCCGAACCCGGGGTGGTGGCGGCCATGAATGCCGCGCTGGAGCTCTGCACGGGGACCGTGATTGCGCTTACCGACGACGATGCCGAGCCCCGTCCTGATTGGCTGGAGCGCCTTGGACGCTGCTTTGACGACCCCGCCGTGGGCGGGGCCGGGGGGCGGGACTGGCAGCCAACGGAACGGGGCTCCCGCGAGGAGGTGGGGCGGATCCAGTGGTTTGGTCGCGTGATTGGCCATCATCACTTGGGGGTGGGGCCGGCGAGGCCGGTGGATGTGCTGAAAGGGGTCAATGCGGCTTTTCGGGCACCACTACTGCGGACGCTGCGATTCGACAGCCGATTGCAGGGGGCGGGGGCGCAGATGTTCTGGGAGTTGGCGCTCTGCCTGCCGCTACGCCGTGCCGGGTGGACGCTCGTATACGATCCAGCGATTGCCGTGGAGCATCACATTGAGCCGCGGCACGATGCGGACCAGCGGCATCGCGGCACCTTCGTGCCCGAACCGCAGGTGCAGGCGGTGCACAACGAGACGTTGATTCTCCTCGAGCATCAGCGGGGGTTCCGCCGTTTGGCGTTCATAGCATGGGCCCTGCTGGTCGGGACTCGCATGGAGCCTGGGCTGGCGCAGATACCGCGGCTCTGGCTGATGGGGGATGCCCTTGCCGTGGCGCGCTGGCGCTGGACGCTGGTAGGCCGCGTCCGAGGATGGAAATCGTGGTGCGGGTCCGGAGGGGATCCGGCTCGGAGTGTTCCGCGTCCGACGGTGTGACGACGCGGGTGCGTGCCGCTGCGGCGTGCCCTAACTTTCGGGAGTCAACAGCGGGGGCACGGCGCCGTGTGGCGGCGGTTCCCGAGGGATGACATGTGCGGCGTGCGTCCCCCCAACACTTTTTCCGCCGCGTCGCGGGTGAGGCTCTCGTGACACCGTTCTCGCTGGCCTTTGTGGCTCACGATGTGCATCGGCAGGGCGGCATGGAGCGCGCCGCCGCCGAGGTGCTGTCGCGTTTGGCCACGCGTATATCAGTGACGGTGATCGCGCGCTCCTGTGCACTGGGCGACGCGCCCGTCCGTTGGATTCCGGTGACGGGCCCCACGCGTCCCGCACCGTTGCGCACGTGGGCGTTTGCACGCGCCGCGCGGGCGGCGGAGCGGCGTGCGGGATGCACCATCACCAATAGCATTGGCGCGGCCGCGATCGATGCGGAGGTGATTACGGCGCAGTTCTGTCACGCGGCATTCACCAAACGATTTGGCGGATTGCGGGGCGGCTCAGGTGTGCGTGCGCTGTATCAGCGCTTTGCGCAGTCGCGGTTCGTGGCGGAAGAACGGGTGGCGTATGGGTCGCGACGCTTGCGGCAGGTGATTGCGGTGTCGCGCGGCACGGCGCGCGAACTGCAGGAATCGTACGGGGTGCCGGAGTCGCGCATCACCGTGGTACCAAACGGTGTGGACCGCGCGGTGTTTCGCCCGGCGGCCGACGCGGCGGCGCGTCTGGCCCTGCGAGCGCAACTCGGCTTGCCGCGCGATGCCTTCTTAGCGTTGCTCGTGGGCGGCGACTGGGAGCGCAAAGGGGTGCGCGACGCGATCGATGCGATTGCTGGGATTGCTGACGGACATCTCGTGGTGCTGGGTCGCGGCGACGTGGCCGCGATGCAAGCGCATGTCTCGCGTGCCGGCGCCGCTGGGCGCGTGACATTCGCGCCGCCGAGCCAGACGCCCGAGGCGTACTACGCGGCGTGTGATGCCTTTTGTTTTCCTTCGCGCTACGAGGCGTTTTCGCTGGTGACGCTCGAGGCCGCGGCGTCGGGTTTGCCGATTGTAGCGCACGCGATCAACGGCACCGAAGAGTTGGTGCGTGACGGCGAAAATGGGTGGCTCGTGCCCTTTGGCGCGGAGGCGCTGCGCGAAAAACTCCTATTGCTCCGCGACGATCGTGCGCTGCGTGAGCGTTTGTCGGCGGGGGCGGTGGCGTCGTCCGCACGCTACGACTGGAGCCGGATTGCCGACGAGCAGTATGCGGTGTTGGCCGCGGCGGCGGCCGAACGGAGTCACGGGTAGATGTGCGGCATCATCGGCGTCGTGAAGGAAGGAGCGGCCGCCTCGCGCGACCGACTCGTGGCGGCGCGCGAACTGATGTGGCACCGCGGCCCGGATGACGCGGGCGTGTGGGCCGGCGAGCATGCCTGCGTCGGTGCGCGACGGTTGTCGATTATCGATCTCTCCAAGACAGGGCACCAACCGTTGGTCAGTTCGGACGCCAAGCGCGTCTTGGTGTTCAATGGCGAGATCTACAACTACCGCGCGCTCCGCAAGGAACTGGAAGGAGATTTTGTTTTTCAGTCGCACACGGATTCCGAAGTTGTGCTCCACGGCTATCGGAAATGGGGCGGTACTGGACTCGTGCAGCGGCTCGATGGCATGTTCGCATTTTCGTTGTGGGACGAAGACACGCGCACGCTCTTTGCGGCGCGCGACCGCGCGGGGAAGAAGCCGTTTTACTATCGGCATGAAGACCGCCAGTTTCATTTTGCGTCCACGTTGAATGCACTCCTGGCATTTTTGCCCGGTACGCCGCCCGTGGACCCGATGGCCGTTGACGCATTCCTTGTGTACCAGGCCGTGCCGTCGCCCTTGAGCATTTTTCGTGGCGTTCGCCAGTTACGGCCGGCGCACCATCTGACATTCCACGCGAACACCGGTGCGTGTCAGGAAGAGCGGTACTGGCAGCTCTCGTACGCGACCAAGACCGATGAATCGGAAGCGGAAGTGCTCGAGCACATTGAACGGTTGGCGCGCGCGGCGGTCACCAAGCGTTTGGAAAGCGACGTGCCGGTGGGGCTGTTCCTTTCGGGCGGCGTGGATTCCTCGCTCGTGGCGGCGTTGGCGTCGCAGGAAAGTACCAAGCCCATCGAAGCCATGACGCTCGGGTTCGAAGAACCAGCGTTCGACGAACGACAGTACGCGCGCGCCGTGACGCAGCACCTGAAGATGCCGCTTCACGAAGAGACGCTGCGCCCGGCGCTGGTGGCCGACTTGCCGTCGATCGTCTGGCATTACGGGCAACCCGTGGCTGACGTGTCGATTGTGCCGAACCACTATCTGGCGCGCGCGGCGCGACGGTGGATGACCGTGGCCCTGAACGGCGATGGTGGCGACGAACTATTTGGCGGCTATGCGCGGCCGATGCTCGCGCGTGTTACGGCGCCGTACCGGCGTGCGATACCGGAGCTAATGCGAAATGCCCTGGGCGGACTCTTCGCCCAGACATCCGACGGCCCGCTGCGGCGCTTTGGGTTGCTGGCACGCGCCGGCGCCGGCAGCGCCGCTGACGCCTTTACGTATGATCGCGCCTTCCGGCCGTTCCGCGCTGAAGCGTATTCCGAAGTGCTCAAGAATCTCGTGGGCAACACGCATCCGGATGCGCTGTATCGGACGGTGTGGAATGAAGCCGACGGGCTGGACGATGTGGACCGTGCGCTCTATGGAGATTTTAATACCTATCTCCCCGATCAGTTGCTCGCGAAAGCGGATCGTGCGTCGATGGCGCATAGTCTCGAAGCGCGATCGCCGCTGCTGGATCGTGAGTTGATTGAGTATGCGGCGACCATCCCCACGGCGCTCCGCCTGCGGCATTTTCAAACGAAGTATCTGCTCAAAAAACTCGCGGGACGTTTCGTTCCGCCCGAGGTGCTCTTCCGCCGCAAACGCGGATTCGTCATGCCCGCCGCCCGTTGGCTGCGCGGCGAACTCGCCCCGTTCGTACGCGCGGCACTCGACAACCGCACGTTCTTTGATCGCGGGTGGGTGCGGCCGGAGTTCGTGCGCCGCATCCTCGCCGAACACTTTACGGGCGTGCGCGACTGGGGTGAGCAGATATGGACGTTGCTCGTACTCGAAGTGTGGGCGCGCCTCGTCCTCGATCGCACGCTCGATCGTGACGCGCGCATGGATGATTTCCTGCGAAAGCCGGAGCGCGCGCGCCGGACGACGCTTCGCACGCTACAGCTCGGTATGGAATGGTTCGCTGAGAAGCCCGGCGGTTTGAATCGCGTGTACTTCGAGTTGATGCGGCACCTCCCAGACGCCGGCGTGGATGTGCACGGCCTTGTGGCGGGCACCTCGCAAGTGACGGTGGACGCTCGCGGAATGATTGAAGGATTCGCGCCGCACTCCGAGCGACTCTTACCCCGCCTGCTTGCGGTGCGCCGAAAAGCGGGGCCGCTGCTTCGCTCTGATCCCGGTGTGCTGGTGGTGAGTCATTTTGCGCTCTACACGGCGCCACTCCTCGACGAACTCGCCGACCATCCACTGGTCGTGCACTTTCAGGGCCCGTGGGGACTTGAAGGGCGAGCGGAACGTCAGTCGAAGTTCACCGAGATGGCCAAGTCCGCCGTCGAGCGGGCGGTGTATTCGCGCGCGAAAGCCTTCATCGTGCTCTCGACGCCCTTTGGCCGGATTCTCGAGTCGCGCTTCGGCATTCCACGCGAGCGCATTCATGTGATTCCCGGTGGTGTGGATGTGCCACGCTTTGCGATTCAGGATTCTCCTGAGGAGTGCCGCCTGCGACTGGACTGGCCCACGGATCGGCCAATTGTCCTCGCCGTACGGCGCCTCATGCGCCGCATGGGGCTCGACGACCTCATTGCCGCCGTGCCGAAGCTGCGCGAGACCATTCCGAATGTGTTGGTGCTGATTGCGGGACGCGGACCGATTGCCGGCGAGTTGCAGGCGCGCATTGATGCCGCTGGGCTCGCGGATCACGTGCGCCTGCTGGGGTTTGTGCCCGATGCGCTGTTGCCGCAGGCGTACCGCGCCGCCACGATCACGATCGTGCCGACGGTGGAACTCGAAGGATTCGGATTGATCGTCGCGGAATCGCTGGCCGCCGGCACACCCGCGATGGTCACTCCCGTCGGCGGATTGCCGGAAGCGGTATCGGGACTCTCGCCGAGCTTGGTGTTGCCGAGCACCGGCGCTGAAGCGATTGCCGCCGGGCTCGCGAACGCGCTGAGCGGTAAACTGGTGCTCCCAGATGCGCGCACCTGTACTGAGTACGCGCGCCGCCACTATGACTGGCCGGTGATCGCGGAACGCACGCGACTCGTGTACGAAGAGGCCATGCGATGAGCGCGCCGCGCCGATTCGTGTTTGTCGATCACGCTGGCGTCTTGGGTGGTGCAGAGTTGTCGTTGCTCGACCTGGCTACGGCGCTCGGCAGTCGGGCGCGGGTGGCGTTGTTGGCTGACGGTCCGTTTGCCGATCGGCTGCGCGCGCGTGGCGTACGCGTGACGACGACGTCGATGGGCGCGCTGGCCGAGGTGCGCAAGGATACGCGGCTTCCGTCGCTCGGGGCTGTCGCCGCCGCCTGGCGTGCGGCCGGCGCATTAGGTGTGACGGTGGACCCATCGGAACTGCTCTGCGCAAATTCGCAGAAAGCGTTCGTCGTCAGTGCGCTGGCTGGCTGGCGCGCGGGGCGACCCGTGGCGTGGATGCTGCGGGACATTCTGGCGCCACCGCATTTTAGCAGGGCAAACATCCGGGCCGTGATCACGCTCGCGAACTGGCGCGCCTGTTGTGTGGTGGCCAACTCGCAGGCGACCGCCGACGCCTTCGTGGCCGCCGGTGGGCGCCGCTCGCTCGTGCGGGTGGTGCACAACGGCATTGATGCGGCGCCATTTGATGCGGTGACGGAGGCTGATGGTCGCGCGGTGCGTCTGGCGTTGCACATTCCCGACGACGCCTTCACCGTGGCAATGCCGGGGCGCTTTCACGCGTGGAAAGGGCAGCACGTGCTGCTGGATGCGCTCGCGCAGTTGCCCAGCGTGCACGCCATCATTGCGGGCGCGCCACTCTTCGGCGAGCACGCGTTCGCCGATGAACTGCGCGCGCGCGCCGCTCGACTGGGCGTGATGGATCGCGTGCACTTCACCGGGTTTCGCGACGACGTGCCCGCGTTGCTGACGGCCGCCGATGTGGTGGTGCATGCCTCGACGCTGCCGGAACCATTCGGCCGCGTGGTGGTGGAGGGAATGCTGGCACACCGACCGGTGGTGGCGAGCAATGCGGGCGGTGTTCCCGAACTCATCGTGGACGGCGAGTCCGGCGTGTTAGTTCCCCCCGGTGACGCGGCCGCGCTCGCGGCGGCCATCGCGGCGCTGCGTGATGACGCGCCGCGCGCTGCGCGCATTGCGGCGGCAGGGGCTCGGCGCGCGCGGACGCTGTTCACCGTTGGCGCGATGGCTCGCGGAATTGAAGAGGCGCTGGCAGCCTGTTGAGCCGCCAGCGCCGAGAACCAGCCCCGAGAGAGGGCTAGTTCTTGGCCATCTTGAAGCCGCCAAAGCCCATCAGCACACGGAGGGTGCCACCGGTGGGGCCCAAATCGGGTCCGCCGAACACTTCGTGCCCACGGTAGGTCCACGTGGTGCGATTGGGTGTGATGGCCGACCCGAAACGCAGCCCGACGGTAAAGCCGGTGTGAGAGGTCGATTCTTTGAGGAGCAACCAATCCACGCCAATGCCAGGCTGCACCATCAGATAGTTGCCCAAGATCTGACTTTCGAGCCCGGGGTTGAGAATGATCTCGTCAAACGTCGGATCACTCCGCAACGAGACGGTGCCACCGCCGTCGCGATTCTTGAGTGACAGACGCACGTTGCCGCCGCCAATTCCGAGGAACGGAAAAATGGTGAGGCGCCACGTGGTGTAGACCGGCATCGCAGCTGTTGCCATGAGGTAGGACGTTTCGAGCCGATTCGTCTTTCCCTTGGGACTTGTTTCATACCCGAAATCGCCATAATGCCACTCGCCGCCAAGCATGACGCGGCCAAGCGACACGTAGCCACCGACGCCGTAGGAATACGCGTCGTTCGACAGGCTCGAGAAGCCCGTCCCGCCGGCAAGGTCGGTGCGATTGAAATGCGCGTTCAGGCTCGACACATCCATGCCCATCGAGCCTACGGCGAAATACCCGTGGGAGAAGGGCACAATAAAGTCGCTCACCGGCTTTACGGGCTCGGTGGACGCCTGTGCGGCTAACGAACCGGTGCTCACCAAGAGCAGGCCGGCCAGCGCCAGGGAGAAGCGACGAATCGTCAACGTCACGTGCGGCAAGTTCAAGCGTTTCGGGGGAAGTGGTCTTGATGAATCAAAACAAAGCATCGGCGTAAATCTAGCCAATTTGTGCGGGGTTAGGGGCAAAATAGGGTGAAATCCAGGCCTAAGGAGGGTCGCACCACCGAGTGGATGGCGCTCCAAGGAGTGGGTCCTTGGTAATAGACGATTCAGGGCAGCTGCTCGGCTCACTTAGGGGATTGGCCCGTGAGGCGCCGCATCCGTGTATTTTCCAAGGCGATGGTCCCTGTGAGTGACGGGGTCGAGCATAAACGACCGTTTGGAGTGCTTCTCATGCCGCTGGTTCCCTTTGAAACGCTGCCGGACGACGCCCGCCTTTGGGTTTTTGGCGCTGCCGCGCCGGTCGACGAGGTGGATGCCCCACGGCTTCTTGCCGCGGTGGACGCCTTTTTGTTTGGCTGGAAGGCGCACGGCCATCCGCTGACCTGCGCTCGCCACTGGCGCGACGACCACTTTTTGGTGGTCGGGGTGGACCAGCGGACGGAAGGCGCGAGCGGGTGCTCGGTGGACGGGCTGTTTCGAACGCTTCAGTCAATCGAAAAAGGGATCGGTACCTCGCTGGTGGCCGGTGGATTGGTCTTTTTTCGCGACGAGGTTGGGCTCGTCCATGCGCTGCCGCGCGCGGCGTTTGAACGACTGGCGGCTACCGGGAACGTGGGGCCCAGCACGACGGTGTTTGATCAGACCATCACGACACTGGCCGACTATAACGAGCGATTTGTGACGACCGCTGGCGCAGGGTGGCACAAATCGCTGCTGGGCGGCTAACACCACCGACGTAGCCGGCGTTCAGACGCCCGCTTCCAACTCGCGCAGCAACTGTGTGTGTGCCGCTGCAATCAGGTCGCGCGTACGATCGCGCAGTGCGGCGACGTCATCAATCGAAAGCCCAGCGGTATCAATCGGGTCGAGCACGCGGAGTCGCGCGTGTGCGCGGGTGAACCGCATACTTCCCTTAGCCATGGCGTGGCGGGTGCCCGCGATCACCATCGGCAGAATGGGGGCACCGCTTTCGATGGCGAGGCGGAAGGCGCCGTCTTTGAAGGGCAGGAGGGAGCCATCGCGCGAGCGAGTGCCCTCCGGAAACACCATCACAGAAACGTGATTGGAGAGTCGCTCCCGAGCGGCGGCGAGCGCCTGCACGCCGCTGCCGCGTTCGCCGCGGCGAATGGAGATGTCGCCGGCCATCCGCATCATCCATCCAAAGAACGGAATCTTGAACATGGCATCTTTGGACAGCCATTTCATTTCCCACGGCAGGTGGGAGATGAGGAACACGTCGGCCCATGACTCGTGGTTGCTGACCGCGACATACGGACGTCGCGGGTCGCGCACCATGGTGCCTGACACTTCGAAGGTCCAGAGCGGATTCAACTTCACCTGCGTGACGCCGATCAACCGAAAGGTTCGGCCCGCGGCATACCGTCCGCGGTCAAACGGCGCCGTGCACGCCCAGACCAGGGCGACGACGGGGGTACCGGCAATGACCAGTCCCACCGTCGTCACCCAGATCCATGCGTTCGCGAGCCAGTTCACGGAGCGGTGACGGGGTCAGCGTCCGGCGGGTCAATAAACCCGACCGACTTGTGTGCGCCGTCGCAGAACGGTTTGCGCTGGGAATGTCCGCATCGGCAGAGCGCCACATTTGGCTTGCCGGGCGTGCGCGGAATCTCGAGCCCCGTGTAGTCGACGAGCGTGATGTCGCCAGTCACGAGGAGCGAACCATTCTTGCGGACAGTGATCGTCACCGGCTGTGTCATGCGCGCAGCCAGTCCGCCTGCCAATTCTTGACAGCCTTCTTGACGTCGCCGGCGCTCTTCAACTCACCCTTGAGGCAGCGATCCACCAGCGCGGGCAGTTCGTCGTCGCCGGCAAAGCGCAGGCCCACCAACTGTCCGACGGTGAGGCTGAGGATCTGCGCGTGCATCGACGCCGGGAGCAGTTCGCGCAGGCGGAGGCGCATTTCGAGACGAATGATGCGGTTCTGCACGATCAGCGCTTCGCCGCGCGCGGCAAACACGGCCAGGAACACGCCGAGGGCGAACGCCACGCCCCAGAGATTGAATCGCGACTGCTCATGCCACCAATGGCGCGCGGCCACAAACACGTTGAGCATCACGATCGGGAACGCCACGAAGTGCCACAGCGGATGGAAGCGGACGTGGTTGCCGTAGTTCTGTGGACGGGTGTCAGCCATAGTGCAAAGCCTCGGGAAGGGGGGTGGGCGGATGAACGAATCTGGGGGGTGGAGAGTTCCGTGGCGAGTGTAGGGCCGCCTCGCGAGGCTGCGCCAGACCGCGCGGGGTCCCGCCCTTTGGTCGAAGCAGGGCGGGCTCGCTCGTTAGCTCGCTGGCGGAGCCGCGACGGCAACCACGGGGCGGGCGAGGGCAATGCCCTCGCGTTCAAACCGCGCAAACATCGAGAGGAGCACGCGTTGGCGGGCCTCCATGGCGAGTTTGTAATCGGGGTTGTCGACAATCACGACGGTCTCGAATTCAAATCCAATCGCCCCAGTGCCATTGAGATGCGTGCGCACGAGCGTGGCGTGCGGCTCCGTGGCCACCGCTTCGGCGATCAGCGGGGCAACGCGTGCGAGTCGCTCGCTCGTTGTGCCCGGCGCGATCGATAACGTCATCACGAGACGACGCCCTTCGCGGCGCGAAAAGTTGCGGATGCGGCTCCGCAGAAGATCGGCATTCGAGAAGATCAACTGCTCGCCGTTGATGCTCCGCACACGCGTCGTCTTAAGGCCAATGTGTTCGACCGTGCCTTCAAAGGCATCCACGGAGATCGTGTCGCCGCCGATGAACGGTTTGTCGAGCCAAATCGAGAGCGCGGCAAAGAGGTCGCCGAGGATGTTTTGAACGGCCAGCGCGATGGCAATGCCGCCAACGCTGAGCGCGCTGATGAACGTGCCAACGGGGAAGTGCAGCGTCTCGAGCGCCACCAATACGACGGTGGTCCACAGCACCATGCGCGAGACGAACTTGAGCACGCCAACAGCCGACGCTTCAATGTGGGTATCGGGCCGGTCCGTGTACGCCCCAACCCAAAAATCCACCGTCTTGCTTGCCCACCGGAGCCCCTGCACGGCAAACGCAATCACCATCAACGTCGTTGCGACTTTGTCGACGTTTGCGGGCAAGTCGAGGAAACGCTCCGAGATGGCGATGGAGATGGCCACCACCAAGGGGGTGCGAATGGCTTTCAGGAGGACGACGATGTAGTCGTCGGCCATCGTGTCGGTTTTGGCGGCCGCGACTTCGAGGTAGCGAACGACGTAGCGGCGCAGCAACGCAATGGTGAGCGTTGCCGCAATCGCGCCGCCGAGCGCGAAGAGCCAGTCGTGGAGCGAGTTGCCGTACCACATGGAGTTCATGGAGGCAGAAAACATCAATGTTTCGGTCAAAAGGGAGGCAACAGCTGAACCCTGCACGGTGCCAATATGTATAATATGGTTGACCCCTCCCGGAGTTACAGATGCTGGTACGTCGCACCGACCCTCTTGGGTCGTCTGAGATCACCCCTGAATCACACTATTTAAACCGGCGAGAGTTCCTGGCGGCCGCAGGCCTGCTCGGCGCTGGCCTCACCGGCGTGGCCCTGCCAACCTCGGCAAACGCCGCTGGGCGCGCGCAGGAACCGAAGGCGCTGGGGAAGCCCTACGGACTGCAGTCGGACGACAAGCCGACGCCGTACAAGGACGTGACGAGCTACAATAATTTCTACGAATTTGGGACGGGGAAAGACGAACCGATCGAGAACGCCCGTGGCTTTGTGCCGCGCCCGTGGACGGTGCAGGTGGATGGACTGGTGGCCAAGCCGGCCAGCTATCAGCTCGAAGATTTCCTCAAACCGTCGGCGGTTGAAGATCGCATTTACCGACACCGGTGCGTGGAAGCGTGGTCCATGGTCATACCGTGGCGCGGGATTCAGCTCGCAGATGTCATCAAGCGCGCGCAGCCGACGGCAGCGGCCAAGTTCGTGGAGTTCACCACGCTCATGGATCCCAAGCGCATGCCGGGCCAGCGTTCGAATGTTTTGCAGTGGCCGTACGTCGAAGGGCTACGCCTCGACGAGGCGCTCAATCCGCTGGCCCTGCTGGCCACTGGGGTGTACGGACGCGATCTCCCCAACCAGAATGGCGCGCCGCTTCGCTTGGTTGTGCCCTGGAAGTACGGCTTCAAGGGGATCAAGTCGATTGTGCGCATCCGGTTCGTGGACAAAATGCCCAACAGCGCGTGGAATCTCGCGGCGCCGCAGGAATATGGGTTCTACTCAAACGTGAACCCCGACGTCGATCATCCACGCTGGAGTCAGGCCAAGGAGCGCCGGATTGGCGAGTTCTCGCGGCGCCCCACATTGATGTTCAACGGATACGCCGAGCAGGTGGCTTCGATGTACGCCGGTATGGACCTCCGCAAGAATTATTGAGGTGAGCGACAGCCTCAACGCGATGCGACGACGGTCGGTGCTCGAACCCCAGTGGTTCGTGCCCGCGCTTTTTGTGGTCGCATTGCTACCGGCGGTCATCGGCGTTGCGGGCACGGCCTCCGATTTGCTCGCGGATACGCGCTTCTTTGGGTCGAACCCGATCAAAGCGGTCGAGCACTACTTCGGCCAGTGGACGCTCCGGTTTATTCTCGCCACGCTTTGCATCACGCCGGCGCGTCATTTGTTGGGGTGGAATTGGCTCGCCAAACAGCGGCGTACGCTCGGGCTGTTCGCCTTTGGGTACCTGATGCTGCACTGGCTCGCGTATGCCGTGCTCGACGTCCAACTCGACTGGCACGATCTCACCATCGACCTCGCGAAGCGGCCGTACATCATGATCGGCATGGCGGCGTTGCTCTTGATGGTGCCGCTCGCGGTCACCTCCACCAAGGGAATGATCCGACGCCTTGGCGGGCAACGGTGGAACCGTCTGCACCAGCTCATCTACGTGATCAGCGTGCTTGGCGTGATCCATTTCTTTATGGCCGTGAAGAAGGACATTGGCCAGCCCGCCCTGTTTGCTGCTGGGCTCGCCGTACTCTTTACGTTTCGCGTACAGCGGTGGCGCGCGCGGCGCGCGGTATGAGCGTGCCGCAGCATAGCTGTTGGGCTGTATCTGCTCCGGGACTGGAGCCCGTGACCGTCGCTGAACTGCGCGCGCTCGGCGTGACCGCCCTCGCACCGGAGACCGGCGGCGTCGCGTTCAGCGCGACGGACGATCTGCTGGCCGCCGCGAATGTCCAGCTCCGCACCGCGAGCCGCATCATTGTCCGCGCCGCGGAGTTTCAGGCCAAGGCGTTTCACGAACTCGAGCGGTTTTCGCGTGCCGTGCGCTGGAATCAATACGTGGCGCCGGGGCGCGCGGTGAAACTGCGCGTGACGTGCAAGAAATCGCGGCTCTATCACTCCGACGCGGTGGCCGAGCGCGTGGGCGCGGCGATTATGCGCGCCGTGCCCGGGTCACGCGTGGTGACGGGCGCCACGGATGATGACGAGGATGTCGTCGCCGAAGGCGGCGCTGAGCGTGCCCCTGATGACGGCGCTTTGCTGATCATCGTGCGACTCTCTCACGATGTGTGCACCATTAGCGTGGACAGTTCCGGCGAACCGCTGCATAAGCGCGGGTACCGGCTCGCGACCGCGAAGGCGCCGATTCGTGAAACGCTGGCCGCCGGAATGCTCCTGGCCCTCGACTGGAATGGCTCAACGCCGTTACTCGATCCGATGTGCGGGGCGGGGACGATCGCCATTGAAGCGGCGATGATCGCCCGCCGGGTCGCACCGGGGGCGACTCGCCGGTTTGCCTTTGAAACGTGGCCATCGGTGCCACCGACGGTGGGGGATAACGCGCGCCGCGTGGCACGGGCGGCGGCGCTTCCGCGCGCGGGGGTGCGCATTCTGGCCTCGGATCGTGACGCGGGGGCCATTGTGGCCGCGTCGGCGAATGCGGTGCGCGCTGGGGTCGCCGAGGATATTGAGTTCCGCGAGTGCGCCCTCTCGGCCATCGAGGTGCCGTCCGCGCCGGGGTTACTCCTCACGAACCCGCCGTATGGCGACCGGATTGGCGACCGCACCCAAGTCCGAAACCTGTACGCCCAGTTAGGGAAGGTGGCCCGAGTGCAGGGCGGCGGGTGGACGTTGGCCTTTTTGTCGGCCGACCATGCCTTTGATATGCAGCTTCGGCTCCCGCTGACCGAGGTGTCCCGTTTTCGAAACGGGGGAATCCCAGTGCGGCTGCTTCGGGCTCAGGTGCCGTTGCCCAAAAGGTGATGGGATAGCCGGTTTGGGCCCCTCTGCGGGGTGATCCACGGCCTCGCCGTGTCCCTTGGAATTGAGATTAGATTTCAAGAATGTCCGATACTGTGAGCAGCGCGTTCAACGACGCGTACATCGAAGAGGTTTTTGAGGCCTATCGTCGCGATCCGGGTTCTGTGGACGAGTCGTGGCGTCAATTTTTCCGGCTTGCCGCGCGTTTTGGTGGAGGCAACTCTGCTGGCGCCGACGATCAGGATTTTGCACGCAAAGTGGCCGGTGTCGCGCGGTACACCAACGCGATCCGACAGTACGGCCATTTGGCGGTGCAGCTTGATCCACTTGGGTCGTCGCCGCCAGGCGCCGCCGAGCTGACGCCTGAGTTTCACGGCATCACCGACGCGGATCTCGACGTCGTGACGGGCGCCGCGCTGGGCTGGCCGCATCTCCCCACGGGGCGCGATGTCGCCGAACGGTTGCGCTTCCGCTACTGCCGCAACTTGGGCGTGGAGTACACGCACCTTGGATCGGAAGAGGAGCGCGCCTGGTTCCGCGCGCTCTTCACCGCCGAGCAACTCACGCGTCCGCTGAATGCGGACGAGAAGAAGCGGCTGTTGGTACGATTGAGCGAAGTGGACGGGCTCGAGCGTTTTCTCGGCCGTGCCTTTCCCAACTACAAACGTTTTTCCATTGAGGGCACGGACACCCTCGTGCCGTTGCTCGACACGGCGATTGACGAAGCATCGGCGAGCGGCGCACAGCATGTGGCCATTTCGATGGCGCACCGTGGCCGCATCAACGTGCTCGCGCACGTGCTAGGCAAGCCGGCGGAGCAGATTTTCGGCGAGTTCCAGGGGCGGCACGATCACCTCGAAGGCGACATCTCTACCGGCGACGTGAAGTACCACCTCGGCTACGAGGGTGCGCGCACGACGATTGCCGGTCGGTCGGTGCACGTGTCGTTGGTTCCGAACCCGAGCCATCTCGAGATTGTGAACCCCGTGCTGCAGGGCTACGTGCGCGCGCATCAGCGTGAGGGCGGCGTGAGCGCGGTCGTGCCCGTGTGCATTCACGGTGACGCCGCGTTTCCTGGCGAAGGGATTGTGTCGGAGACGTTCAACCTCGCGCGGCTGCGCGCGTACGGGGTGGGCGGGACGCTGCACATTATTGTGAACAATCAGGTGGGCTTTACCACCGATCCCATTGATTCGCGTTCGACGCGCTATGCGAGCGACGTGGCCAAGGGTTTTGAGTGCCCGATTATCCACGTGAACGCGGACGATGCCGAAGCGTGCGTCATTGCGATGCGCATTGCGGTGGCGTATCGCAATCAGTTCGGCAAAGATTTTCTGGTGGATCTTGTGGGCTATCGCCGACACGGCCACAACGAAGCCGACGAGCCGGCGTACACGCAGCCGCAGTTGTACGACAAGGTCAAGGCGCATCCCACGCAGCGGCAAGTGTGGGGCGCACGGTTGGTGCACGAGGGCGTGTGCACGCAGGGCGACGTGGACGCCGCTGAAAAGCAGGTGGCCGCACACTTCAGCGCGCTCTTTGATCAGTCGAAAGCCGACAACGACACGACGCACAGCGACTACGAGGGCACTGAACTACCGGTGGTGATTCCGCCCACGGCGGTGAGCGCCGACAGTTTGGTGGCGCTCAATGACGCGATGCTTGCGTGGCCGGCGTCGCTGACGCCGCATCCGCGACTCGCCAAGCAGTTGCTCCGGCGCAAGGACGCCGTGACCGCCGGTGGCATTGACTGGGGGCACGCCGAAGCGCTGGCGTATGCTTCGATTCTCTCCGACGGCATGCACGTGCGACTCAGTGGACAGGATGCGGAGCGCGGCACGTTTTCGCATCGGCATTCGGTGCTGCATGATGTGGCGAATGGCGACACCTACACGCCGTTGCAACACTTACCGGGTGTGTCGTCGCGCTTTGAGGTGTACAACTCCGCGCTCAGCGAAATGGCGGTGATGGGCTTTGAGTACGGCTATAGCTGTGCAGCGGAAGACACGCTGACGCTGTGGGAAGCGCAGTTCGGCGATTTTGCGAATGTGGCGCAGCCGATTATCGATCAGTTCTTGAGTGCCGACCGCGCCAAGTGGGGGCAGGACTCTGGGCTCGTGCTCTTGTTGCCGCACGGCTACGAGGGGCAGGGCCCTGAGCATTCGAGCGCGCGTCTCGAGCGCTTTTTGCAGATGTGTGCCGAAGGCAATTTCCGCGTGGCGTACCCCTCCACGCCGGCGCAGTACTTTCACATTCTCCGCTTGCAGGCGCGACTCACGCCGCGTCGGCCGATGGTGCTGATGCAGCCGAAGTCGTTGCTCCGGCTCGCCGATGCGTCGTCGGTGCTCGCGGACCTCGCACACGGCGGCTTCCAGACGGTGATCGACGATCCGGCGGGTGCGTCGAAGCGTGGTACGGTACGCCGGATCGTCTTCTGTACGGGCAAGGTGTACTACGACCTCGTGGCGAAGGCGGTGCCGGCTGAGGTTGCGGTGGTGCGTGTGGAAGAGCTGTATCCGTGGCCGCACGGCGACGTGTCGCGCGTGCTGGATCATTATCCACAGGCGACGGAGATCGTGTGGGCACAAGAGGAACCGAAGAACATGGGCGCGTGGACCTATGTGGCGCCTCGGTTGCGCGGATCCGTGGGGAACGCGCTCGCCATTCGGTACGTTGGTCGTCCGGAACGCGCGAGCCCGGCTGAGGGGTATCAGCAGCACCACGCCGAAGAACAGGCGCGGATTGTTGAGGATGCGCTCAGCGCCTCTCGTGCTGGCGGCAACAAACGGGCGTCCGGGGTGATGGGCGCGGTCTGAGTTTACCTCCCACGGGAGTTTGCATGTCCGCACTTCGCCGCCTCGCTTCGGCTGCGCTCGTTCTCGGCCTGTGTGCGCCGCGCCCTGCCCATGCGCAGGAGCGCGGCGCGGTGGCGGTGGAGCAAACGGTTCACGGCCTCACCGCCACTGGCCGCGTGCTCGTGATTGGCGCGCATCCCGATGACGAAGACACGTTTCTTATTACGTGGCTCACGCGTGGCCGCCACGTGGAAACCGCGTATCTCGCGCTGACGCGCGGCGACGGCGGGCAAAACATTATTGGCAACGAACTCGGCGAAGCGCTCGGCGCGATTCGCACCGAGGAGCTGTTGGCGGCACGTCGGCTCGACGGTGGCCGGCAGTACTTCAGTCGCGCGTACGATTTTGGTTTTTCGAAGAACGCCGAGGAAACGTACAAGCACTGGGCCCACGACTCGCTCCTCGGCGACGTCGTGACGGTCATGCGTTCTTTCCGGCCGCAGGTGGTGGTCGCGATTTTCAGCGGCACGCCCGCCGACGGCCACGGGCACCATCAGGTGTCCGGACTGCTGGCGCAAGAAGCGTACGAGTTGGCCGGCGACACCGTGCGTTTTCCGGTGGCGAAGTACGGGCAACTGTGGACGCCGTCCAAGTTGTATCGCAATGCGCGATTTGGCCGCGCGCCACGGACGATGACGTTCAACGTGGGCGAGTTTGATCCGGTCATTGGGCGCAGTTATGCGGAGATTGCCGGCGAGAGCCGCTCGCAGCACCGCTCGCAGGGGCAGGGAACGGCGCAGCCCAAGGGTGTGTCGCTCACTGGCGTGTCGCGGGCGGCGTCGCGCGTGAACGAAGCGACGCCAGCGACCGACGAGAAATCGTTGTTCGACGGCGTGGACACCACCTACGCGCGGCTCGGAGCAGGCGCGAGCGAGTATGTACGCTCGCTCGTGAAACGCGCCGGAGTGCTCGCCGACTCGGCGCGTGCGCAACTCGACTTGATGGCGCCCTGGAAGATCACGCCGTTGCTCGCCCGGGCCGCTGAGGCCGTGCAGTGGGCGAGAGCGGATACGCCGCGCTGTGGTTTTGGTCCCACCCGCACCGTCCGACGCCCCGAGGAACAACGCGCGGCGACGTGCGATGCCGCCGCGGCCGATCTCGATGCGGCGCTCGATGTGATGAACCGGAGAATCAGCGAGGCGCTCCTGGCCTCGTCCAGCGTGGCCATTGAAGCCACGGCAGAAAAAGAACTCCTCGCCTTTGGCGACTCGATGCCAGTGACGGTGTCGTTGTACAATCGCGGGCCGATTCCAGTGGTGATCACCGACATTCGGATGTCCGGCACGATGCCCCATCCGTTTACCGCGATTCCCGTGGCACCGGATAGCACCGCGCGCTTCACGCGCCCCGTGATTGGGTTGGTGGACAAGCGGCCGTGGTGGATTGGTGGTCGCGTGACCGACATGTTCCCGACGCATCAAGTGCCGGCCGATGGGCTCGCGCGGCTTTCGACCGCTGGGGAACCGCCTCTGGTGCCAGCGGTGTCGGTGCCCGAAGATGCGCGGCGCGAATCGGATGTGAACGTGACGTTGCGCGTGGCAGGTGCGACGGTGACCGTGCCGCTCGGTGTGATCAACTATCGCTACACCGATCGCGTGCTTGGTGAAGCGCGCCGCCCTATTGGAGGCGTACCACCTGTGACGATGGCGTTCGGTTCTGGCTTAGAGTGGATGCCCGCGGGTAAGCCGATCGATCGACTGCTCCGTCTCTCGCTCAAGTCGTATTCGTCTTCCACAAAAACGCTGACGTTCCAACTGGTGTCTCCGCCCGGCATCAAGGTGGATTCGCTCCCCGCAACGCTGACGTTGGCGCCGATGGAAGAACGCGAACTCTTTTTGCGCCTCCGCGGCACGCTCAAGCCCGGACGCTACGAGTTCGGGCTGATTGCGATGACCGAGACCGGCAAGTCGTACGAAGGCATTACCGCAATCGAGTATCCGCATATTCGCCCGATCAATCTGTATCGGTCGTCGGCGCTGTACTTGCAGGCGGTGGAGATCTCCATTCCCACAACACTGGCCGTGGCCTACGTGCAGGGTGTCGGCGACGTAGTAGCAACGTATCTGCGGCAACTCGGCATTCCGGTGGCGATTATCAGCCCCGAAGAACTCGCCGTGACCGATCTCTCGCGCTTCAGCACGCTGGTGGTGGGGCCGCGCGCGTACGAGGCTCACAAAGCCCTCGTCACGTACAACAATCGCGTGCTCGATTTTGCGAAGAAGGGCGGCACGGTCGTGGTGCAGTACGGCCAGAATGAAATGGCGCGCCCAGGCATTATGCCGTATCCGGTGGCGTTCACCGCTCCGGCGGCGCGCGTGACGATTGAAGAAGCGCCGGTGACGGTGCTCGATTCAAGGGCGCGCCTGCTCAACGGCCCAAACAAAATCGGTGACGACGACTGGGCCGACTGGGTGCAGGAGCGCGCGCTGTATATGCCGAGCACGATTGACGCGCACTATGCGACCCCGCTCGAGATGCACGACCCTAATGAGCCTGAGAACAAGGGCGCCGTGCTCGTCACGCCGCTGGGCAAGGGGACGTATGTGTACACCACGCTCTCGCTCTTTCGGCAGATTCCGGGCGGCGTGAATGGCGGTCCGCGCTTGTTTGTGAATCTCCTGAGCATTGGTCTCGACCTGCCCAAGAAGGTGCAGCCGTGAGCGCCGACGGGTCGAGGCACGGCTCGTTCCGAATGTTAGCCGTGAAGGTGCTGGGGGTTGAAGTGCTGGTGTTGCTGTTGCTCTGGTGGTTGCAGTCCACGTACAACCACTAGGGTCTCCTATGCACTGGATCAACTGGCTGATTGTGATCGGTTGGCTCGCGTTCGTGTTTATCGACGGACTGCGCCGGTCACGTGGCACCACAAAACTCGACGGCTACTTCTTGGGCAACCGCTCGCTGCCGTGGTGGGCCGTGGGGCTGAGCGTGATGGCCACGCAGCTCTCGGCGGTCACGCTCATTGGCACCACGGGGCAGGGCGCCACGGACGGCATGCGGTTTATTCAGTTCTATTTTGGATTGCCGGTGGCGATGCTCATCCTCGGCGTCACTATCGTTCCGTTTCTGATGAAGGCGCGGGTCTACACGGCGTACGAGTTTCTCGAAAAGCGCTTTGACGCCAAGACACGGTCGCTCACGGCGTTTTTGTTTTTGCTGTCGCGCGGATTGAGTTGCGGCACCATCATCGCGGCGCCCGCGGTGGTGTTTTCCACCGTATTTGGCTGGTCGATGTGGGCGAGCGTCGCGTTCATTGGTATTCCGACGGTGGTCTACACAATGATTGGTGGTGTGCAGGCCGTGGCGTGGGCCGACGTCAAGCAGATGGTGCTCGTGATCGGTGCGCTGATCGCGGTCGTCGCAGTACTGCTCCTGCGCTTGCCCATGCACCCGGCTGATGCGCTCCGCGTAGCGGGCGCCGCTGGCCGGCTCAACGTGTTCGATTTCCGTTTTACTTTCACGGAGACCTACACGTTCTGGAGCGGACTCATCGGCGGCACCTTCTTGATGCTGTCGTACTTCGGCACCGACCAGAGTCAGGTGCAGCGCTATCTCACGGCCAAGAATGTAGATGAAGCGCGGTCGTCACACTTGATCAGCGCGTACTGGAAGATTCCGCTCCAAGCACTGGTGCTGCTCGTGGGCGTATTGGTGTTTGTGTATTACCTGCTGGTGCCGCCACCGCTGTATTGGAATCCGGCGCAGGACCGTGCGGTGCGCGAGAAAGCGCCCGACGCCTACGTGCAACTCGAACGCTTGCACAGCGCCGCGTGGGTGAACCAGCAGCAGGCGCTCGCTGCGCTGATGAGCACGCGCGCGGACAACGATATTCCCGAACGGCAACTCCTGAAGAAGGCGGACCGCGAGGCCGCAACGATCCATGCCGACGCGCTCGAAGAAGCGCGCAAAGCCACGGGGCAGCCGCCGAAGGATGTGAACTACATCATCCCGTATTTCATTCTGCACGAGCTGCCCATTGGCTTGACTGGGCTGTTCATTGCGGCGGTGATCGCGGCGGCGATGTCTGCGGTAGCGGGCGAGTTGGCCTCGCTCTCGAGCGCGACGGTGATCGATTTCTACCGGCGATGGGTGCGTGCGGAGGCGAGTGATGCGCATTTTCTGCGCGTGTCCCGTTTTGCGACGGCCGCGTGGGGGCTCTTTGCGTGCGTGGTGGCAACATATGCCGTCTCGCTCGGTTCGCTGATCGAAGTCGTGAACCGCTTCGGTTCCTTCTTCTACGGCTCGATCCTCGGGGTCTTTGTTCTCGCGATGATCAAGCGCGCGACGGCGACCGGCGCCTTTGTGGGACTGCTCGCGGGAATGTCAGCGGTGGCCGCGGTAAGCTTTGGCGCGCCAACGGTGAGCTTTCTTTGGCACAACGTGGTGGGCGCACTCACCGTCGTCTTGGTGGGTGTGGTGCTCGGGCGGCGTCCGTCGAACGCGGCCATCACCTCCGAAGCGATCTGATCGCTCCGTAAATCACGCGGAGTCCGCGACGGCCTCAGCCGACGGACTCCGCACCCCAGACTCAGGCCGCGTTCGCCTTGGCCGTCTCGGCGTACTTCTCCATGTCGAGCCCGAGCAGAATCGTGGCGAGCACAATGCCGCCGGCGGTGAAGTACGGCACGCCGTGGCCGAGATGATCAAACGCCCATCCCGCGTAAATGGGGCCGAGCACCCGCGCGAGCCCACCGAAGGTCTGCTGCACGCCCATGTACAGTCCGCGCTCATGCTGTGGCACGATGCGCGACAGCAGACCAGTGACGCAGGGGAAGGTGAACGCCGTTCCCAGTGGCACGAGCGCCACGCTCAGCGCAAAGCCGGGGATTGTGGAGTGCAGCGGCATCGTGCCGAGCCCGATGGCGAGCAAGACCATGCCAAAGCGAGAGAGTCGAGCTTCGCCGAGCCAGTCCACCATTTTGCCAAGGACGAGCGCGCGGGTGACGACGGAGATCACACCCACATACGTGTAGAAGTAGCCGATGGTGTGCTCGGTGACGCCGAACTTGCCCGAGAGAAAGAGTGCGAGCACGGTGTTCATGCCTTGGAACGCGCCCATCGTGATGGCATAAATCCAGATGAGGCGTGACGCCGGTTCACCGGCGTGACTCACCACGCGCGCCACAGCCTCACGGCCTTTGCGCACAACTTTCCCGGCGGCTTTCGCTGCGCCCGCGTCGTGTGATTCGCTCAGGTAGAACCAAGCGAACACCATGTTCACGAGCGAAAGCGCCGCGGCCGCCAGCCCTGGGCCGGACGAACCGAAGCTCATCATCACCGACCCAATCACGGGGCCGATTGCTACGCCTGCATTGGTGGCAGCGGAGAGCCAACCGAGTGCTTTGGCACGGTCTTCGGGCTTGGTGGCGTCGGCCACGTAGGCCTGAATCACGCCAACCGTACCACCGCCAGCGCCCTGCACGATGCGGCAGAGAAAGAGCAGCTCGAGTGAGTTGGCAAAGGCGAAAATCGAATACGCGATCACCGAGGCGCCGAGTCCAATCATCATCGCGGGGCGGCGTCCGTATTTGTCCGAGACGCGCCCCCAGGCCGGCGCGCTCGCGAGCTGCGCCAGCGCGAACATCATGACGAGCAGTGACACCACCGTTCCGGAACCACCCATGCCCATAGAATCGAGGGCGGTCCACAGCGGTCCATGACCGAGGAAACGTTTGGCGTAGAACGGCAGGAGAGGCATGACCATCAGCACTCCCAGCATGTCCACGAACCCCGTTACCATTAGCACGACAAGTTTGCCCAAAGCGACGCTCCGCCCGTAGGGCGATAGTGGCGACACGGAATCTCAACGATTGGCCGAAAAGCGGACTATATACTTCACGAACCGCCGTTTCCGAGCCCCGTCCAATCTACAGCTTTTCGGTCGTGGAAGACGGGCCTTCACGCCTCCCCACACAGTTGGTGACTATGACTTCACATACGCCCGCGGTTGGCGACTGGTTCCCCGCCGCTCCGGCGCGGTTGGCTATCGCGCTCCTCGCCACCTTTGCCCTGGCCTGTGCTCGCGGCACGCCGCCGGCCTCCGTGGGTCCTGATATCGGAAAGCGCGTGGTCGCCGAGCATGGTGTGGTCGCGGCGGGCAACGCGTATGCCAGCGACGCGGGACTCGAAATGTTGCGACAGGGCGGCAGCGCCGTCGATGCCGCGGTCGCGACGGCTTTTGCGCTCGGCGTGACGGAGCCGATGATGAGCGGACTCGGTGCCGGTGGCGGTCTCTTGTATTGGGACGCCAAGACGCGCCACGCCGAATATCTGAATTTTTATAGTGCGGCGGGGAGTCTTCCGGATTCGGGGCTACGCGCTTCGACGGCTGCGAACGCGACGTACACGCCCCGCGGGGTCGGAATTCCAGGCGCGGTGCGTGGACTGCTCTCTGCCCATGCGAAGTACGGCAAGTTGCCGCGCGCCACGGTGCTTGGGCCTGCGATTCGCCTCGCGGCAGAGGGGTTCACGGTGAATGCGTTGCTGGCACGTGAGATTGCGTCGAGCACAGAAAAGCTCGCGACCTCGCCTGGGGCGAGTCGCCTGTTCATGCCTGATGCCAAACCGCTGCGCGCCGGTGATCACCTAGTGCAAGCCGAACTCGCCGCCACGTTGCGTCGCATTGCAGGCGAAGGGGCCGATGTGTTTTACGCCGGCGAGATTGGTGGCCACATTGTGGAAACACTACGCGCGGCCGGCTCGACCATCACGCGCGCCGACTTTGCGGCCTATCAGCCGCGGTGGACGCGTCCCGTGTGCACGACGTATCACGGCCGCGTGGTACTCTCGGCCGCGGCGCCACAGTCTGGCGTGCAGGTGGTGGAGGCGCTCAATCTTGTGGCCGATCACAACATGCCGGCGCTTGGGCTGCCGAGTCGTTCGCCCGACGCGTTCCGCGTGATGACCGGTGCATTGCGCGTGGCGGTCACCGACCGCGATGCGATTATCGGCGATCCCGACAAAGTCGGCGTGCCGATGTCCGGCATCACCAGCAAGGCGTACGCGGCATCGCGCGCGGCGCAGGTGGAAGCGCCCGTGAAGGGCCGTCTCGCGGCCGGCGATCCGTGGGCGTTCGATCGTGCCGCCACCGGTGAGTGCGCGGCGCTCGATGCGGCCGCGCCCGCGACCGTGCGCCCGCGTCCGTCAGCCCCTGGTGCGCCGGGCGATGGATCGATGGCGGAGACCACGCACATGTCGGTGGTGGATGCTGACGGCAACGCGGTGTCGATTACCAATACACTCGGCTTGGCCTTCGGCACGGGGACGTGGGTGGACGGCGTGTTCCTGAACAGCGCGTTGTTCAATTTTGCGCGCGATGGAGCGTCGCCCAATGCTTGGGGCCCTGGGCGTGTACCCGCCTCGACCATTGCGCCGACGATTGTGCTGCACAACGGCCTCGTCGAGATGGTGGTCGGTTGCCCCGGCTCGCCGGCGATTCCCCCGGCGATCGTGCAGACGATCGTGTATCGCTTGGACTATGGGCTCGATCCGCTGCAGTCACTGCGGATGCCGCGGATGATTCCCGGCGCGGGGCCGCAGTTGCGCATGGAAGATGGGTTTGCCGAAGTCGTATACGCCGAAGCGCGCCGGTTAGGCTACGAAGTGAGCGTGGCGCCCGCGGTGGACATGAATTTTGGCGGCGTGCATGTCATTGCGCGCATTGGAAACCGCTGGGTGGGCGCGGCTGACCCGCGGCGCGATGGCGAGGTGCGCGGCTGGTAATTAGGTTACCGCGCTGGGATTCTTCCCTGACTCATTTCGCGGTGAAACCCTGACAGAAATAGTACCGAATAACCATATCGTTCAGGCTTTGTTGCCACTGGTTCGGACCTGAATACAACACTCCGCTGGAAGGGGATTTTCTCATGACACGATTGAAGAGAGGGCGCGCATTCTGGCTAGCGATGTTGCTGGCGGTGTTCGCACCTTTCGCCTTGCGCGCTCAGGGCGGCGCAACGGTTGCCGGTTCGGTGACCGAGCGTGGTTCGAACACGCCGCTCGAAGGGGCGCAGGTGAGCATCCCAGGCACACGCCTTGGGGCTGCCAGCGATAAGTCGGGTGCATTCAGCATTCGTGGCGTTGGGGCTGGCGCGGTGAAAGTGCGCGCGCAACTCATCGGCTACGAGCCGCTGGAACAGACGGTGCAGGTGCCGGCGTCCGGCACGGTGCGCGTGTCGTTCGCGCTGAGTCGCGCGGCGGTCACGCTGTCGGGCGTGGTCGTCACGGCCACAGGCGAAGAGCGTCGTCGCTCGGTCGGTACGGCAATGGCCACCATCGACACGGCGCAGATCGCACGGTCCGCGGCCACCAACCCGCAGGACTTGCTCGCCGGCTCGACGCCTGGCGTCACGGTGCTGGCCAACGGCGGTCAGCCCGGTTCGGGCGGCACGATTCGCCTGCGCGGCGTCAACAGCGTGAGCCAAGGGAATAGCCCACTCATTTATATCGACGGTGTGCGCGTCTTCAACGGCCGCACGCCGACGAACGTCGGTGGCCGTCAGTTCATCTCGCCGCTCAATGACATTGCGGCTGAAGACATTGACCACATTGAAATCGTCAAGGGCCCCGCAGCTACCACGCTGTACGGCACCGAGGCGTCGGGTGGTGTGCTGCAGATCTTTACCAAGCAGGGGCGCGAAGGCGCCGCAGCGTGGAACGTCAGCATGACGAGTGGGTTCACCAATATGGGCCACGTCGGACCGTCGTCGGATCCGAACGGTCAGTTCTTCAATAACTGCAGTGGCACACTGACGATCGGAGATGGCACCAAGTTCCAGGATGCTACCTGCCCCTCGAGCGGGAGCTGGTTGCACAACGGCCCGATTGCGCGCCTCAACATTGGCGTGCGCGGCGGCAGTGCGGGCGGCGTGACGTATCAGGTGTCGGCCAACGCTGATAATGAAGAAGGCGTGCTCCCCACCGGCGGCGCCTTCAATCGCGGCCTCCGCGCCAACCTCGGCTTCAAGCCGGCGAAGGGGCTCACGGTCAACATCAATCAGTCGATCACGAACAGCCGCACCATCGGTTTCGCGGACGGCAACAGCGCCAACGGCGCGATGCTCAATATCTCCCGCGGCGCCGGCTCCAACTATAAGGGTATTGGTTGTGCCGATGCGACCGTCGTGTGCATCAACAACGACAGCCTCTTCACGAACCAGATCAACAACACCACCAATCACTTCATCACCGGTGTCACGCTCACGTATCAGCCGGTTGAGGCGCTCACGAACCGCCTCGCGGTTGGATTCGATTACAACAACGCGGACATCCGCTATGTGGTGCCGTTCGGCAACTATCGTGTGCCGCTCGGCTCGATGTTCGAGACGCTCTGGCAGCGTCAGTTCCTCTCTGCCGACTTTGCGTCGACCTATCGCCGCCAGGTGGCGAGCAACTGGAGCACCAGTACATCGGTGGGTGGCCAGGTGTTCGAGAGCAAGTTGTACTCGACCGATCTCCAGTCCGACAACTTTGCGGGTCCCGGCGATCCGACGCTCGTATCGGGCGCGCTCCGCTTGATCAACAGCGTGGATCAGCAGCGCGTGATCAACGCCGGTTTCTTTGCACAGGAAATGATCGGCTGGCGCGACATTCTGTTCGTGACGGTCGGCGTGCGTATGGACGGCAACAGCGCGTTCGGCAAGAGCTTCGGATTACAGACCTACCCGAAGATCAGCGCCTCGTACGTGATCTCGGACGAAGCCTTCTGGCCGCGTCGCTGGATTGAGACCATGAAGATCCGCGGCGCCGTGGGCGACGCGGGCAAGGCGCCAGGCGCGTTTGACGCCGTGCGCACCTGGACACCGGTCGCTGCTGAAAACGGCAAGCCGGCGTTCAGCACCAATCAGATTGGCAATCCGGCGCTCGGGCCGGAACGTACGCGCGAAATCGAACTCGGCTTTGACGCCAGCGCGCTCGACGGGCGCATCAGTCTGCAGTACTCGCACTTCGACGATCACACCTATAAGGCGCTGATCCCGGTGCAGCAGTCGCCGTCGCTCGGCTTCTCGGGCTCGCAGCTCATCAACGTCGGTGAGCTGATGAACTCGGGACACGAAGTGATGCTGACGGCGGAAGTGTTCCGTCACAAGCTCGTGGACGTGACCGCGCGCGTTGGGTTGATGAACCTGCACAGCGAAGCGGGCAACGTCGGTGGACAGACGCTGACCATCTTTGCGCTCGGCCGCACGTATGTGCAGCAGGGGCTTCCGGTGCCGTCGTATTACGGTCTGAAGGTGATGAACCCGAATGATTTTGCGAATCCGATCATTCAGGCCAATCAGTATCTTGGCTCGGCATACCCGACGCGCATCTGGACGCCGGGTCTCTCGGTGAAGGTGCTGGATCGTATCACGCTCGACATGCAGGGTGAATGGCAGATCGGTGGCCACAACCTGAATGCCGTCGGCTATCAGAACGCCAACCTCGTGGCATGGCAGCCGTGCTACGCAGCGCAGGCCAAGATGCGTCAGGCCGCCGCGGGTGACTCCTCGGGTCTCAGCAGTGTCACGGCGCTTGAGCGTGCGCGTTGCACGATCAACACGAAGATTGCGCGCGACTACAGCTTCTGGGTTGAAGCGAACGACTTCTTCAAGCTCCGCAGCGTGTCGGTGACCGTCGATCTGCCATCCAAGTATCTCTTGGGCGCCAAGAGCGGTTCCCTCGCCTTCGCCGGTCGCAACCTCTGGACCAGCACCAAGTACACCGGCAACGATCCGGAAACTTCCGATCAACGCGACGACACATTCGCACGTCGCGACTACTACGTGTTCCCGACCTCTCGGTCGTTCACGATGACCCTCCGCCTGGGCTTCTGATCATGACGACCCTTCGCAACTTCGGACGCCATTCGGTTGGCGTCGTCGCCGTGCTCTGCGCGGCGTGCAATATGACGGTCACCAATCCGGGGCCGCTGCAGGACGCACAGCTCAACACCCCGACCGCCATGCCGGCGCTGGTCAACGGCATGTCGGGCGATCTCTCCTTTGCGCTTGGTAACTACATCGACCGCGGCGGGCTCGCGTCGGGCGAACTCTCCGAGGCCGGCAACTTCTCCGCCGAACAGCAGTTTTTCATTGGCGTCATTCGGCCGGAAGATGTGAACCCCGACTGGTCCAACATGCAGCAGGCGCGTTGGTCGGCGGAGAACGGACTGGATCGCATGAAGTCGGTGCTCGGTGCGAATTTTGAAAAGAACGCCGACACGCCGCGCGCGTATCTGTACGGCGCGTTCGCCAACCGGATGCTCGGCGAGAACGTCTGCACGGCCGTCATCGACGGCGGGCCGGCGCAGAGCGACAGCGTGTACTTCGTGCGCGCGGAAAGTCTGTTTACGCGAGCCTACACACTGGCCGCGGCGCTCAATAACACCACCGTCGCCAATGCCGCATTGGGCGGCCGTGCTTCGGTGCGCGCTTGGCAGGGCAACTGGACGGGCGCCGTAACGGACGCCGCGTTGGTGCCGAATACGTTTGTCTACAACGCGATCTTCGGCACGGGCACGGCGCGCGAGAATAACGATCTGGCCAACCAGACCATCACGCGTCGCGAAACGACGGTGTTTGGTACGGTGTATGCCTCGATCTTCAAGGATCTTCGCACCCCGTGGGATACGATCAAGACAACGTCCGGTGCCGTGCAGACGGGGCAGGACGGCAAGACGAAGTTCTTCCGTCAGACCAAGTACACGTCGCTCGCGAGCAACGTGCCGCTGGTGAAGGGAGCAGAAATGTTGATGCTCCGCGCCGAGGCTGCTCTGCGGAACGGCGACATTGCTGGCATGACCACGCTGATCAATCAGCAGCGTGCGCTCTACGCCGGCCTCACAGCGGTTACGGCTCCGGCCACGACGGATGCCGCGTGGACATTGCTCCAGGCCGAGCGGGGCTCGGTCGTGTGGCTCGAAGGCCGCCGGTTGTGGGATCTTCGCCGTTGGAACGCGGCTGGTACCAACAGCTTCCTGACCGGTCGCAGCAAGTGCGTGCCGATCAGCACCAACGAACTGGCGTCGAATCCGAATCTGTCGAAGTAACACGTTGGCAGAGAACGCAAAGGGGCGCCGTCTTCGGACGGCGCCCCTTTGTCGTTTCGGTGGGTGCGCGGCGGCGAGATAGGCCGCGCGTGATCGTTAGTCGGTGGTGCGACCGAGCGCTGCAGGCGGCGTGGAGCGTCCCACGACGCCTGCCACAGCCACGATGGTCAGTACGTAGGGAATCATCGCCACGAACTGCGACGGAATGAGCTGCGCGGCCTGTAGCTGAATCTGGAGCGTCTCTGCGGCAGCGAACAACAGGCATGCCACCCCGGCGCGCAGCGGATCCCAGCGCCCAAAGATCACGGCGGCGAGCGCAATGAAGCCGCGCCCGGCTGTCATGGAATCGGTGAACTGGTGTTGGTCGAGCGCGAGGTACACACCGCCGAGCGCCGCGAGCGCGCCGGACGCGAGCACTGCTACATAGCGCACACGGCTCACGGGAACCCCCACGCTCGCCGCAGCCTGCGGATGCTCGCCCACGGCACGCACGCGCAAGCCGAAGGTGGTTTTCTGCACCAGCCACCAGAGCGCTGGCATCACGATAATCCCGAGCCATACGAGCGGATTCAGCAAGAAGCCGAAGGTGCTGGCGGCGGTGCCTTCGGTGCCAAAGCCCACCACGCGCGGCGAGTTGGAACTCGAGCCAAAGGCCAACTGCAAGAAGAAGCGCGTGATGCCAACCGTGAACAGATTGATGGCCACGCCCATGACCACGTGATCGGCTTTGTAGCGGATAGTGCACATTGCGTGCACCAGTGCGAGCGCGAGCCCCGCGCTCACGCCCGTCACGACGCCAATCCACGCGCTGCCGGCATAGTGCGCGCCCAGCACCGCGCCAAAAGCGCCGCCGAGCATAAAGCCTTCGAGCGTCAAGCTGACGATGCCCGCTCGCTCGGCGAGTGCGCCACCAGCGGCGGCGAACAAGTACGGGATGGCAATGCGCACCGTCTGTGCGAGAAAGAGCAGGAGACTCATGCGCGTCCTCCGGCCATCTTGCCTGCAGCTTGGCGCACAATGCGCCGTACTTCCGGCACGGAGGTGGCCACCGCAACTATGACGATGCCCTGCAGTGCCTCAACGAGCTGCTTGGGCACCATCGCGTTGATAGCGAGGCCGCCCTGCGAGAGCGTGGCAAAGAAGAGCGCCGCGAGAATCACGCCGAACGGATGATTGCGGCCAACCAGCGCGACGGCAATACCGAGGAAGCCGGCGCCACCCGCAAAGCCGTCTTCGTAATAGCCTTTGTAGCCCAGCACGAAATTGATGCCGCCGAGTGCGGCGAGTGCGCCGGACAGCATCATCGCGTTGCGCCAGACGGCGCCTACTTTCACGCCGGCGTTCTCAGCGGCGTCGGGCTGCAGCCCTACGGCGCGCAGTTCATAGCCAGCGCGCGTGCGGAAGAGAAACCACCAGAGTGCGGCCGCGGCTGCGGCCACAATCACGAGCGTCCAGTTTGCCGCGGAGCCATGGAAGACGGCGAATGTGCCCGAGAGTCGCGACACCACACCCGCGTGCAGCTCTGGCGTGTGCAGCGTTTCGGGGACGTGCAGCTTGGTGCTCACGATATAGTTGAGCAACGCGAGCACGATGAAGTTGAGCATGATCGTGACAATGACTTCGTGTGCGCCGAACTTTGCGCGCAACACGCCAGGCACGGCGCCCACGGCGCCGCCGGCGAGGCACGCAGCCAACACGCACACTGGCACGGCGAAGAACGCGGGCGTTCCCGTGGGCATGGCGAGTCCGGCAACCGCTGCCGCAAAACCGCCGGCCGCCAACTGCCCTTCGGCGCCGATGCTAAACAGTCCAGCGCGCAGCGACACGGCGACGGCCAAACCCGTGCAGGTGAGCGTGGTGGCTTTGTAGAGCACTTGGCCAAAGCCGTAGGCGTTGCCCCACGTGCCTTCGATCAACATGCGCCACACCGCGCCGGGCGCTTGCCCGTACATCAGGATGAGCAGATCGCCGGCGACCATCGCGATGGCCAGTGCGACGAGCGGCGGGAGCACCCCTTCTTCGAGAATCGTCCGGAATCGGGCGTTCACGCGGCACTCTCCTGCTTGGCGCCGGTCATGAACGGTCCGAGAATTTCTTCGTTGGCTTCGGCGCGGGAGAGCACGGTGACGAACCGCCCGCCGTACATCACGGCAATGCGATCGGCCAGCGTGAGCACTTCGCGCAGTTCCGCACTCACCAAGAGAATCGCTTTGCCAGCGTCGCGGGCCTTTCGGAGTTCATCGTGAATAAACTCAATGGCGCCCACGTCCACGCCGCGCGTGGGTTGCGCGGCGAGCAGGGCGGAAAAAGAACGCGACATTTCGCGTGCAATCACAATCTTCTGCTGATTGCCACCCGAGAGCGCGCCGGCGGCGAGCGCGGCATCGGTGGGGCGGATGTCGTAGGCGGCGATCTGCTTGGCTGCATTCGCCGCGATCGCGGCCGCATCGAGCACGCCGTGGCGTTGATAATGATGCTGCTGCCCGAGAATCAGATTGTCGGCAATCGAATACTCGAGAATGAGGCCGCGGCGATGCCGGTCCTCAGGGATGTGCGAGAGTCCGGCGTCGCCGCGGTCGCGAACGGCAAGTGCGGTGATGTCGCGCTGGCCGAGCAGGATCTGTCCGCTGGTGGCTGCGCGAAGTCCGGCAATCGCCTCGAGGAGCTCAGTCTGCCCGTTGCCTTCCACGCCGGCAATGCCAAGGATTTCCCCTGGAGCAACGCTGAAGGAAATGTCGTTGACGGCGCGTGCCACGCGTGGGCCGCGTACCACCAGGTTGCGCACTTCGAGCGCGGGAGCGGTGCTCGTGTTGTTGGCCGTGCTCGGTGCACGACGCCCTTCGCGCACGGAGAGATCCACCGCTCGCCCGACCATCGCATGGGCGATCCCTTCCGGGGTCGTGTCCTTGGTGGCCATTTGCGCCACGGTCTCGCCCTGTCGCATCACCGTCACATGCTCCGTGACGTGCATGACTTCGTCGAGCTTGTGCGTGATTAACACGATCGTCGCGCCGCCATCGCGCACGCGGCGCAATACTTTCCAGAGTTCGGTGACTTCCGGCGGGGAGAGCACGGCCGTCGGTTCGTCGAGCAGGAGAATTCGCGCGCCGCGATAGAGCGTCTTAAGGATTTCCACGCGCTGCGCTTCACCTACCGAGAGATCGGCCACCAGCCGATCTGCGCCCACCATCAAGCCGCTCTGTTCGCAGAGTCGTTCCACGTCCTGCATGGCACGGGCGCGGTCAAACATTCCGACACTCACGGGCTCGCGGCCGAGCACAACATTTTCGGCCACGGTCAGCGTAGGCACGAGCATAAAGTGCTGGTGCACCATCCCCACGCCTGACGCGATAGCTTCGGCGGTGGTCCAGCCCGTGACGTTGCGTCCGCCGACTTCGATAGTGCCGCCGTCACAGGGGAGCGCGCCGCTGAGGATTTTCATCAGCGTACTTTTCCCAGCGCCATTCTCGCCGACGAGCGCGTGGATCTCGCCCTGCCGCACCTCGAGCGTGGCGCCGCGATTCGCGCGCACGGCGCCGAAACGTTTGTCGATGCCCGTGAGGCGCACCGCAGGAACCTGCTTCGAAGGACTGGTCATCGAGTGGCCGGCACGGTGATGCGTCCCGCCACGATGTCGGCCTTGAGCGCCTCGAGGCGCTGGCGCACCGCATCGGGGATGAGCGCCTTGTTGTGTTCGTCGTACACGTAGCCCACGCCGTCTTCGGCAAGGCCAAACGAATAGATGCCGCCGGTGAAGGTCTTGGCGTTCACGCGCCGGATGACGTCGAACACGGCGTTGTCCACGCGCTTGACCATCGACGACAGCACAAAGCCGGGCGCTTCTTTGTATTGGTCCGCGTCCACGCCAATGCCGAACTTCTTGAGCGTGCGTGCGGCTTCAAAGACGCCGAGCCCTGTGGAGCCCGACGCGTGATAGATGACGTTGACGCCCTGCTGATACTGCGACAGCGCGAGCTCTTTGCCGCGTCCCGGATTGCGGAAGGCCTCGGGGGTGACGCCCGCGTACTGGGCGATCACCGTGCAGTCCGCGCAGACCTGTTTGACGCCGGCGCGGTAGCCCGCCTCAAACTTGTGAATGAGTGGCGAGTCCATGCCGCCCACGAAGCCAACTTTCTTGGAGTCGCCTACAAGCGCGGCCAGCGCACCCACCAGGAAAGAACCCTGTTCTTCGCGGAATTTGAGTGCCGCGAGGTTCTTGGGTGGCGCAACCGCGTTGCCGTCTGGCCCGATCGTGACGGCGTAGTCCACCCCAGCGAACGCGACGTTCGGGTATTCCTTGGCGAGCTCGGTGAGGTCGTCGGTAAAGATGAAGCCCACGCCGACCACCAGATCCATCCCTTCGGCGGCTAGCAGGCGAAGGCCTGCCTCGCGGTCAGACCCCTCGCCGGGCTCCACAAAGCGCACGCGGGCGCCGAGTTGTTCGGCGGCGCGCATGGCGCCAATGTAGGCGCCGTCGTTAAACGACTTGTCGCCACGGCCGCCCAGGTCGAATACCACGCCGATGTCCAGCGCGTGCCCAGTGGGCACCGCCGCCGCCCCTGCAGGGTGGACGAACAGCAGCGCCACGTGCACCGCCAGCAGGACCCCGACAAACCCGAAGAGCTTGCGCATAAGAACCTGTACAATCGCGCCCGGGGCAGACCGTCGCAAGCAGGCGGCCATCCGCTAGATTCCAGCCATGGCCGACCGTATCCGCACGCGCTTTCTCGTTATCGGTTCGGGCGTCGCCGGGCTGCACACCGCATGGCGCGCCTCCGAGCACGGCGACGTGTGCGTGCTCACCAAACGGTCACTGTTCGATAGCGCCACGGCCTACGCCCAAGGGGGCATCGCCGCGGCGCTTGGGGCGGGGGACAGCGCCGAGCTCCACCGCAAGGACACGCTGGCGGCGGGGGCGGCGCTTTGCGACGCGGCCGCGGTCGAGGTACTCGTGGCTGAGGGCCCCCAGCGCGTGCGCGAACTTGCCTCCATGGGCGCTCGCTTCGACACCGACGACACCGGCCGCCTCTCGCTCGGCAAAGAAGCCGCCCATTCGCGCAATCGCATTGTGCACGCGCACGGCGACCAGACGGGGGCCGAGGTAGCGCGGACGTTGATCGAGCGAGTGCGCGAAAGCCGTAACATTTCGGTGATCGAATGGGCGCGCGCCCTCGATCTTATTATCTCCAACGGGCGCTGCATTGGCGTGCGGGCGAGCGTGTCCGGGCGCGCGGTCGAGATTATTGCCGACGCCACCGTGCTCGCCACGGGCGGCTGTGGGCAAGTGTACCGCCACACGACGAACCCCGAAGTCGCCACCGGAGATGGCTTTGCCATTGCGCATCGCGCCGGTGCTCGACTCGCCGACATGGAGTTCGTGCAGTTCCATCCCACCGCGCTCGACACGCCGGAAAATCCGCTGTCGCTGATTTCCGAGGCGGTGCGCGGCGAAGGGGCCGTGTTGGTGAATGATCGCGGGCAGCGATTTATGACACGCAAACACCGGCTCGCAGAACTTGCGCCGCGCGATATTGTGGCGCGCGAAATTTTCCGCGAGCAGCGCGGCGGCTCGCGTGTCTGGCTCGACGCGCGCAAACTCGGCCGCACCTTTACGCGCCGCTTTCCTGGCATCAGCGCCATCTGCATGGCGCGCGGCATCGATCCCAGAAAAGAACGCATCCCCGTCACACCTGCTGCCCACTATATGATGGGCGGTGTCGTCACCGATCTGGCCGGGCGATCGTCGCTCGAGCGGTTGTACGCCTGCGGTGAGGTGAGCTGCACCGGTGTGCATGGTGCCAACCGACTGGCGTCCAATTCATTGCTCGAAGGGCTCGTCTTTGCCGAACGCGTGGCGCGCGACATAGTTGCCGCGCCGCGGCTGCCGCGCGTCCCCAAGGCCGAGGCGTGGGCGGTGCCACCGCTGGTGGATCGTGGCGCCGCGCAGGTCGCGGCCGACACGGTGCGAATGCTGATGTGGGAACACGCTGGCATCGACCGCACCGCCAAGGGACTGCGTCAATGCGTCGAGCGGCTCGGAGACATCACCTCCCGTTTGCCCGAAGGAGCCACCGAGGAGCGCAATCTCGCCGACACCGCGCTGCTGATTGCCGAGGCCGCGTTGCTGCGCAAGGAATCGCGTGGCGGTCACTTTCGAAGCGACTTTCCAAGGGAAAAGCGGAAATGGCGCGGCAAGCATATCGAGTGGTAGTCGCCGTGTGGTCGGCCGCAAGAGCGTTCGGTTGCGAGAACTTCCGCTGAGCGCACGGGTATCCAAGAGAGGAGGCATCATGCGCATCTCGCGTCGGTTGGCCCTTTTTGTAATCGTTGCTGTTGTGGCCTCGGCGCCGCTTGGCGCACAGAAGTATCGTGGCCCGCAGGGGGACACAGTGCCGACCACTCCGTCCGCGCGGCGCGCCAACGCCACACGAACGACAACGTCATCCGCCGCGGTAACGGCGAGCCCGTCTGCCGCACGTGCGGCGAGCATGACGGTGGACCCGACGCTTTCCGTTGCGCCGGCTCGGAATCCCCGTGACACGCCAGTCCCGAAAGCTTCGGGCGGTGGCTCGTGGGGCGCCATTTCCGTCAGCAGTTGGGGTGGATCGCCCGGCACGAATAACGCGACAGCCGCTCCGAGTGCGGCGAAGAGTGCGGAGGTGCGTCCCGCATCCGCGCCGGCTGTCAACACCAAGCCGGCGCCGGCGAAACCGTAGCGCCGAGCGGGGAAATGGCGTCACGGAAACAACCACCAAACCGGTGTTGATCGTCGCGCACATGAGAAGCACAATCAACCGCCGCCGTGAGAAATTTTTCTCGGCGCGTGCTTGCTTGTACTCGCCACGTAGCAATGGCATACTGCGAGGGTAGACTGCGTCCACCCGTGCCGACTATGGGCGTGCGCCGAACCATCCATGGCAAGCACGACCATCCCCCGTTTCATAGGCCGATCATGAATATCCAACGAGCTGTTGCGATCGTTTTTGCGTCCGTTGCGCTTTCTGCCACCTCTGCGCTGGCGCAAGCCAACACGGACTACGGCAAAGCACTGACGCTCAAGACCAAGACGCCAATTTCCGCCATTCTCAAAGACCCCAAGGCCTACCACGGCAAGCGTGTACTCGTCGAAGGGACGATTGTTGAGGTCTGCGAAGAGCGGGGCTGCTGGATTCGCATTGCGAGCGACAAGGAGTTCGAGTCCATGCGCTTCAAGGTGGAAGACGGGCTCATCACCTTCCCGCTAGACGCCAAAGGAAAGCTCGTGCTGGCCGAGGGGATTGTGTCGATGAAGACGTTGACGCGCGAGCAAGCCGTGGCGCAGGCACGCGAAGCCGCCAAGGAACGCGGTCAGCTCGCCACCTTCGACCCGGCGCGTATCAAAGGACCGGTGACAGATGTCCAGCTGACGGGAGAAGGCGCGCGGGTCAAGTAGTGCGCGGCGCACACATTCCGTGGCGGCGGTGGAGCATCGTGCTCCACCGCGACATCGGCTACCTCGCGGCTGCGCTCACGCTGGCGTACGCGATCTCGGGGATTGCCGTCAATCACATTGCAGACTGGAATCCGAATTACCGGATTACCAAGTCATTCGTGGACATCGCGCCGATCACCGCGCCCACGTCGCCGGAGATTGTCGCGGTGGCCGTCGCGCAGCTCGGGCTTGCCACTGCGCCTAAGAGCACCTTCCGCCCCGATCCCCAAACCGTACAGCTGTTTTACCCGGAGAAGGTGTACCACGTAGACCTGCCGACGGGAAAGGTCATGGTCGAGTCCACCGTCCCGCGGCGCGTGCTCTACGAACTGAACCAACTTCACCTCAATCACCCGAAGCGCGTCTGGACGTACGTGGCCGACATCTTTGGGGCGGCGTTGATTGTGCTCGCCATCACTGGTCTGTTTGTGCTCAAGGGGAAACTCGGGGTCACCGGGCGCGGCGGATGGCTCACGGCGCTGGGAACCGTAGTGCCGCTTGTTTTCTGGTTCTGGTACCTGCGGCGCGGCTAAAATGCGCGCGGCATGGCAGTCGCTGACACCACCGTAGTCACGGCGATCGGCACAACCAAAGGCGCGCTTACGCGTCCGGTTCGGGCGACGTTCCCACGAGCACTGCCGTCGCGATGATCGTCAACGCCGCAAAGAACACTTCGAGCTGTAGCGACTGCGCGAGCGTGGGCGCCTGCTGCCGTGCGGCTGCAGGCGCGCGACGCGAGTGCCACGCTCCGAGCGCTACGACCACGCCAACCGCCACGAGTTTCGCAAACAGGAGCAGTCCGTAATCGCTCTGGAGCAACGTGCCAAGCCGCTGCACGCGGAGCCACACACCGGCGGCCCCAGTCGCTATAAGGAGCGCGGCACTCCCGAGTGCCACGCGGTGAAATCGCTCAATCCACGCGGCGAGTCGCGCGCCACCGTCGGAGCTTTGGAGTAAAGCGGGAGCGCGCCACGCGAAGATCGCCAGGGTGCCCGTCCAGCTCGCCGCCGCGGCCACATGCACTGCATCGGTGCCGATCGCCAACCAGCGCGTCGACGGAACCGCCGCGGCATGACCCATGAGGGCAGGGGCGAGGCACAGCGCACTCACGCCGAGAATGGCCAACAGTTCACCAGTCCGCGTGGTGCGACGTGCCAACACAAAGCCGACGCCAGCCAATGCCGCCCCTCCGAGCTGCAGGAGCCACCCACGCCCCCAGCCGGTTTGCAACACGTTCGCCATCATGGGCGTGACGGGGTCGCCAACATCAACGAATCCACGCGCCTGCAGCCAGAGCCGCGGTGCTGCGGCAAGCACGAGAGCCATCGCCGCCGCCCAACCCATTGGGGTCGCGCTGGCCCGATCCTCGTGGGAGCGCGCGAGCGCGAGTCGAAACACCACGGTGCCCGCCGCGACAATCGTCGCCACGAACACGAGGGCGCGCAAAGCGACCGTGGCGGTGCCGCCGGCGGCTTGGAACAGCGCGCCCAGTACGCTCACTTCACGACGAAGAAGAACGTGCCCTTTACCGGATGTCCGTCATCGGCCGAGACGTTCCACTGCACATCGTACCTGCCATGCTCCATCGCCCCCGTGATCGGAATAAGAATAGGAGCGCTCTTTTGTTTGACATCGTTTGTGGCGGGTCCGAGCGCGACGGCTCCCTTGGGGCCGACGAGCTTGAAGGTGCTCACGCGGAGTTCGAGACGTTCCGAATACCACAATGAGAGCTGCGTCGGGGCCGTTGTCAGTGTGTCGTGGGCGGCCGGTTGGCTTTTCACGAGTTGAGTATGGCGGCGCACCGGAGTCGCGGCCGTCGACAGCGCGAGCGCCGCCGCCATACCGCCGCCGCCGACCAACGAACGAAAACGCATCAACATGCACCTGTGTTTGGAGTTGGAGCGGTACCGACCGGCTGTAAAGATGCCCCATGCGATGCGTACCGCGCCACGGCAACCGCCCTCACCGACTCCCTCGGCGGCGGAGCGGCGGCTATCATTACAGGATGCCGCCAGAAGCCCCGCAGCCTCGTTACGCCGAGCTGCACGAGGAGATCCGCCGCACCGCACGTGACCGGAACGCGGTCATCCTCGCTCACAACTATGAACGCCCCGAAGTCCAAGATGTCGCCGACTACGTCGGAGACTCCCTCGGACTGTCCCGAGAAGCCGCCCGCACCAGCGCCGACGTCATCGTCTTTGCGGGCGTCCACTTCATGGCCGAAACCGCGGCCATTCTCTCGCCCACCAAGCAGGTGCTCCTGCCGGATCTCGCGGCGGGTTGTTCACTCGCTTCGACGATCAACGCCGCTCAGTTACGCGAGTGGAAGGCCGAGCATCCAGGCGCGACGGTCGTCTCCTACGTGAATACGACCGCCGAGGTAAAGGCGGAGAGTGATTATTGCTGCACGTCGGGGAACGCGGTTGAGGTGATCAACGCAATCCCGGCAGACCAAGAGATTCTTTTTTTGCCTGACATGTTTCTTGGCGCACACGTGCGCCGCGTCACGGGGCGCCGCAATATCCATGTGTGGATGGGCGAGTGTCACGTGCACGCGGGTATTGATCCGGAGAACATCCGGCTTCAGCGCTCGTTGCACCCGGACGCCGAATTCTTGATTCACCCCGAATGTGGGTGTGCGACGAGCGTGGTGGAGGCGATCTCCGCTGGCGATGTGGACCCCAACAACGCGTTCATTCTCTCGACCGAGGGGATGATCAAACGTCCCGGCGAGAGCTCGGCCAACGCGTTTATTGTTGCGACCGAAGTGGGCATTCTGCACCGTCTGCAGCGCGCCTATCCCACGAAACAGTTCTACGCGGCCAATGAGCGCGCGTCGTGCGCGTACATGAAAGTGACGACGCTTCCGAAGGTGCTCGAGTCGCTGCAGCAGTTGACGCATCGCATCACCGTTCCTGCCGACATTGCGGCGCGAGCGCAGTTGGCGATTGAGCGCATGGTGTCGATTGGTGGTGCCGTCTCAGCGACGCCGCCGGCGCCGGGCGTCGATCCCGGCGAGTAGTGGCCGATCAGCCGAATCCGCCTCGGCGCATTTCGCCGTCTGGGCCGCCCCACTATGCGGGCGGCTCGGCGTTTCCGCTGAGTGACACGGAGATTGTGGCGTTGGTGCGAAGCGCGCTCGACGAAGATCGTGCCTTCGAGGATGTCACCACGCTCGCGACGGTACTCTCGGTACGTCACCAGCGCTCGCGGTTGGTTGCGCGGGCGCCCGGAGTGATTGCTGGCGTGCCGCTGGCGCTCGCGGCGTTTCGGTTGCTCGACGAACGCGTGGAGATTCGTGTGGACGCCGAGGATGGCACGTCGGTGCGCCCCGGCAGTGCCGTGCTCTTTATTTCGGGGCACGCGCGCGGCGTGCTCTCAGCGGAACGTGTTGCGCTTAACTTTTTGCAGCGCCTCAGTGGAATCGCCACGCTCACGCAGCGATACGTGGAGGCGGTGCGCGGCACGCAGGCCGCGATTCTCGACACGCGCAAGACGACTCCGAACTGGCGTCGCCTCGAGAAATACGCGGTGTTGTGTGGTGGCGGCACGAACCATCGCATGGATCTCGCGGCGGCGGTGCTCATCAAGGACAATCACCTCGCGGCGGTGGATGGTGATGTGGCAATGGCCGTGCGGCGCGTGCGAGAGTTTGCTGACCGCCCCCTAGCGGTGCAGGTTGAGTGCGACCGGCCAGAGCAGGTGCGTGCGGCGGTGGATGCCGGCGCCGACAGCGTGTTGCTCGACAACATGACGCTCGATCAACTGCACGAATGCGTGACCATCGCGCGCGGGCACTGTGTGACGGAGGCCAGCGGTGGCGTGACGCTCAGCACCGTGCGCGCCATTGCCGAAACTGGCGTGGATCGCATTAGCGTTGGGGCACTCACGCATTCGGCGGGCGCCCTCGACCTCGCTCTGGATTTCGACTAGCCGGTTCTGACGCGCCGCCGGCTATCGTGCCGCGGCGCGCTTCAGTTGCGATCGCAGTTCGCGTGGGTCACTCGTGGGCGCATCGCAGGCATAATGTCGACAGACGTACGCCACGGCCGTTCCCACCGGGGTGTCGCGGCCCGCGAGCAACGCATTGCCATCAGCGGGAACTCCCCCCGCAAGCACCAGCGACGGTACGTAGCAATCGGCGGCGGCGCGCGCGAGTGCACGAAATGCGTCTGACGCCGGATCGCCGGCGATCACTACTTCAATGGCGCCATGCACAAGCCCATCGGCAGCGCCGAGCGCGTGCCCGAACATCACGCCGTACTCCCGCATCGGGGTGGCCGCGTTGTTGAGTGTGCGCTCCGCAATCGAGCGCCACGCATCGCGCCCGGTGTATTCGGCGGCGAACAACAGGAGTTCGGCGGCCAGCGACGCGCCCGCAGGGGTGGCATTGTCCATGACGTCGCGGGGCCGCACCACCAACGGCTCGTGGTCGTCCGCGGTGTCGTAGAAACAGCCTTCGGTCTCACTCCAGAAATGCTGCACACACGCCGCGGCGAGCGTGAGCGCGCGATCGAGCCACTGTTGATCGAAGGTCAGCTGGTAGAGGCCGACGAACCCGAGCCCGACGGCCGCGTGGTCTTCAAGAAATCCGGAAATGTGCGTCACGCCGCGCGCGTGAATGCGCAGGACGCGCCCGTCGCGCACCATCGTGTTCCAGAGAAAGTGTCCGTTGGTCAGCGCGGAGGCGTGGGCGTCATTGTCCTGAAAGACGCGCGCGGCTTCGGCCATCGCGCGCAGCATCAGCCCGTTCCACGAGGCAATCACTTTGTCGTCGCGCGCCGGCCACACGCGGTCGGCGCGTACATCGTACAGGCGTTTACGGAGTGCCGTGCGGCGGTCGTCGTTGACAACGGCGTCTTCCGCGCTCGGTGCGCGCGCTGTGAGAATGTTGGCGCCCTCAAAATTCCCAGCGACGGTCACCCCGTAGGCGCGCATCGCCCAGTCGGCGTCGTCGCCGGCGATGCGCGCAAACTCCTCGAGCGACCACACATAGAACTTGCCTTCTTCGTGTTCGCTGTCGGCATCGAGCGAGGAATACCAGCCGCCCTGAGCGTCAGTCATTTCGCGGCGCACCCACTGGAGCGCGGCTTCGGTGGCGCGCCGAACCTCGGCGTTCCCAGTGGCCTGCCAGAGGTGCACGCCCAACCGTGCGAGGAGGGCGTTGTCGTAAAGCATTTTTTCGAAGTGCGGCACAAGCCAGAGTGCGTCTACCGTGTACCGGTGAAAGCCGCCGCCGATTTGATCGCAAATTCCGCCGCGTGCCATGGTGAGGAACGAGTGCTGCGCGATGTGCAGCGCATGGGTGTCGCCAGAACGTGCCCACTGCCGCAGCGCCGCGTCGAGCGCCATCGCGTGCGGAAACTTGGGCGCCCCGCCAAAGCCGCCGGCGAGCGGTTCAAAGCGTCGGGCCATCCCTTTCCACGCCTCGTCCAGCACCATCGCGTCGAGCGTGCCCCCTCGCGCCGCGTCGTCCGCAGCGACAAATACCTGCGCCACCGACGTCACCGCGCGCGCCACTTCCTCGCGGTTGGTCGTCCACGCATCACTCACCGACTGAAGGACTCGGCGAAACCCCGGCATGCCGTGCCGGTCGGCAGGCGGAAAATAGGTGCCGCCATAAAACGGCTCACCCGCCGGAGTGAGAAATACGGTCATCGGCCAGCCGCCCTGACCGGTCATCGCCTGAACGGCCTGCATGTAGATGGCATCGAGATCGGGGCGCTCTTCTCGGTCCACTTTCACATTCACGTAGAGCGCGTTCATCAACTGCGCCGTCTGTGGGTCTTCAAACGACTCACGCGCCATCACGTGGCACCAATGGCAGGCCGCGTAACCCACGGAGAGGAGAATCGGCCGGTCGAGGCGCTTGGCCTCGGCCATCGCATCAGGGCCCCAGGGATACCAATCCACCGGATTCTCCGCGTGCTGCAGCAAATAGGGGCTGGTAGACGAGGCGAGGCGATTTGACATGAGAGGGCGCTGAGTGGCGTTCGGCGTGCGCGATGGAGAAGTTTACGGGGTGACAAACTCGCGCGCCTGGCGCCACGCGCTCGCAATCATTGCCGGCACCACCGTTCTGCGCCTCATTCTTGGCGCGGTGGTGCCGCTCTTTCCCGACGAGACCTACTACTGGGACTGGTCGCGCTCGCTCGCGGCCGGCTATTTCGATCATCCCCCGATGATCGCGCTACTCGTGCGGGCCGGCACCACACTCTTTGGCCAAACTCCGTTCGGCGTGCGTCTGTTCCCGATTCTCGCCGGTGGTTTTACTGCGCTCGCTATCGCCCAAACGGCTCGGCGCATCGAAGGGGACGAGGCCGCGCGCACCGCGTCGCTCATCTTTGCCTGCCTGCCACTGGCCGCCGCGGGTTCGGTGCTCGCCACCCCCGATGCGCCCATGCTCTGCTTTGTGGCCTGGACGCTGTACTGCACCATCCGCGCGCTCGACACCGACGCAGACACCACCCACGCGCAGGACGCCCGCCGTCGCGAAACCCGATGGTGGGCTCTCACGGGCCTCTGCATTGGCCTCGCCATGGCCTCGAAGTTCACCAGCGTGCTCGTGCCCGCTGGTATCGCGCTGGCCTGCCTGCTGCACGCCCGCTTGCAGAACCGCTTCGGGCATCCGGGGCCCTACCTCGCGATTGCCATTGCCTCCGCCGTGCTTGCGCCCGTGCTCATCTGGAATGGCCAACACGACTGGGTGTCCTTTGCCTTCCAACTGGGCCATGGCCTCGGCGCGCCAAAGGGCGGCGCACTCGGCGCCCTCAACCGTGAACTCGAACTCGTGGGCGGACAGATCGGACTCGTCACGCCGGTGCTGTTCTTTTTTGTAGTCCGTGGAATTCGGCGCGCCTTTGATCCCACCCCGAGCGGACTTCGCGTGGTATTGGGTACGGTTGCGGTCACCTGTATCGCTTTCTTTGTATACAGCGCCACGCGGCGCTCCGTGGAAGCCAACTGGCCCGCGCTCGCTTGGATCCCCGCGATGGTGCTGGCGGCGGTCGAACCGCCCACGTCCGATCGGGGACGCCGATGGATGAATGGCGGTCTCATCTTTGCGGCCGCACTCTCGCTTGTCGTGTACGTGCACGTGGTGACGCCCATTCTCCCGCTCCGCGCCGATCGCGATCAGGTGGCGAAGGCGTTTGGATGGGACGAAGTCGCAAAGGCCGTGGATCGGAGACGAGTTTTTTACGAGGATCGCGCCAAGTTCGGCGTCACGACGTTGTATTTTGCGGCGGAACGATATCAGGATGCCAGCGAACTCGCGTTCCACCTCAAGGGGCAGCCGCACGTCCTCTCGCTAAACCTGATGGGGCGCCCCAATCAGTACGACCTGTGGGATACGTTTAAAGGTTCGGCCGAAATCGGCGCCAGCATCTTGCTGGTCCTCGACGACGAAGTCGCCGAACCCAAGCTCATCCAGAAGTTAGGCTGCTGCTTTCAGCGCATTGATCAGGGCGAGCGCGTCGCGATGGTGCGCGACGGTGCGCTGGTTTCGCGCAAGCGGCTCTGGTTCCTCGGCGTGTGGAACGGTGAATGGCCTACACGCGCACAACCTTTTCCCTGGACTGATTGACCGCTATGACCAAGCCCACCATTCCCGCCGATCTCGAGCAGTGGCTCTCGGCCAACGATCAGCGCATTCACGACGAGCTCTTTGAGTTTCTGCGCATTCCGAGCGTCAGCGCTCGGAGCGAACACAACGGCGATATGCGCGCCGCCGCCGACTGGCTCCGCGGCAAACTGACCGCGATTGGTTTCACCGCCGAAACTATTCCGACCGCAGGACACCCCGTGGTGCTCGCGGAATGGAAAAAGGCGCCGGCCGGTGCACCCACCGTGCTCGTGTACGGCCACTATGACGTGCAGCCGCCCGAACCGCTCGAGCTCTGGACCTCGCCGGCGTTCGAACCCACCATCCGCGACGGCAAACTCTTTGCGCGCGGCTCGGTGGACGACAAAGGCCAGCTCTGGATTCACGTGAAGGCGCTCGAAGCGCATCTCGCCACGCGCGGCACGTTGCCCTGCAACGTCATCGTCCTCGCCGAAGGCGAAGAAGAAGTTGGGAGCGAGAATCTTGAACCGTTCATTCGGCAGCATGCGCAGCGCCTCGCGTGCGACGCCGTGGTGATTTCCGATTCGACGATGTTCGCCCCCGGCATCCCGAGCATTCTCAGCTCACTCCGTGGCCTGGCGTATTTTCAGATTGACGTCACCGGCCCGGCCAGCGACCTCCATTCGGGCATGTACGGCGGCGCCGTCGTGAACCCCGGCATGGCGCTCGCGCGCATCCTCGCCACCTTCCACGACGCGCGCGGCAAAGTGGCCATCAAAGGCTTCTATGACGCTATCAAGCCGTTCAGCGCCGCGGTGCGCAAAGGGATGAAGAAGCTACCGTTCAGCGATGCGCGGTTCAAAAAAGAAATCGGTGTGAAGGCGCTCGGCGGTGAGCCAGGGTATACGACACTCGAAAAACTCTGGACGCGTCCCACCTGCGAAGTAAATGGCCTGCTCAGCGGCTACACCGGCGAGGGCGCCAAGACCGTGCTCCCCGGAAAGGCGATGGCGAAGGTCAGTTGCCGTCTCGTGCCGGGGCAGTCGCCAGCGAAGATCGAAAAACTGATGAAAGCGCACGTCAAGAAAGTCGCACCGCCGGGCGTCACCGTGCACGTGCAACATTTGCATGGCGGTCATCCGTGGCGTGCCGAGCTCGACGGCCCGATTTTCGACGCCGCGCGCCGCGCACTGCGCGCCGCCTTCGGCAAGGAGACAGTGATCGTCGGGGAAGGGGGGAGTATTCCAGTGGTCGGCGATTTCGAACGCATCCTCAAAGTGCCGGTGTTGCTCGTGGGCTTTGGGCTCCCCGGTGAGAACGCACACGCGCCGGACGAGTGGATTAGCGTTGCCAACCTGCGTGGCGGCATGCGCGCTATGGCAGCGCTCTGGGATGAGTACGTAAAAGCGTAGCGGCTGAGGTCACGCGCTCGCACCAAAAAAAGTGCCGCCGGCTGTAGAGCCGGCGGCACTTTTACTTGTGGAGGCCAGTCCGTCACCCGACGGCTGTCTCGTTGTGCTAGAGCCCCGCGAGTAACGCGTCGTTGCTCGTGGTTCCCGCAATGCGCTTGATGAGCCACTCCATGCCGCTCTGCGGCGGCATCTGCTGCAGGCCGCGACGCAGGGTGTAAATGGCGTCGAGCTGACCCGGACGATAGAGCTTTTCTTCGCGACGCGTGCCGCTCATGCCAATATCAAACGCCGGGAAAATGCGTTTTTCGGAGAGCGAGCGGTCGAGTTTAATTTCGCAGTTGCCCGTGCCCTTGAACTCTTCAAAGATCACGTCGTCCATGCGCGAGCCGGTTTCGACGAGCGCGGTGGCAATGATCGTCAGCGAGCCGCCGCCATGTTCGGGCAGAATGTTGCGCGCCGAGCCGAAGAACGCCTTGGGGCGCGCCATCGCCGAGCTGTCGAGGCCGCCCGAGAGCGTGCGTCCGGTGCCGCGTTCCGCGGTGTTGAAGGCGCGGGCCATGCGCGTGAGGGAGTCGAGGACGATGACCACGTCCTTCCCCGTTTCCACGAGGCGACGGGCGCGCTCCATCACCATTTCCACCACTTCCACGTGCCGCTTGGCGGGCTGGTCGAAGCTGCTCGCAATGACTTCACCAACGCCCCACGAGATGGCTTCGCTCACTTCTTCTGGACGTTCGTCCACCAGCAAAATGAGCAACGTCGCGGCAGGGTGGTTGATGGCGATGCCTTCGGTGATCGCCTGCATGAGCATCGTCTTGCCGGCGCGTGCCGGGGCCACGATGAGCGCACGCTGGCCGTAGCCGATGGGAGCGATGAGGTCGATGGCGCGACGGGTGAGCTCTGGGCCACCCTTGGCCGGACGGCCAGTCTCGAGCACCAACGTGCGCTCAGGATAACTCGCCGTCAGCGTTTGAAAGTCCGGACGCTTCAGCGCGTCCGCCGGCTCGCCATCGTTGATCGAGGTAATTTCGGCGACCGTTAAGCGGCCGCGATGATCGCGCCCCACAGATGCCACAATCTTGTCGCCGCGGCGCAGTCCGAACTCGCGCACCACATGTGGCGGCACATAGGCATCGCCCGGATCGGTCAGGTAGCTGAAGGTGGCGCGGCGCACAAAGCCGGCATCACGCGACGGGTCATACCACCCTTCCGTTACGCCATCGGGCACAATGACCGCTGGCGGCCCCGAATGCTGTGACTGTTGCTGGTTCGGCTCGTTCCCACCGCCGCCACCGCCACCACCTGCACCGCGGTTCCTGCCTCGCCGGTTCCGGCGTCCGCGACGCGCGCCCTGACGATCCCCACCGTCGTTGTTGCCACCCTGTTGGCGTTCCTGCTGCCCGCCCTGCCCACGTCGTGGGTGGCGCTCACCGCCACCATGTCCACCGCCGTTTCCGCCGCCATTTCCACTATTGCCGCCGTCGCTGCCTTGCCGTGGCGCATCGGAATACGACGGTGCCTCGGTGGTCGGTTCGGACGGCGGCGGTCCCGCACTGGGCGGCTCAGCGGGAGCCGCAGCCGGAGGCGGGGCGTCTTCTGACGCATCGCGGTACGGATCTTCTTCACCCTGCTGATCAGGGGCGGGCGCCGAGGCGCTTGCACGGCCGCGAGTACCGCGGCCACGACGGTTGGGACGTCTTTCAGTCATTACGGTGTGTGATGGAGCTGGTGGTACGTTGGAACCTGAAATGGACGGACGAATCACTCGTCAGCGTCACGGATGCGCACAAAGCGCGGCACAAACGGTATGGATGCGGTCTGATGCAACGGCTGCCCGCAACTGTGCGGGCGATTCGCGGGGACATGAGCGGAAAAAACACGCGCAGTCCGGCGATCTTGCTCCCCATGGCCCGAACACCTGCCGGGCGAGGCGTACCCCCTGATTATGCCTCCAGACCCTCCATCGCGCAACCCTTCGCCAAGATGGGGGGGTGGATTTTAGATTTTTCGCTCGCCAATCCCGTCGAGTGAGCGCAGAATGACCACCATTCGCCGACACATCACCACAATCCGCTCCAGCGCCGCCTGCTGCTCCACGCTCGAGGGTTCGAGTTGCATCAGTTGGGTTTCCGCCAGAATCGCCGCGAGCGGATTGTTGACCGCGTGCTGCAGTCCGAGGGCGACTTGGCCGGCCGCGACTAGTCGACGCGACTGGCGCACGGCGTCAGCGAATGGCGTTTCGGTCTGTTCCATCCCAGTGGTCAGCGCGGCCATGAGCTCTTCCGGCAGCCGGTGCGGGGCGGCGTGACCAATACCTAGTGGCGCACCGAGCGCATCGTCCACCGCCGAGCCCACCAGCACGAGCGCCCCACCAAATCCCATCGCCCGCATCCGGCGTGCCCGGTCGACCGTGGCCGTGGGTTCGTCGCGCGCGTCGATCACTAGTGCCTCGGCGTTCGGTGCCGAGCGCAGCTGATCCGCCTGAACGCGTTCGCAGGTGGACCCAGGCAACTGGACTTGGAGCACGGCGCCGACCGTCGCGGCAAACGGCTCGTCGACGCTCGAAACCAGCACGCGCCACGGTCTGATCACCATCTGGCTCCCTCCCGAGTGTCGCCCGGGTAAATTCCCAGTCATGGACATTCTGATCCCCACCGGTGACGCCGGCGCGCGCGCCCAGCTCGACGCAATCGTTCAAGAGTATCGGCATCGGGGCGATGTCCCACGACTCCTTGAAGAGGTCACGCGCCTCGCGCGCCTCGCGCCGATCGACGAACTCGTTGCGGCCGCTGAGTTTTATCAGGACCTGCACGAGGTTGCGGGCCCGATTTTCGAAGTCGTGGTGTCACGCCATCCCGACCACGTGCGCGCACTGGTTGGACTCGCCAACGCCTTCTGGCTCACGGGTCGCGGCCCTGATGTGGTGGGCGACCTCGCCTCACGCATCATTGCCCTCGACCCGGCGAATCGCGCGGGCTGGCATATGTGGGCGCTCACCGAAGGGACGCCACGCGGCAGAGTGCAGCGCTGGCAGCAGGTGGTGGATCGCTTTCCCGACGATCCGCTCGCCAAAGTGAACCTTGCCGACAACGCCGCCGGTCTCGCTGGCGCCGAAGACGATCCCGTGGCGCTCAAGACGGCGATTACCACCTACGAGTCGCTACTCAAGGCCACCACGAACACGGCGCAACGCGTGGCCTTGCAGCAGGCGATCGACGCGCTACGTCCGTCGGGCAAGAAATCCTGATGCCGTAATTGCACAGCGCCCTCGGACGCCGTGTCCGGGGGAGCTGCGTTGCATTGGGAGGTGTCGAGTCGGGTGGACTCGCGCTACTTCTTGGCGCCCGCCGTCACCAGTCGGTCGTTGCGCTTGTCGAGATCGTCCAACGTCTTCTCAAGCTCCGTGCCCACAATCTGAATGCGCGGCAACGAGAGTGGATTGAACTTGCCCGATGAAGGGTTCGGCGCCGCAGCGCCCGACACTTCAAGAATCGCGTCGAAGTTATAGCGGACTTCTTGCCCATTCTTGGGATTGCGCCACACGCCGGACTTGGCCAGCGCACGGTTCCTGGGCCAGATGCCCAACGGCAACGCAAAGGTGCGCACCTTGTAGCCGGCAACCGCGGAATCAATCGCCAGCACGCCACGTGCAATCTGTTCCTGCACCACGGCGTCGCTGTACTTCGCAAGATTGGCGTGCCAGAGCGTGTGATTGCACAGCTCAAAGCCCTGCTCGGCGAGGAACTTCACTTTTTGCAGGCGCCACGCGGTTTTCTGTCCGTCGATGCCTTTGTCGCCAAAGAATGCATGGCCAGCGGAAGCACCCGGCAGCATGCAAAACGTGGCGCGCTTCCCCCAGTCCGGGTGCGCACGATTGAAGTCGAGCCAAATGCCAACGGCGCTCGCGGGGTCCACTTCGAGCGTGCCGTTTTTTTCGATGTAGCGGAACTGCCCTGGCGACGAATCGTCGAACGTGAACACCACGGGCGTCGTACCCGCCGGGATGTCGTACTTGCCGTCAATAAACTGCGCGACGGTCACTGGGCGATAGCCGCGCTGATAGAGCAACTCGAGATCGCGTCGGAAATGCTCGACGGAACGCCCCCAGCGACTGTCCTTGTCGCTGACGAGGTGATACTCGAGAATCGGCACGCGGCCGTTGGGGTTCGGGGCGCGGGTGCCGGATTGCGCGGGGGCGCTCGCGGCAGTGAGCGCGAGCGAGACGATGGTGGCAAGGCGGAGTGAGTTCACGCGCGAAAAATAACGACTCGTCACGCGAGAAGGCATCACCCGCGTGTTGGAGGTCGGCAATCTGTTGCGTCGCCGCGCCACTCAGCGCTATCCGAGCAACCCCAGCCCCGCACGCGGTGAGAACCCAGGAAAGAGCGCGTCCATCTTGGACGCCCCAAGATGGCGCCCTGCTATTTCCGCAAAGACCGTGCGAAAATCGGTCGTCAGCGCGAGGTCGCGCCCCTCGTACAGTTGCTCCGGCGCCAAGCCGGGCCATTTGCAGTACACCTGCTTCCCCCGCACATGGCCGCCGATCACGAACATCGCGCCGGCGTGGCCATGGTCGGTGCCGCCATTCCCATTTTGGCGCGCCATCCGCCCAAACTCGCTCATCGTCAGAATCACCACGTCGTCCATACGGTCGCCGAGGTCGGCGGTGAGCGCGGCAATCGACTTGGCAAAATCGTCAAGCCGCTGCGCGAGCGCACCCGTCACCGCGCCCTGATTCACATGCGTATCCCAGCCGCCGATATCCGCAAACGCCACTTCGAGTCCGACGTTGCTCTTGATCAACTGCGCGATCTGCTTGAGATGGTTGCCAAAGGGCGACTTGGGATATTCGGCGCTGTTCTGTGGTTGGTACTGCAGCGGATTGGCGGACTTGAGCATCTTCACGGCTTCGAACATGTCTTTGCCGGCGCCGTGAATGACGTCGGCCGACCCGGTGCGGTAGAGTGCTTCGAGCCGCGCGGTTTGATCGCCGCCGCCGCGCACGGTGAACTCTTCGAGCGTGTTCATCGCGACGGTCGGCGCTATGCCGGCTAGGATTCGCGGCGTCTGCTGTGTCATGGCCACTGCGCGGAACGGCGACGGCTCGCAGGACGCCTCGCAGGTGCCGCTCGTAGCGAGATACCGATTGAGCCAGCCGTCGTTCGTGGCTTTGAGATCGGGGGTGCCGCTCTCCATGTAATCCTGCGCGTCGAAGTGCGAGCGCGTGCTGCTCGGACTTCCTACGGCGTGGATCGGTGCGAGCAAGCCGCGATCCCACAGCGGCTTCAGCGGCGCCAGCGACGGATGCAGTCCAAAAAACCCGTCGAGGTCGAGCGCCGCCGCAGCGCCTTGTCCGCGCAACGGCTCCGGGATGGCGATGTTGGGGCGGAGTTGGTAGTACGACTTGTCGCCAAACGGAACGACCACGTTGAGCGCGTCGGCGGCGCCGCGCTGAAAAAGGCAGATCAACACTTTCCCCTTGGCCGCGGCGGGGAGTTCCATCCCGAAAACCGTGCGCCGCAGGAATGACGGACTGAGCCCCATGGTCGCGAGCGCGAGCGCCCCCGATTTCAGAAAGTACCGGCGTGGCATCGTCATGGGCCTATCTCCTCTGAAATTCGGGGGACCCAATGGCCAACCCGACGATCTGTGGCAATCCTTTGAGCGGCGGAAGATTGGCGAGCAAGCGCTGTGCGGCCGCTGCGGGATCGCGTTGCGCCACGGGTGCCGGCCGACCGCCGCGCGGCGGCTGCATCATGTCTGTCGTGCTCGCGTCAGGCGCCGCGTTCTTGGCAAGCGGGTTGGCACCGCTCGTCAAAATGGCGCGCGTGTCCACTGACACATCACCGCCGAGCAGGGCTCGCACGACGCCGTCTACCTGCTGATCGAGGGGCGCATTCTTCAGCGCTTCGGCGCCGTTCCACCCGAGCGCCGATGCGCCGGGCACGCGATTCGCCGCTACCGAGATCCCAAAGTTGATGCGATTCAAAATGCTGCCGGTGTTCATCCACTGATCCGCCGTCTCGGGCCAGCCGTTGGGCGTCTGGTGCCCGTAGATGGGCTGGCCGAGGAACGCGACGAGCGCGGCGGTGCGCGGGGTGGAGTCAGGCTGCGCATTCAGCGCGCGCAACGTGCTCGCCACGACTTCAAAAGGCGTTTTTACTTTGCCGCGATACGCAGCGCGGGCAAAAAATTCCTGACTCGTGATGATCGTGCGCACGACTTCGCGAATATCACCGTCGGTCGCGGTAAAGGTCTTGGCCGCTCGGTCCACCAGCGCGGCGGACGGCGTATCCGCCACAAAGCGCCGAGCGAGTTTGAAGGCGATGTAGTGCGCAGTAGACGGATGGCGCGCGACGATGTCGAGCACCTCCTCGCCGTCTTCCATCCCACGGCCGGCCGTCAGATGGTGCCCGAGCAGCACTTTGTCGCCAGCGTCGTGCATCTGCGGTTTGAAGGCGAAGGCGCTCACGGGCGGTCTGAGCAACGTCCAGCCGGTGAGCGCACGCGCGGCGTTGATCACATCGGTCTGCGTGTAGCCACCGTCCACGCCCAGTGTGTGCAGTTCGAGCAATTCGCGACCGTAGTTCTCGTTGAGTCCACGCCGGCGCTGCGCTGCCACCGCCTGTTGTACGTTCTGGGGGTTCACTCCCGCCGGCATGGGACGTCCCGCGCGCTGCCGCTGCTCCAGTGCACGCTGCGCCTGCAGCGGTGTCACACTGGGGATCGGCCGCCCCTGCGCGTTGAGCCGTAGCCGATTGCTATCGACCTGACTTTCCCAGTTGTCGAGGTAGAAGAGCATCGCCGGACTCTTCGCGACGGCGCCCAGCAGTGTGCGGAATTTCCCGAGCGCGTTCGGGCGGATGACTTCGTTCTCGTATTGCGCCAGTAGGTAGTGCTCGACCGGCGCTTTCTGCACATACACACTGAAGTGATTGAGCCAGAAGTCGGTCATCACTTCGTTGAGCTGCCGTTCGGTGAGGAGGGCGCGGGCCACGCGGCCGCTTTGCAGCTCGGTCAGCAGACGGCGCTGGGCCAGCTGTAACTCGCGGAGTCGCGCACTGTCGGCCTTCGCCTGCTCGGCGCTCGGCGATTTGCCCAACTGATTGAGCACTGTCTGGGGGCGCGGATATTTCTGCTCCAGTTCGTCCGGCGAGCTGTGATACGTCTCGTAACTCCCGAAAAACGCGTCGGCGGCGGCATCGGGAATCCGGTCCGGGTGAAGCTGTTCCTCTATCCACCGGTCCACGCCTAGGGTGCGCACGCGGTCAGCGTCACCGGGTCGGGCTCCGAAAGTCAGGCGGCTCAGGACGTGGCTTACCTGCTGGTCGGCGGTCTGCTCGCGCGCGCCCGCCGCCGAGAATGACGGGCTTGGGTTGCCGCCGGCAGAAGACTTGGCCGATTGGCCGCACGAACTGGCGGCAACCGCGCATGCGAGCAGTATGACGAGCACTCGAACCTGAGACACGGCCAACTCCCGATCAGGGGTACAGTAGACAGACGCGCGAGCCGAAAATCTGTTAAGCGCCGCGCCATGCAACGGTCGTGTCACGAAGCCCTGTGTGGCGTGATGAATCGGCGTATTGCGAGGTAGTACAGTTGAGCGTCTAGTAGAAGAACAGGCGAGCGGATCGCGATCTGCTGGAGTGCTCAGTCAACATCCGTCCGTGGAACGATGCGCCCGCGTTTTGGCGGACGGCAACCAAGAGGAGGAGCGCGATGGATGTTCTGGTACGACTGGACGAAGGTTCTGAGCCTTCTCCGGTGTGGGCGAAGGTGAGTTCCGTGCGCGGGTCGCGCTTCAGTGAGCGCCCGTCACGCGATGTGGTCACGCTGTACGGCGTGCCCAGCTCCGAGTCGCTGGCGCTGGCACTGGCGGCCGCACTCGAGTCTCGACGCGCCGCCGTACCGGGCGGCAGTCAGACGGAGTCAGCGCGTGTGCTTGGGGTGTTCGCGGATCGCGATGCAGTGGGCGACGCGGAGTGGCGGGATCAGTCCACGGGGCAGTTGGTGACACACAACCTGCAGATCCCGCTGGCGCTCTTGGTGGAGACCTCCGGAGCCATTCTGAAGGACTGCGGCCAAGCCATTAGTCGCCTGATTGCCGGACTTCTGATGCCTGATTGGCCGGAAGGCACGTCTCGGGCCATTTCCTTTTCGTTCGCAGGCGGCGGCGCCTCCACGTTGGTGCCGACTGAGGCCATGTTCGCCTCGCTCCGCGAAGCGGACGGGTTCACATTCGAAGGCGAGGACAACTAGCAGAACGCTACTCTGTCAGCTGCAGGGGCCCGAAGAGGGCCATCGGGGGGCACACTCTATGGGTGTGCCCCTTCGCATTTCACCGAACCGGTGTCGGGGTTTCATCCCTTGACGCCCCCTTTCCCAGGCGCAAGGCTCAAGAGGTACACAGAGATTTCCCATTCTAGGAGGCAGTATGAAGGAGTATCGCAGTGAGGCCATCCGAAATGTCGCGGTAGTGGGACACGGGGCGAGCGGCAAAACGACTTTGGTCGACGCTCTTGCCTTCGTGTCCGGCGCCAGCAAGCGGCATGGGAGTATTAAGGATGGTACGACCCTCACCGATACCTCCCCCGAAGAGATAGAACGCGGCTACAGCATCGCTCTTGGCTGCGCCTTCGCGGAGTGGAAAGACACCAAGATCAACCTGCTCGACACCCCCGGCTTCCTGGACTTTCAGGGCGACGCGATCGCGGCCGTGGCTGCCGCTGACGGCGCGCTGATCACGATCGGATCCGGCACGGGCGTTGAGGCCGGCACCGAGCGGATGTTCCGCGAAGCCGTCGCGCGCGAAGATCCGGTGCTGTTCGTGGTGCCAATGATGGACAAAGAGCATGCGGATTTTGACGCGGCCTATCTGTCCATCAAGGAACGGCTCACGACCAAAGTCGTGCCGGTCGAGATCCCCATTGGTGCAGGCGCCGGGTTCCAGGGGATCATCAATCTTTTCACCAAGAAAGCGCACGTCTTCAAGCCCGGCACCAAAGCCGGTGAGTACGAAGAAGTGGACATTCCGGCCTCCGAAAAGGCGCGATTCGAGAAATATCACGCCGAAATGGTCGAGGCAATTGCCTCCACGGACGATGCGCTGCTCGAGAAGTTCTTTGGTGGCGAAGAGATTCCCGGCGACGAAGAAATGGCTGCCATGAAGGAGGCGATGAAGCGCCAAGAGCTCTTCCCGCTCCTGTGCTGCTCAAGCCAACTGACGTGGGGCGCGCGCACCGTGCTCGACTTCCTCGTCTCGCTCATGCCGAACGCGTACGAGATGGAGGAGGCCCACGCGTTCAAGGGTGCCGAAGGCACCCGCACCGTGGAAATCCACCCGAAGGACAGCGATCCTTTCTGCGCGCTCGTGTTCAAGACCACCGCCGAGCCGCACGTGGGCGACGTGTCGTATTTCCGGACGTTCGCTGGCACGGTGAACAGCGGGCAGGATGTCTACAACGCCACGCGCGATACGGCGGAAAAACTGACCCACCTCGCGGTGCCGCAGGGACGGGAACGCGTGGAAGTGACGCGCTTATTCCCAGGTGACATTGGCTGCGTGGCCAAGCTCCGCAACACGCACACGAACGACACGCTGTCCACCAAAGAACATCCGGTGCGTTTGCCGCAGGTGGCTTTCCCCGATCCGCTGGTCAACTTTGCCGTGCGAGCGGTCTCGCACAACGACGAAGAAAAACTGCAGATGGGGTTGCATCGCGTGCACGACGAAGACCCCACGTTCCAGACGCACTTCAACGCAGAAACCCACGAGACGATCGTTGGCGGGCTTGGCGAGCGGCACATCGAAGTCGCCCTCGCACGCATCACGCGGCAGTTCGGTGTGAAGCCAGAACTCTCAACGCCGCGCATTCCGTACCGCGAAACACTCCTCGGGAAAGCCGAGGGGCAGGGGCGTCACAAGAAGCAGACGGGCGGAAAGGGACAGTTCGGCGACTGCTGGGTGCGCATCATGCCCGGGCAACGCGGCGCGGGCTACCGCTTCAACGACGAAATCGTCGGCGGCGCCATTCCGCGGCAGTACATCCCGGCCGTAGACCGCGGTATTCAGGAAGCGGCGGCGCGTGGCGTCCTGGCCGGCTATCCCGTCGTGGATTTTGTGGTCGAGTGCTTTGACGGCTCCTACCACTCGGTGGACTCCAACGAATCCTCGTTCAAGATGGCCGGCATTCTGGCCTTCAAGACCATCGCGCCCAAGTGCAAGCCGACGCTGCTTGAGCCACTCGACATGGTCGAGGTCTTCACCCCGGATCACTATCTGGGCGACGTGATGGGCGACATGAGCTCACGGCGCGGCCACATCCTCGGCACCGAAGCCGAACCCGATATGCCCGGTGTCACGCGCGTCAAAGCGATCGTCCCGCAGGCGGATCTGCATTTGTACGGCACCAAGCTCTCGAGCCTGACGCACGGGCGCGGCTACTTTGTGCACCGGTTCCACGGCTACGAGAACATGCCGGCGGAACACGCGAACAAGGTGATCGAGGCAGCGGCGAAGAACAAGAAAGAGGAGCACGAAGACTGACCATTGGGGTAAACGAATAACGAAATATCGAAAACCATTCACGACGAAACACCGCGCGCCCGATCCAATGCTGGACCGGGCGCGCGGTGTTTCGTCGTGTACGGTAAAACGTTTACCGTTATCCGTTTTTAACCAACCCTCACACCTTGTGGTACGAAATCCGCGCCGCTTCCGCGCGGTCTCCCGCCGTATAAATCTCAAAGTCCGCAAAGAACCCCGGCGCTTCGTGCTGCAGCACGCGGAGCACGGCCACGGCCATCCGGCGAATCTCGAACTCGGCGGCTTCGCTCGACCGCAGTTCGAGCATGGTGCGCCAGGCGCGGGCGTTGCCCGTCACGACGATCTTCGTTTCGGTGGAATTGGGCAGCACGCCGCGCGCCGCTTCGCGCGACATTTTGCGGCGGTGCACCTTGTCTTCCACCCAGCTGTACTTGGTCATCAGTTGATCGACGAGCGCCACGTACGTGGTCTGCGCGCTTTCGACCTGCGCCTTCCAGGCGGCCAGCAGCGTTGCGTCACCGATGATGGCGGGCGGAATCACAAAGGCCGCGTCGCTCTCGTCTACATACCGCTGCGAGAGCTGTGAGTACGCAAAGCCCGCACGGTGCCGCACCAGTTCGTGCGTGAGAGAGCGCGAAATCCCCTCGAGGAGCAACGAGTACGACGCGTGTTCCAACACGCTGCCGTGCCCCTGCTTCTTGATGTTCTCGAGATACTCGCGGGTGTCGCGCTTGGCCGGATTCTTCTGGCTCATGTAGCAAAGACGGCCGGCAAACTCTGCGAGGCGTTCACCATCGGTGCTCTCTCCCATCCAATTCACAGGGAGATGCGCGGGCTCGGCAAAGGTCGGGCGCGCGAGCACGGAAATACGAGGAGCGTCAAAGAACTCAGGCATGGGCGTGGGAGTCGGAGACGCCAACAATCTAAAGCGCGGCGCGCCGTGGGAGCAGTCGTCGGCGCTGTTGGCGGGAGCTCGGAGGGGTTGGCGCGCCACTCGGAATGCGCGCCGGCGGGCGTCAGGCAGCCGTCAGGCAGCCGTCAGGCAGGCCTCAGGTAGTTGCCTGTGCGACGAGGCCAAGCCGAAAGGCGGACCAACGCCGCTCGCGCACCACCGTCGCGAGGGCCGCCGCCGCCTCCTCAGGAAGAGGGGCCAGCGTCGGGTCGTACTTGATCTGGTCAAACGGCCGTGCGCCCTCCGCAGCGATAATCACCCCGGGGTTCAGGATGCCAGCCGGATCAAAGGCGCGTTTGGTGGCGCGAAACAGCTCCATCGCCAGCGGGCTCCACAGTCTGGGGAGCAAGGGTGCACGGAGCCGCCCATCGCCATGTTCGGCAGCAATCGTGCCGCCCAACTGCGCCACCAGCGCAGTCACCTCGGTGAGGACGGCGCCGAGCCGCGGACGCCACGCGGGTTCACGCACGTCCACGAGGGCGTTCACATGGGCGTGTGCATCGCCGGCATGGCCGAAGATCACGCAGCGAAAGCCATGGCGCGCAAAGATGGCGCGTACGCCACGGATGTACTGCGGAAAGTGATCGGGTGGTACCGCGCCATCCTCCACCAGCTGTAGCGACGCAAGATTCGGATCGAGCCGCGCGAGAATCGGGCTGGCGGCGTGGCGTATGGCCCACAACGCCGTGGCGGCCTCGGTGTGCGGCGCTTCCACCACGAAGGTCGCCCCGCTACCGCGGCAGCAGGCGGCGAGTGCCCGCATGCGATCCTCGGCGAGTTCGCCGCGTGCACCTTCCGCCTCAATGAGCAGCACCGCTTCGGACGACTCGGGCACGTCCAGCGCCGAGCCTTGCCGTACCACATCGAGAAAGGTGCGGTCGAGCAACTCCACGGCGCGCGCGCCCAGCTCGGTGCACCGCGTGGCGGCGGAGACCGCGTCTTCGAGCGCGTCGAACGACGCGAGCAGGCTCGCGGTGGCTTGATCGGCGGGCAAGAGCGCCAGCTCGACGCCCACAAACACCGCGAGTGTGCCTTCGCTGCCCACAAGCAAGTCGACCAGTTCGCCGCTCGCGGCAAAATCGTCGAGCGCGTACCCGCTGGATTCCTTGCGGACGCCAGAATGCGTGAGGGCGAATCGGGCGTCGGCGAGTCGCGGGGCCACGCGGTCAAGAAACTCGGCGACCGCGGGGATGTGGCGCGGCGCCGGTTGGCCGCGTCGGATCCACGCACGGCTCCCGTCTGCGAAGACGCAGTCGAGTCCATGCACCCAAGCGCGTGTCGGACCGTATCGCAGGGAATGGGCGCCGGCTGCGTTCGTCGCACACATGCCACCGATGGTGCAATACGCGCCGCTCGACGGATCCACCGGAAACCAGAGCCCGGCATGCGCGGCTGCTGTGTTCAACGCATCGCGCAATGCGCCCGGTCCGCAGGCAATGGTGCCGGTCGCACGGTCGGCGGCGCCAATGGAGTTAAAGCGAGAGCAGTCCAGCAGCACTCCCTCACCCACGGCGCCATTGGCCATCGAGGTGCCGCTGCCGCGCGGGATCAGCGGAGTGTTGGAGCGCGCGGCCCATCGCACGAGTGCCACCAAATCGTCGCCGTCGGCGGGCACCGCCACGGCAGCCGGCACGATGCGCGCAATGCCGGCGCTTTCGCTGTACACCGCTCGCGCGGGGAGGTCGTCGCGGAAGGTGCCGCGGAAGTGATCGGGGCGCACCCTCACAGAATGCGCAGGCGACACCCCACAAACAAGCGGCGGCGCCCACCGCGGGGCGCCGCCGACGCTGTCATCACGACGCGCATCACCATTCCGCGGCGACGCGTCGTGAGGAATGTGCGCCTATTCCTTCACCTGCGCGGACTTGTCCTTCACGTTCACCACAATCTTGCGCGGTTGTGCGCTGGCCAGCTTGGGCACCACAATCGTCAGCACGCCATGGTTGAAGGTGGCGTCGATCTTCTCGACGTCCACCTGCTCTGGCAGCCGCAGCGAGCGCGAGAACGCACCGGCCACCCGCTCGGATGTGAATACCTGCAACTGCGATTTTTCCTTGTCCTGTGTCGGCAACGTCGCGCCACGGGTGCCCGCGATGGTCAGCGTCCCATTGGCAAAGCTCACGTCGACATTCTCCGGATGCACCCCCGGAAGATCTGCCTCAACGATGAAGGCTTTGTCGGTCTGGTAGGTGTCCACGAGCGGCAACCAGAGTTGCGCACGCGCTGGCGCGTCGGTGATGGCCGGGTAGATGCGATCCACCACCGCATCATCCATCACGCGGCTGAGCGTGAGCATACGGTCGAGGACGTTGTTGAGGGTTGGGGTGTACATACAGCCTCCTCACGATAGAGATCCGCGGAATCGGCGCGGAGCGAGTGGCCGGTCGTCCTCCCGTCGACCGCCCAGCGCCTGTATGCGGAGGCGGCCGGTCAACGCAAGAAGGATGCTCGTTCACGCCACTCCGTGCGAGAGCGTTTCACTCACACAGCGTGCGCGGAACCCTGACTCGCCGTTTGAGGAGTTACGCCGTGGCTGGCGACAGCGGCGTGAACGGCCGGTCCTTGACCCGCGCCACCAACGCGCGCAACGCGCGATTGCTCACGAGCGCGACGACGCCCGCGACCATGAGTGCGCGCACCTCGCGTCGCGAAATTTTTACCTTTCCGCCCACGCGCAGCATGTCCGTGGAGCGCGTGAGTTCGCGCAGCGTGGCATAAGCAAAGAGCAGTGGCAACACACAGAACGCGCGAATCGCCACGGCGCGACGCGGCACGTACAGGAGATACGTGAGCGCGTCGTCGAGGTCAGCCCACGCGAGTTGCACAAACGCACTCACCGCCTCGTGATTGCGCTCACGAAACGATTCCACGAGCAACGTGGCCTGCGAACTGCCGTGCGCAGCCAGCGTGGCTTCGGGAATGTAGATCGCATTCTCGTGCGTTGCGTCGTACGCGATGTCCTTGAGAATGTTGACCGTCTGCAAGGCCTCGCCGAACTGCCGGCATTTCGTCCACAACTCCGCGAACTCCTCGCGCCCCACGCTCGGCGCGTGCAGTTGCCAGAGCTCGGTGAGCATGCAGCCGACGGTGCCCGCGACGTAGTAGCAGTACTCCTTGTACTCGTCCACCGTCTGAATACGAATGCCGGCAGGGTAGAGTCCCACAAACTTCTTCATCCCGGTGATCATCTCGCGCACCCAGTGCACCACGCGATCGCGCGAAGCGGCGGGCAACGAACGTAGCAATACGCACACCACATCGGTGTGTCGCAACAACGCCACGTGGGCGTCGTCGCCATGAATGTCGGTCACGTGGGCCGGAAAGGCGTCGGCTGCTGCGCGGTCGTCTAGGCAACGCGAGAGCATGTCGAGCAACTGTTGTTTGCGCTCGGGTGCTGCAGTGCCGTCGTCCTCGATGGTGTCGGCAATTCGGCAAAGCAAATACGCGGTGAGCACCGCGCGCCCGAGCATGCCAGGCAGAAAGCGCACCGATATGGCGAAGGTGCGCGAGACCGCCGGCAACGCCTGTCGCCCGTAGCGCAGTGCGTCGTGCACGCGCTGCGGCGAATCAGCAACAGATGGGGTGATCGGCGCAGTCATAACGTGAAGGGTATTCGGCTCGGCAGACCCACACCAGCACCGACCAACCGTTAGCGGCGCGGTGCGCCCGCGATGACCTCGAGCAGGGCCGCCGCTCCGCTCGACTTGGCCGGTCCGTATTCGAGGCGATCCAGCACTTGCTCCAGCGCCACGGTGGCGTTCGCCAACAGGCGGCGATACCCGCGGCGCGTGGCGATCAGCGTGGCGCCGCCTAGCACGAGCAACGGCATCGCGGCGAGCCACGCCGGCACGTTGATAGCAAGCACCGGCGCGCCGGCGAGCAGAAACGCCGTGCAAGCCGTGGCCGCCGTGGCGAGGCGGCGCGAGCGCGCATCGCGAAAGCTCGCCACCAGCCGCACATGCACGCGCGTGCTATCCACCGCGGCGACCGTGGCTGACACGTCCGTTGCGCTGGAGAGGTGGAGGCCGCGTCCGCCAAGCGCGAGCCCGCGTCGTAGCCCGCCAATAAACCCGCGCTGCGCTTCCCACGAGAGCCGCTCAGGAAATCGGCGCTTGAGCACCAGCACTTCGTCCCGTTGCATCGTGGCGTCGAGCGCCGCGAGCACGCTCTGCGGAGTCCCAGGAACCACGCGTGCCGCCGCAACGACGGTCGGCCCTGCGAACCACACGCCGAGGCCGCCTTCCGGTGGCACGAGCCCGCGCCCGCGTTCCTCAGCGAGTGCCTGCCGCAGGTGCTCCGACTCAATGCCCACGTCGGTGCCAAGTTCGAGCAGTTGCGATTCGCTCAACGCTTCTGGGGCGTCGCCGATGGCTGCCTGCAACTCAGAAGCGCGCGCCAGCACCCGCTCGAGCGCGGCACGGTCGAGCACTACCGGAGCGGAGCCTGGAGGCGTGAGGTCGTCTGCCATCAGGAATCCCTACGAGCGCGGAACGCAGTTGGTGCCAGCATTACGTCGTTGCAGCGCGTCCGCAGGTCACGCAGAACTTCCACTCAGGTTCGAGTTCGGCGCTGCACGCGGCGCACTGCCGTACGCGCAGATTTTGCCCGCACGATGGGCAAAAAACAATCTCGCGCCCCTCGGGGAGTCCCTTGCCGCAGTAACGGCATCCCGGCCGCGCTTCGTGCTGCCGCATCTCCGCATCGGGATGCAGCGGTCGCGGCGCCGGATCCGGCTTGGTGGGCACCACGACACGCGGCGTCGCCGATGTGGCTTTTGCGCGCGGCTTACTTGGCGCATCGGCCGGTGCCTCATGCGCTGCAGCAGTCGCCACCTCAATGGGCTTCGCCGGTATCGGCTCAGGCGCCACCGGTATCGGCTCCGTCGGTATCGGCACTGTCGGCAGCGGCGCCGCCGGCAACGGCTCCGACACCGCCGCGACCAATGCCACCGACGCCGGCGTCCCCGCGAGCTCTCCCTCAATGCGCGTCACCGCGACGCGCACATGCTCCTGCGCCAGCGTCACCTTGGCGTTCAGATACGCGCGGTACGCCGCCAAATCCGGGTTCGGCGACGCCAGCTCCGACGCGAGATCATCCTGCATCAAGTCGTCGGCAAATACGTAGCCACGCTCGCCGCTCAACAAACGCGTGATCGCGTGTGCGTAGTCGTCGTTGGTGTCCACGTGCAGGTCGGCGCGCACCTTGCGATACGGCACGAGCGCCACGAGTTCGGCCACTTCGAAGGCGCGGCCGAGGTACTCGGGGCGCGCTTCGCGCGCAGCACGCACGAGGCGTAGAAACAGGCGGTCCAGCTCGTCGCGAACGGTGTCGGTCATCGGAGGCTTCACCAGCGCGGGGGACGAACGGAAAGCTAACGATTAACGCGGAACAGCAGGGAGCGTGGCGCCCGCGCGAAAACTCTCGCGCGCGGGAAAGGGGCTCGGATCGGCGTGCCGCGCGCCGCGCGAGCGTGTGGCACTCAGCCACGACTCAAACTCAGACTCCACCAGACCGCCACTCGCCGACTGATCAGCGGCCGCGCGCGTGGCGAGATGATTGGCATACTCGTTCTGGGCGTGCCCGTCGTGGCCGCGCACCCACTTCCAGGCCACCGCGTGTCCGTCGGCGGCGCGAATGGCGTCGTGCCACATCGCGAGGTTCTCGATGGGGCCGGTCTTTCGCTTCCAGCCATTGCGCGCCCATCCAAACACCCACTGCGTCATGCCGTCCACGATGTACCGCGAGTCGGTGGTGAAGACCACGCGGCACTGGGCACCCTTGGCACCAATGGCGCGCAACGTCTCCGTCACCGACCGCAATGCCATGCGGTTGTTGGTCGTCGAGGGCTCCGACAACCAGAGGTCGCGACGAACCAGCGCGCCGGTCGCCGGCACTTCGTACTCGATGAGCGCGCCGGCGCCGCCGGGATTATCGCCTTCCTTGCCATTGCCGAGGCAACTCTCGTCGGCAAAGATCGACACCAACGCGCCCTCGCTCACCGGACGACCTCAATGGAATCGGCTTCGTCCACCCACAACGTGAGTGGCTGGCCCGTGGTGGGGTGGCGCGCTTCAATGGCTTCGCGGCGATCGCGCAGCACGAGTCGTTCGGCGATCACAATGAAATCGGTACCGCGTCGCCGCACGATAATGCGCGTGCCGCGCCGAATCGCCAGCTCGAGGGCGTCGTACTCCGCCACGGAGAGTTGCGTCACGCGCCCACGCCGCACCAATGCCGCACCGTGTGCTCCAGCACCGCGGCGGCCTGCTCAATCTCGTGCACCATCACGTACTCCTCGGCGGCGTGCGCCAAACCAATGTCGCCGGGGCCAAAACAGACCGCGGGAATGCCGGCGCCGGAGAGCAACGCGGCGTCGGTCCAGCAGGACAATCCTTCGATCGGCGCGGCGAGTCGGTGCGCGGCAAGTCCGTCGGCAATCGCGAGCACAATCGGGTGCGAGGCCGGAATGTCGTTTGGCCCCTGCGAAAAATCCACATGCGCGTCCGCGCGGAGTTCCGGCCGGCGCTGCTGCACGCGCGCCACGGCCTCGCGCAGTTCCCGCGCAAAATCCTCCGGCCCCTCGCCGGGAATTGTGCGGCGTTCAAACTGCACGTTGCACCGGTCGGGGTAGGTCGAGGAGCCAATGCCGCCCGTGATGATCGACGCGTGGAACGACGGCCGCCCGAGGAGCGGATGCGTGCGCGTCGTGAGCGTCTCGCGCTGATACGCGTCGAGCTCCGCCACCACCAACGACGCCAACGTGATGGCATCCACGCCAATGTCATAGCGACTGCCGTGCGCGGCCACACCGTGCACGACGAGCTCGCCCCACGCAAAGCCGCGATGCGCGGGGCAGATGGCGAGGCGCGTCGGTTCGGTGACAATCGCGGCGTCGGCACGAATGCCTGCGTCAATCACGCGCTTGGTGCCGAGGCTCGTGAACTCTTCGTCGGTCACGGCGGTGACGATGACCTCGCCCGCAAAGCCCTGCGCCGTGGCGAGCGCCGCCGCGGCGCACATCGCCGCGACACCGCTCTTCATGTCGGTGCTGCCGCGCCCGTAGAGGCGACCATCGCGAATGGTGGGCTCCCAGGGTGCGTGGGTCATCCCTTCAATGCCCACGGTGTCGAGGTGGCCATTGAGAAGCAGTGACCGGCCTCCGTCGCGCGCGCCGCCGCGGGCAATCACGTTGGGGCGACCGGGAGCGGATTCCTGCAACTCCACGCGCAGGCCCCAGTCGGTGAGCACGTGCGCGAGCAACTCGGCACACGCTTGTTCGCCAGGGCCATTCGCCACTAACAACGGGTTGCGCGAATCCACCGCGACGAGGGCGCGCGTGAGGGCGACGGCGTCGCCGAGGGGAATGGAGCGGCTAGTCATGTGCGGTAGCGGGGCGAGAGGGGCGCGCGATCGCGACGCCCCTCACACTCCGAGACTGTTACTTCTTGGGCGCGGGCTTGGCCTTGGCGGCCGGCTTAGCAGCTGGCTTAGCGGCTGGCTTCGTTGCCGGCTTCGCGGCAGGCTTTGCGGCCGCCGGCTTCGCAGCTGGTGCCTTTGCCGCGGCCGACGCCGCAGCGCTCGGCTTGACCGGCAGAAGCGCCTTCGCGGCTGCCGCGGCAGCGGCAACTTTGGCCGCCTTGATGACGCTCGGCGGCGGGGGCAACTTCCCCTTGTTCTTCTTGGCCCATGACTCTTCCGCTTCGCGGATGAGTTTGTCTGCTTCGTCCTGCGTCATCTGGCCACGGCGCACCATGTACTGCACGAGATCGCGAGCGCTCTCGATGGCGAAGGCAGTGAGCCCCGCGGCGGCGCTGATGACATCTTTCATGGCGGAGGCCATCTTGCTACCAGCCTCCATGGAAATTTCCTGAGCCTTCGCTGCCATTTCCGCGACGGTGTCGCGAACGTCAGCACCACGGTGACCGGGGTGCCGGCGAATGGGGGCAGCAGCACCAGTCACCGGTTCGATAATTTCAGGTGGCTGGGGAATCTTGTCGGGCATTTGCACCAACTCCGTGCACAAGCGGGATGCCGGCAAGGACTCGGCATCAAGGACCACGCGGTCGGCCGGCGACGGCCGGGAACTTGCTAGCTATTTTCCGCGCGGAGTGATCGGGGGCAAGTATACCCTTTAAGACGCGCGTTGCAAGTGATGGCGTGACATTGGTAAAATGGCCCAAATTCGGGCAAAATCGACGTTTTTTTGAACCAAAATGCATAATTTACGCGCCATTTGTAGGCCAGTAACAATACACAAATAGGCCACTATCATGAGTTCGCCCCTAAAAGGACTTCGAGTTCTCGACTTATCCCGCGTTCTTGCGGGCCCTCTTGCCGCCATGATCCTCGGAGATATGGGGGCGGACGTCATCAAAGTCGAACGGACCGGTAATGGCGACGACACCCGTGGCTGGGGGCCACCGTTTGACGACCGCGGACAGAGCGCGTACTTCCTCTGCTGCAATCGGAACAAACTGTCCGTCGCCGTGGATCTCACGATCGGCGCCGATCAGGATTTTCTGCGCACGCTCATTGCCGGCGCCGATGTAGTCATCGACAACTTCCGTCCCGCCACGCTTACCGCCTTTGGGCTCGATCCGCTCGCGCTGCTCGAGGCGCATCCACGACTGGTGTGGTGCACCATCTCCGGGTTCGGGCCGTTAAGCGATCGGCCGGGCTACGATTTTGTGGTGCAGGCGGAGTCGGGGTGGATGGCGATTACCGGTGAACCGCTGGGGGAGCCAATGAAAACCGGCGTCGCCCTCGCCGACGTGATCGCCGGACGCGACACCGCGATCGCCATTCTTGCCACGCTCGTTGGCGGGCGGAGCGGCGGTCCGTCGGCGCGACATATGCACGTCTCGTTGCAGCACAGCGCCATCGCCGCGCTCGCGAATGTGGCACAAAATGCGCTCGTCACCACTGCCGAGGCGCCGCGGTGGGGAAATGCGCACCCGAACCTCGTGCCCTACGAACTCTTTGACACGGGCGATAAACCGATCGTGATTGCCGTGGGCACCGACGCGCAGTTTGCCGCGCTGGTCGAGGCGCTCGACATTCCCGCGCTCACCGAATCGCGCTTTGCCACCAATGCGGGGCGCCTTGCGCACCGCGAGGCAGTCACGGGCGCCATTCGCCTGCGCATCATCACCGCTGGCTCCGAAGAATGGATGGGGCGTCTGCGCGATGCGGGGGTGCCGTGTGGTGTCGTGCGCTCCGTGCTCGAGGCGCTGCAAGATGTGGCGGGCTCTGAGCTCACGGGCGTCGCGCCGTTGGCGCCGGGGACGGTGCGCCGCGTGCCACCGACGCTCAATCAGCACGGCGCGCTCTTGCGCAGTCAGGGCTGGGCGGGCGTCGCACAAGCATGAGTCGCGGGTGTAGAATCCTGTAATGCGATTCTCGTTCTTCCCTCGCGCCGCGCTCGTCGCGCTGGCCGCCGTTGCCCTGACGCTCGCGGCCTGCGAAGGCAAGGACGCGCACGTCTCCGGCCCAGTCGGCACCAGCGCGTTCACGCGCTACATCGCGATGGGCACCAGCATTTCCATGGGTGTGCAGTCGGCTGGCCTCACCGCCTCGTTCCAGGCGCAGGCCTGGCCGGCACTCCTCGCCCATCAGGCGGGGGCGAGTTTCGCGATCCCCTTCTTCAATGCGCCGGGATGCACGCCGCCCATCGTCGCGCCATTGCTGTTGGCGCGCTTTCTCTCGGGCGCGAGTCTCGCGGACGGTGATTCGTCCTGCGCCGGAACCGTCGGCACGGTGGTGCCGCCGCTCAATAACGTCGCGCTCAGCGGTGCCACTGCGTGGACGGCGCTCAATCTCACCCCCAAGCTCACCACCACCGTTGGCGCCAAGTACGCCACGAGCGACAAAGCCCGTTACGCGGCGGTGCTCGCCGCCACGCAATCGCAAGTAACGGCCATGCTCGTGCGCGCCCCATCGCTCGTCTCCGTGGAACTCGGCGCCAACGAAGTGCTGGGCGCCGCCACCAGCGGTGCGCTGATTCCCGCGACGGCGTACGGCCAAACGGCGCCGTACACGTACGTGCCCGCGTCGGTGTTTGGTGCGGTGTTCACGGCCATCGCCGATAGTATCAAGAAATCCGGTGCGAAGGCGCTGATCCTGACCGTGCCGAAAGTCACGACCCTCGTGTCCTTGCGCGCCGGGAGCGAGCTCTGGAACGACCGGCTCGCCCTCGCGTCGTTTGGGGTGGCGGTGGACCCCAACTGTAGTGGCTCCGCGAATCTCGTGTTTACTGCGGCGCTGGTGCCCTCGCTCGTTGCCCGGGCCCTGGCGACCGGCTCGCCGCAGGCGCTGTCCTGTGCCGATCTACCGCTCACGGCGGACTACGTTCTCACGCCGACCGATGTGACCACGCTCAATGGCGTGGTGGATCAGATGAACGCGGTGGTCACCTCTCTGGCGCAGCAGAACAAATGGGCGCTGGTGGACATGAACGCCGTCTTCGCCCCCATCGTCGCCGCACGGGCACCGTATAGCGTGGCCACTCAGCTGTCGTGCGTGTCGCCCTACGGCCAGTTCGTGTCACTCGACGGTGTGCATCCCAATGTGAACGGGCAGCAGTTGCTCGCTAACGCGGCTGCGCTCGCGCTCAATACCGCCTATAGGTTTACGATTCCAACGGTGCCCGTCCCGTTACAGACGGCCGCGCAGCTGTGTCCATGATCAGACCCCCGAACAGTTACCGACGGAATGCCCTGTCGTCATATCAATGTGACGGCACCGGCGGCACGGGTGTTTCGGCATCGGGCGGGTCTGTCCACAGCGCGTGTGAGAGGTTACACTAGCGCTGTGAAGATGACGCATCCCCCTGAACCGCAGGAACCCCAGGTCGACGCCGATCAAGTGGTGATTGACCGCGTGCTGGCCGGTGATCAGCAGGCCTTTGGCATTCTTGTCGCGCGCTACAGCGATCCGCTGTACCGGCACGCGGTGGGGATGACCGGGAGTCCTGATGATGCGGCTGATATCCTGCAGAACTCGTTTATCAAGGCGTTTCACCACCTCAGCGAGGTGCGTGGGCGGTTTGATGCCTGGGTCTTCCGGATCGTGGCCAACGGTTGCAAGGACTGGCTGAAGAACATCCGGCGGACGCATCTCAGTTACGAAGAAGACGATCAACCGTCTGGATACGAGACGCCGGAAGAAGAGCTGGACCGAGGCGAGCTGCGGGGCGATCTGGACGACGCCCTCTCAGCTCTCCCGGCGTCCCTGCGGGAAGCGTTCATCATGAAGCACGTGGAAGGTCGTTCGTATGAAGAAATGGCCGATATGCTGGGTACCAGCGTCGGCGCGTTGAAGATGCGAGTGCACCGCGCCCGCGAAGCGCTTCAGAAACTCTTGGAGGACCGGTACCTGTGATGCACAACAATCTTGAACCGCGCGACGCCGGGCATATTGAGCCCGCGACCTCGCGCCCCAACGTCGAGCAGGCCGCAATGGCCGATCGTGAAGTGGAAGTCGCCGGCGCGCACATGTCGGACGCCACGCACGCGTGGCTCGATGGTGAGTCGGTGAGCGACGCGCAGTTGATGGCCGCGGGCAAGGAGTATGAGTTCTGGAAGCAGATCCAGAGCGAGACGACGAGCCGCCGCAGCATGAAGACGCCGACGCACGTTGCGGCGCAGATCATGAGTGCGATCGCGAAGGGCTGAGTTTTATCTCGAGTGAAATGCAGAAGGGGCCGATCCACTGGATCGGCCCCTTCTGCATTCTGGCCGTCATGCTGATGCGCCGGTGCCGTCGCTCGGCTCTGGAGCTGAGCGACGGCGCCGGTTTCTATACTGCGTCTGAGAGGGAGCTAAAGGTGAACTCGCGCACTTTGATCGCCGGCATCCACGTCGCGCCGCCGGCGCCGAGCGCTTCGCTCGCGTTCACGCGCACCGCTGGCCCGAGCGCCTCGAGATTGTTCAGGAAGAAGATCGGGCTTTCGTTGAAACGGAAGTTCTTCAACGACTTGGTCACCTTGCCGTTCTCAATCAAGAACGTGCCGTCGCGCGTGAGGCCCGTGTAAAGAATCGAGCGCGGGTCGGTGGCGCGGATGTACCAGAAGCGCGTGCACAAGATGCCGCGTTCGGTGCTGCGAATCATCTCGGGCACATTCGACATACCGCCGAGCATGCGGAGCGAGCGCCCGCCGCCTCCACCACCGCCTCCGCCGCCACCTCCACCGCCGCCGCCACCACCACCGCCAGAACGCGTGGGCTTCACGCCCTGCTTTTGCGCCCAGAAGCGATCGTAGTTGAGGTTCTTGACGATGCCGTTCTCAATCCAGACCACTTTCTCGAGTGGCGCGCCATCTTCATCGTAGCCGCCGCCGGTGCTCGGCGAGTCGGCGGGATCGCTCATAAGCGTGACGCGATCGTCCACGACTTTCATGCCGATCTTGTTGCCACCGCCCTGGCGGGAGAAGAACGAACGTCCTTCGTCGGCCGAGCGCGCTTGCATGGCACCGGCGATCATCTGCACAAGATTGCCAACGGCCGTGGGTTCGAGAATCGTCACGTAGCGGCCGGGCTCAATAGCCACGGGGCTGCGCGACTGTTGTGCTTTTTCGCTTGCGGTCATGCCCACGCGTTCGGCGTCGATATCGGCAAACGAATCACCGTCGGAGCAGGCCCATCCGGAGCCGGTGCCGTCGGTGGTGCGCACCGTCGCGGTCATCGTGACGACGGAGCTTGAGTCGTACGCGAACAAGCCCTTGGAGTTGGCGAGGGCGCTGGCGCCGGCGCGGCACTCAATAAAGCCGGTCGCTACGAGTCCAGCGGCGCGCGCGCGTTCCGTCACCTTCTTGGCAGCGGCGGCGCGTTCGCTCGGGCTCGGCATTCCAATCGCCCGATCTTTTGGCGCGGGGTACTGATAATCCTGCGTGCCGAGTTCCGGCATACGCTCCGGATTCGGCGGCACGAGCTTGGCGATTTCGTGCGCCTGCTTGGCGGCCGCGGCGAGTGAGGCGTCGTCCAACCGATTGGTGACGGCGCTCGCGGCGCGGTTGCCGACGAACGCGGTGATGGTGACCGTGGTGTCACGGTTCTCGCCGCTGGTGGTCACTTGGTTCACGGCAAAGCGTGTGTCGCCGCGCGCCGAGCTGTTGACGGTGACGCGCGTTTCCTCCGCTGGGGAGAGCTTGAGCACGCGTTGCGTGAGCGCTTCGGCCTCGGCGCGCGAGAGCACACCGGTGGGGGCGAAGAGCGATTTCGGGGCAGAGAAGTCGCTCATGCGCGCCGTCCCGTGTTGATGATGTTGACCTGCGTGAAGTGCGCGGGGACGCAACCGTGACTCACCGAGTTGCTCTGGCCTGGCTGTCCCTTGGCGTCGCCGAAGGCGCCGCCTAAGTGGTAGCTGCGCGGGCCGCCGATGCGGTCCATGGATTTCCAGAAGAGCGGAGTTTGGAACTGATACGCGACGTCCTTGAGCATGCCGACGATCTTGCCGCCTTTCACTTCGTAGAACACTTGGCCGGCGAACTGGCCGTTGTAGCGCTGCTGATCAATGGAGAAGGAGCCGTCGCCGACGATGGCGATCCCCTTGTCCATTGAGGCGATCATGCTGTCCCACGTGTCGTCGTTCTTGCCCGGTTGCAGTGAGACATTGGGCATGCGCTGGAACTGCACGTCGCTCCAGCTCTGTGCGTACGAGCAGCCGTACGAGCGCACGGGTTTGCCGACTTTCTTGTAATACCAATCGAGCATCGTGGCTTGTTCGCGCGTGGTCTGGTAATCCACGAAGAGGCCGTTTTTGATGATGTCGAACTTCACGGGCTGTACGCCTTCGTCATCCCACTTGACGGCGCCGAGCGAGCCCGGCTGGTCGCGGTCGCCGACGATGTTCATCACGTCGGAGCCGAACTTGAGTTGCCCGAGCACTTTCTCTGGCGGCGCAACGAAGCTGGTGCCTGCGTAGTTGGCTTCGTAGCCCATGGCGCGGTCGAGTTCCGTGGGATGCGCCACGGTTTCGTGAATCGTGAGCCAGAGGTTGGACGGATGGAGCAGGAGGTCGTAGCGCCCCGGTTCCACCGGCTTGGCGGAGAGCTTGGCGACGGCTTCTTCGGCCCAACGCGTGGAGTTCTCGCCGAGATTGGCTTTGATCACATGTTCATAGCCGGCGCCTGCGGGCGCGATGTCGTTCGACTGGCGCGTTTGGAAATCGCTGAAGTCGCTCGAGACGGCGGTGATGCTCATGGAGGGCTGCGTGCGGTAGACCGTTTGCACCGTGTAGGTGCCGTCGCTGGTCATGAGCGTTTTTTCTTCCTTGAGGAAGAACATTGAGCTCGTGACGTTGCGCACGCCTTTCACTTTGGCGGCGGCGGCGTTGGCGTCGAGCAGCAGCGCGCACTTCTCGGGAATCGAAATGCTCCAGGGGTCGGTGATGATGGGCGTTTTCCATTCGCCGACCTGATTCCCCGGGGTGGGGGCGAGGTTCACCGGCTTGATCTGACTAAAGCGATTGGCCTTGGACTGTTCGATGGCGCTTTTGGCGGCCAGTGCGATGGAGTCTTTGGTGAGCTGGCTTGTGGCGGCAAAGCCCCACGCACCGTCAACAAGCGTGCGAACGCCGAGCCCGAAGGTGTCGGTGTCGCTGGCGCCCTGCACGATTTTGTCGCGCGTGTTGACGTTCTGCTGGCGGCGCGCGGAGACGCGCACGTCGGCGTAGCTGGCGCCTGACGCCTTGGCCACGTCGAGGGCGACTTGCATGAGTGCTTTGACGACTGGGTCGCCGGCGGTCGGCATCGGTGCGGCGAACGCGTCGCCGGCGTAGAGTGCGCGCGAACCGACAGCGGCCGTAGCGGCGACGGCCGCTGTGGTGCGCAGGAAGTCGCGACGTGAGTGTGTCACTGGCGGTCCCGTGTGGAAAGTTGAGATGACCAGCAGAAGATACGGCGCGGACGCTCCACTTGTTGAGGGGGGGGCGCCAATCACGGCGGGATTGGCGCCGCTATATATTCGGGAACCTCCCTTCCCTCGACCCCACCGACCATGCCCCGTCTCTCGTTGCGGTTTGTCGCGATTGCCCTTGCTGCCCTCGTGCTTGGCGGGCTTCCGCGCTCGGCCGCCGCTCAGCTGGGCGACGCCAAGACCATCACGCTGCAGGCCGCGCGCACGATGCTCGCCGCTGCCGAGGCGGAGGCGAAGCGCAACGGATGGAATGTGTCGATCGCCGTGGTGGATGCGGCGGGGGAACTCATTGGCTTTGTGCGCATGGATGACGCGTCGCCCGGAAGCGTGGGGATCTCGCAGGCCAAGGCGCGCACGGCTGCACGGATGCGCCGGCCGACCAAGGCCCTCGACTCCGTGGTGTCAGCGGGGCGCACGGGGATTTTGTCGTTCGAAGGGGTGGTCGCGGTGGAGGGGGGTGTGCCGGTGATCGTCGGCGGCAAGTTCATTGGCGCGGTGGGTGCGAGCGGTGCGACCTCAGCGCAGGACGCACAGGTCGCGAAAGCCGGCGTTGAGGCGTTGAAGCCCTAACGCCGAATACGGCTCGCTTGGCGAACCGCATTCGGCGTGAGCTACTTCGGAGCACGCAACAGCGGTCAGCCGTCTCCGCTAGAACCGGTAGCTGATCGAGGCGTACGTCTGTCGGCTCCGGTCAAGCGTGCCGGATTCTGCGTACGTGGAGAGCATGAGGTAGAGGGAGCGTCCGATGCCGATGTCAGCGTCGGTGCTAGTCCACGTCACGCGTGATGCCCCCGTGCTGCTGAGGGGCGTTGAGGACTCGCGTACCCCAGCACTGTACATCACGTGGAGCGCGCCGAAGGGCGTGGTTTCAACGGATGCGGACTGCAGGCGACCGGTACTTGCCGGCCCGTCGTACGTGGTCATGCGCACATGCATACCGATCTGCGCGCGGGTGAGTCGCGTGAGCGACGCCGAGGAGGTCACCGATTGCGTGGCGTCGGTGTTGCCGCCGGTGCTGCGGCGCACGTCGGAGCTGAGTCGCAGCACGCCGAACAGCGACAACGCCCCGCCGCCCCACATGCCTTCGCGGAAGCTGTCGTCGAAGATGATTTCCGGGTTCAAGAAATCGCGATACAGTCGCACGTTGCGCCGATTGTCGAGCCCACCGTACAACGAAAATGCATCGGTGACGGTGAACTGCGCGGTGAGGAACGATGACGTGGGCGTGGTGGACGCGTGTTCTTGCGTGCCTTTCCAACCACGGTTGAAGTCGAGTTCTTGCGTGGCGTAAATGGAAAGCTTCGGGCCGTTGTAGGTGATGCGGGCGAAGGCGTATTCTCGGTCGATCTGACCACCGGCGTACGAACCGACGCCGCCGAGCGTGAGCGACCAGGGCCGCGTTTCATCGCGTGTGTTATGGAGCTGCAGGTATGCGCCGTACTGTCGCGACAGGCTCGAGAGGCCGAGCGACACGGGGTCCGGTTGCTGCCCGGCGAATGCGCCACTGCTCCAGCGCTGTCCGTCGAGGTCGAGCGCGGCGCCGTCGAACATACCAACGGAGGACAATGCCTGCGGGAACTGGCGACCGAGCGCGAGTCGAAGCGGCGAATGATCGGGCGTGTATTGAATCACCGCTTGATAGACGCGCGTCGTTTGTTCGTCGGGACTTTGCGTGGAAGTGCTCGGGCGTGTAAATGTCGACCGCTGGGCACGCACGTCGAGGGCGATGCCGATGGCCGAGCCGCCGAGGCGTTGTCCGTCGAGGCGCGCATCGATGCCCGGCTGCGCGAGCGCGACGCCGGCAGCGGGATTCAACAGCAGGTAGCGCAGGCCGATTCGGCCGCGGAGCGAGCCGCCGCTGCTGGCGCGCATGCTCGTTGGTGTCATCGCGCCGGTCAGAGTGGTCGTACTGGTGGCCAGGCGGGCCGGTGCAAAGCGCACGGAGTCGCCGATTTCGGCCTGTGCCTCAGCGGTTTGCCGAGTGCACGCCGCGCGTGAGGACGAGATATAGGTCACCACGAGTTCGCCAACGACGGTGCCGCCGCGTATGACGGCGAGTCGCGATCCTTCGCGCAGACCTGCGTTGGTGCCGGCCTCAAGATACACCATCGCGCCGCTGAGGTAGCTAACGCGAGTCCACGCCGTCGTGGCGTCGGTCGTCGTCGTGGTGTCGGCGGTGTGGTTGCCGCGCACCGTGCGCGCGGCAACCGCACCGCCGGACTCCTGCGCGCCGGCGTGCGAGGAAACAGCGACCAAGAGTGCGACGGCCCGTGCAAAGACGGGCAGTGTGCCAGTGTAGAGTCGCAGGTGCGCGGTCATGTGGTGCCTCGCGGGTGACAGGAGTAGCAGGTGGGGCTGTCGTACTTGTAGCCCGAACGTCCTTGGTGCGCGCTGTCCATTTTGTTTTTCAGATGGCAGGTCGTGCAGACGAAGGATTTGAAATTCGTCGGCACGGTGTGGCAGTCGGCGCAGACGCTCCAGCGTCCTTTGTGTTTGCCTGAGTAGATCGGGAAGAATGACCCATCGTGATTGAACGTCGCGCCGCTCCACGTGGTGGTGGTGTGGCACGAGGCGCAGTCAGTGGGGAAGCTGGCGGCCTTGTGGTTGGGATTTGTGGTGGCGTCGTACTTGGCCTGATGGCAGCCCACGCACACCATGGTCTTACCGTGGTACACGCCGTCGCCGTGGCACGAACTACAGGGCGTGCTCACGTGCGCGCCGGTGAGCGGGAATCGCGTGGCAGAGTGGCTGAACGTGGCCGGCGTCCATGCCGTGGTGGTGTGACAGGTGGCGCAGGTCGTGCCGAAGCCGGCCGCGGCGTGCGGCGGATTCTTCGTAGCGCTGTATTTCGCCTGGTGGCAGCCGACACAGTCCTTGGTCTTACCGCGGTAGACGCCGTCGCCGTGGCAGTCGGTGCACACCGCCGCGCGGTGCGCCCCGGTGAGCGGAAATGCCGTCGTACCGTGATCGAAGCTGGCGCCCTTCCACGACGCGGTGCCGTGGCACGAAGCGCAGGCGGTGGGATAGCCGAGCTGCGAGTGCGGCGGAAGCTTGGATGCGGTGTAATCCTTTTGGTGACACGACACGCACGCGGTCGGCTTGCCTTTATAGACGCCGTCCGCGTGGCACGACGCACAGAGCGCGGCCTTGTGGGCGCCGGTGAGCGGAAACTGCGTTAGCCCGTGATCGAAGGTGCTCGGCGTCCACGCGTTGGTGCTGTGACAGGTGGCGCAGGCGGTGGAGTAGCCGACTTGGGTGTGCGGCGGACTCTTTGTGGCACTGTATTTCGCCTGATGGCACGCAACGCATGCGGTGGGTTTGCCTTTGTACACGCCGTCGGCGTGGCAACCGCTGCACAGCACCGCGCGGTGTGCGCCGCTGAGCGGGAACTGCGTGGCGTTGTGATCGAACGTGCTTGGCGTCCACGCGTTGGCCGTGTGGCAGGTAGAGCAGACGGTGGAGTAGCCGATCTGTGCGTGCGGCGGATTTTTGGTGTTGTTGTAGTTCGCCTGATGGCAGGAGACGCACGCGGTGGGTTTGCCTTTGTAGACGCCGTCGGTATGGCAGCGGCTGCACGCCGCCGTCCGGTGTGCACCGACGAGTGGGAACTGCGTGGCGTTGTGATCGAACGTGGCCGGGCTCCAGCCGCTCGTCGTGTGGCACGAAGCGCACGAGGTGCCGAATCCTGCTGCGGTGTGCGGGGGATTCTTGGTGGCGTTGTAGTTGCCCTGATGGCACGACGCGCACACGGTCGATTTTCCCTTGAACACGCCATCGCTATGACACGAGGCGCAGACCGCGGCTTTGTGACCGCCGGTGAGCGGGAACTGGGTGGCGTTGTGATCGAAGGTGCCGCCGCTCCACGTGGTGACGCCGTGACAGGTTGAGCAGACGCTCGAGAATCCAAGCTGCGAATGCGGCGGCATCTTCGAGTTCGTGAAGCTTGCCTGGTGACAGGACACACAGGCGGTGTTCTTGCCCTTGTACACCCCGTCGCTGTGGCACGAGATGCACAACGCGGCTTTATGCGCGCCGGCCAGCGGGAACTTGGTGGCGTTATGGTCGAAACTGCTCGGCGTCCACGCCGTGGTGGAGTGACAACTGGCGCAGGTGGCGGGGAAGCCGGCCGCGCTGTGCGGCGGATTCTTGGTGGCGGTGAAGTTGGACTGATGGCAGCCCGAGCACTCTTTGGTTTTGCCGCGGTACACCGCATCGCCGTGGCACGACGCGCAGGTGGCGGCTTTGTGCGCGCCCGTTAGGGGGAACTGCGTGAGTGTGTGGTCAAAGGTGCCGCCCATCCACGCGGTGGTGGTGTGGCACGATGCGCACGCCGACGAGAATCCGAGCGCCGAGTGTGGCGGGCGCGCGGAGGCGTCGAAGTTCTTTTGGTGGCACGACTGGCAGGAGGTCGCCTTGCCTTTGAAGATGTTGTCGCCGTGGCAGCCCGCGCATGAGGCAGCCCGGTGTGCGCCGGTGTGCGCCGGTGAGCGGAAAGAGCGTGACGTCGTGACTGAATGACCCACCCTTCCACGCGGTGGTGCTGTGGCACAGCTCGCACGTCACCGGGAACCCCGATGCGACGTGCGGCGGATTCACCGATTTGTCGAACACCCCTTGGTGGCAGCTGACGCACGTCGATACGCGCCCGCGGAACACACCGTTCGCATGGCAATCGTTGCACGTGGCCGTGCGATGCGCGCCGGTCAGCGGGAAGCGCGTGACGCTGTGATCATATGGTGCGCCCTTCCACGCTGCGGTGGTGTGGCAGTCGGCGCACGCGGAGGTAAAACCGAGTTGCGAGTGCGGTGGACGTAGCGAGGCGGCAAAGTCTTTCTGGTGGCACGACTGACACACCGCAGACTTTCCCTTGAACACATTGTCGGCGTGGCAGCCGCTACAGAGGGCGAGGCCGTGTGCGCCGGTGAGTGGGAACTGCGTGGTGCTGTGATCGAACGTCGCACCCTTCCACGCCTGCACGCCGTGGCACGTCGTGCACAACGTCGGGAACGCCGAGGCCGCGTGCGGCGGCGCTGCGGTTTTGTTGTAGTCCGGGGCGTGACAGCTCATGCACGCCATCGGTTTGCCCTTGAACACGCGATCGGCGTGGCATCCCGCACAGTTGACGGCGCGATGCGCGCCCGCGAGTGCAAACTGCGTGAGGTTGTGATCGTATTTGGCGGAGTGCCAAGTCGAGACGTCGTGGCACGATGCGCAATCCTGTGAAAATCCCGCGCCCTGATGGTCCGGCGAGGTCGCGCTCCGGAACGTGCCCGCGTGGCAGCCGACGCACGTCGTGGGACGGCCGCGATACTGGCCTTGTCCCGGCACGGATCCGGTGTGGCACCCTTCGCACGAGACACCAACGTGTGCGCCGCGGAGCGGAAAGCGGGTGAGTTCGTGGGCACGCGCCATGCGTGCGACGTCTACAAAGCTGCGCGTCGTGTGGCATCGGTCGCACGTGGTGCCGAACTCGCTCTTGTGTACGTCCGTGTGGCACGACGCACAGCTCGACGTGACGGTCGAGAAGACCAACGACTTGTGGCAGCTCACGCACTCGGTGCGCTGATGTGCGCCGTCGAGTGGAAAGCGACCCTCCGCGTGGCGGAAGGTTGAGGCGATGACCGCTGGCTTCCATCCGTCAGCGCGGTGGCACCCACTGCACGCGCCAATGGATGGACCATGCGGATTGTCGGCGCCTTGTGCGTGTGCGGGTTGACCCGCGAGTGCGAGCACGAGCGCGGCGAGGCCGGCGTGCGACCATGTCATTTCGATCTCCCGGTGGGCACTTTGGCGTGACAGCTTTCGCACGCCCCGGCGAGGGGGCGGTAGATGACGCGTTGTTGAGCGTCGCGGCGATGGCACAACGCGCACGCCGTACGCGCGTGCGCGCCAGCGAGCGAGAAGGTCGCGTCGCGATCGTGATTGAATCGGGTCGCAGGGGCAAAGCTCGCGATGCCGTGACACGACTCGCAGGCGCCGCCATCCTTGCGGCCGCCGAACTGGCTCCCGTGCGGCGTGTCGTGGCAGGACGCACACCGATCGCGCCGCTGCGTGAAAGGTAGGGATGCGAGTTTGACTGGTGCCGCGATAAGTGTTGAGCTGGCGCCAACGGATTTCATAGCGTCGTGGCAGGCCACGCACGGCGCGGCCCGATGCGCACCGTCGAGTGCGAAGGAAAAATTTCCGTGCGACACGACCGTCACCGTCGACGGCCGAAACGCGGTGGCGTCGTGACAGCTGCGGCACCCTTGCGTGTTCGCGCGCGCGGCATCGGTGGTGAACTGCCCCGCGTGCGGATCGGCGTGGCACGATTCGCACGCGGTTTCCGGAATGGCGATGGCGACCTTCGCCGTGCCGAGCGAGGCCGCGAGGGTGAGCGCAGGCAGCCCGCGACGCGTGGCCGCGTGGCAGGCGGCGCATGGCACGGCAGCGTGACGGCCCTCGAGCGGCAGGCGTTTCGTGGCGTGCTGCGCGCGGGAATACGTGCTCGGCTTCCACCCGGCGTCCGTGTGACAGCCCTCGCACGCACCCTTGTCGGCGCTTGCGTTGAGTTGTCCGCCGTGCGCGTCGGTGTGGCAGGAGGCACACGCGTTGAACGACAGGTGCAGACGCACGGTCTTCGGTCCGCGTGCGTTGGCCGCGCGTGCCACGGCCGTATGACACGCGGCACACTTCACCGTTTGATGGCGCCCACGCAACGCAAAGCGCGTCACCTGATGTTTGGCTAATGAAAAGGTGGAGGGCGCGAAGCCACTCACGGTGTGGCACGTGCTGCAATCCAGCGGCGCGCCGTTCTGCGACGCCTCTCCGGCATGGGCATCGGTGTGGCACGACCCGCACGTGGCGAACGGCGGATTCTTCTTCATGGTGGGGCCATGGCAGGCTTCACACCGCACCGTGCGGTGCTTGCCGTCGAGTGCATAGCGTGTGCGACTGTGGTCAAACTCCTTGCGGTCCACAATCGCGAAGCCGCGCGTCACGTGGCAGTCGCCGCACTTTGCTGAGAGACGGCCTTTGTGCGGGTCCTCGTGACAGGCCGAGCATTCTTTGTGGCCAAGCGGTTTGAAGAGCGGAACCGTGCGGCCGGCGGCCGTCGGCGCGATGTGCAACCGCGCCGCGAGGTGGCACTTGTCGCACTCCACGTCCGCGTGCTTTCCGGTGAGCGGATAGTCGCTATTGGCGTGGTCGAACTTCGGCGCGGGCTTCCACGCCTTGGCGTCGTGGCACTTGTCGCACGATGCGCCAAGTGAGTTCTGGTGGATGTCGTCGGCGCGGTGACAGGTGGCGCAGGTCGTTTCGAGCCCCAGCCACCCTGGCGCGGCGTGCCGCGGAAAGAGCGCGACCGCCGGCGACACGCGATTCGCGGGCGTGTGGCACTTTTCGCATTTGGTCGTTGCATGCTTGCCGTCGAGCGCCCACCCTGCGCGACGGTGATCAAACTTGGCGGCCGATCCTTCGGGCCACGCGATGAGCGCGAAGTTCGTGCCCGCGTGATCGGGGTGACAGCTCGCGCACGGTTTGCCACCGGCCTTCATTTCGCGCGCATGCAAGCCGCGGTTCTTGTCGACGGTCCACGCGAGATCTTTGTGACACGCGAGGCACAGTTGCGCCATTGGCTCTTTGCGGAGCCCGTGGCACTTGATGCAGTTGGCCGGACCTTCGAGGTTGGCGTGCGCCTTGGCGAGCGCGCCGGGCGAGATCTGCCCGAACGCGCTCGATGTGGCCAGCAGCAGCCACGGGAGCACACGCCACACTCGGCGCATCATCCGGCACGCGCCTGATCAGGCGGCAACGGCACGTCTTTCTCCACGATGCGCACCCCGAGCCGCTCGAGGAACGCAAAGGGTGCATCGCCGCCAATGCGAATGACCACGTGATCGTTCGGCAGAATCGTGGTCTCGCCGTTGTACTCGAGCACGGCGACATCGTTGCGAATTTCCCGCACGGTGCTGCCGAGCATGGTGCGTACGCGACCGGTGTCGATAAGCCGCTGAAGTTTGGCTTGGTTGCGCTCTTTGATGCGGGAGAACGCCTGGGCGCGATACGAAAGAATGACCTCGGTGCCCTTCTGGTTGGCGAGCCCAAGCGCCGATTCAACCGCGCTATCGCCGCCGCCCACCACGAGCACGCGCCGCCCAGCGAACGCCTCCATTTCGACGATGTCGTAAAATACTTTCGCGAGCTCTTCGCCCGGCACGCCAAGCCGGCGCGGCGTGCCACGGCGACCCATCGCAAGGACAACTCGGCGCGCGCGGTGCACACCGTCGGGCGTCTGAATGCGGAAGACGCCATCTTCGCGCACGACCGTTTCCACGCGCTGTTGCGTCTGCACCTGCAACCCCGTGTTGGCGACGATCGTCTCCCACACTTGCAGAAGCGTTTCCTTGGAGGCGTCGGCAATCCAGAGGTCGCCGTAGAGCGGAATGTGCACCGGCTCCGCGAGCAGCAGTTTGTGCCGCGGATATTTGCGCACCGTGTCGGAGAGCGAGCCTTGCTCGAGAATCACATAGCTCAGCCCGCAGCGCAGCGCCTCGAGTCCAGCGCTCAGGCCGGCCGGTCCGGAGCCCACAATCGCAACATCCACCGTGTCGGCATCACCGTCCGTGCGCACAGCGCCCGGAGGGAGGGACCGCGCGACGCCTTCGATGGCCATCTTGCCTTCGTTGATCGCGTTTTTGATGAGGCCGCGACCGCCCAGTTCACCGACAATGAAGAGGCCAGGGACGTTCGTTTCGAATTGGTCGTCAATCAGCGGCACCTGCACGCGATTCACCGCTGAGCCCGTCGTCACGGAGATGGCGCCTACCGGGCAGCCACGCACGCATTCGCCATGTCCTTGGCAGAGCGCGTCGTCCACGACGGCCAGTTTGCCGCGTAGCGTGATGGCGCCTGGCTCGGGGCAGGCGGCCACGCAGGTGCCGCAACCCACACACATGTCGCCACGCACCATCGCGCGCAGCACGCCGCCGTCGGCTGTTGCCGGCTTGGAGTTGGGCGCCTGCACCAGTTCAAAGATCTGTTGCGGCACCCCACACCCGGGGCAGAAGGTAGAGCCTTGTGGTACTACCACGCGGCACCGCGGGCACGGGCGCCCGCGGACGGCGGCAGGTGCCAACGGTGCGGACGACGGCGCGCCACGGGCGCGCAGGTGGAGCCACACCATCAATGCGGTCAGCGCAAAAAAAGCGACGGTTGTTTCGAGCATCGCGTCGCCTACCGCAACCAGGTCGCGCCGACGGCGACGACGACCACTACGTGAATCACCACCGCCACGAGCGCGGTGATCGCGAATGGGCGGTGCGCCACATGCCAATAGCGAAACACACGGTGCGTGGCCTCAAGCATGCGCGTCTGTTGCATGAGCGACATCTCGCGGTCCGCCAGCTTGAGCGCTTCGCGAAGCGTCGTGCGCTGGATGGGCCGTCCATCGGGCGCCGCGGCAGACCAGCGACGGCGCAGCTCGCGGGTGCGGCTCCAGCGCGAGAGGTCATTCGTAAGCAATCGTGTGATCACGCGGAGCACGCCGTCCTGTGCGACGTCGTCATGCGACAGTTGCAGCATCTGCTCGACCGCATCGACGGAGAGCCCCATCGTGGCGGCGAGGCGGTCGATCAGCTCGCGCCGCTGTGTGGCGACTTCGTCGCGCGTGAGTTCCACGCCGCTCTTGGCGCGCGGAATGCGCGTGTACAAATACCGCCCCGCTACGCCGCTCGCGATCACAATGAGCATCGCGGTGAGCCCCAATCCAATCACGCCGTCGGAGCGCCAGGCCGCATGAATCGCGAGGAGCAAGGGCAGGGCCAGCGCCGTCGTCACATGCACGTCGAGCCACTTACCCACAGATCCCGTGAAGGCGAGCGACTTCCACTTCTTACGCAACGGATACAACCAGAGAAACACGAACACCACAAAGGCGAGCAGTCCCGCGCTTTGCCCCACGAGTCCCGAGGGTCGCAGCCACGCGTGCCATGGATGCCGGACCCGATCTGGCACCGCGGCGAGGTAGTACTCCGCGCCAGCAATGTTCACGGCGACCAGCGGCAACACGATGATGGCGAGCGCGAGCCCACCACCGCGACTTTTTGGCGCGGCCGCCGGCCGTTTGGCTGGCGCTGTCGGACGCTCCGCGGGTGCCCGGTGCGGCGGATCGCCGACGGGCTGAGGATGCGACGCCGGCACCGGTGAGGCTGATGGGTGCGGTAGGTGTACCCGCGGCGGCTGGATAGCCGTCCCGGCATGGGCCGTGCTCTGAGATGACATGCGATGTCTGTGGGGGTAGGCTTGCCGTCGCGACGAAGAGTCGAGCGAGGCGCGTGGCTGGTCTCAGCACAGGGGCCACTTGCGTGGCTTCACGCACCTCCGCGATTCGCGAGGCGTAGAGGGCAAACTCCGTAGAAGTACGAAGCCCCGCTGTGACTTACGTCACGTTTTGAAAGAAAAGAAATCGGAATATCCCACCGCATTTGCCGCCACTCTTTCGCTGACTGTCAGGCCGAGGCATCTTCCGAGCTCCTCCAATCGCCCCGACACACCATGCCAACGCCCCCTGCTTCCTCCGCGGCCGCCACCCGCCCAGCCGATGATGAGTTCGCGCCCTACTATGGTGGCTACATCGCCCTCGTCCCTGGCGGCGACGTCCGCGATCATCTGCGCCAACAGCTCCACGAGACACTCGCCACGCTCACCGGCGTCGGCGACGACGTCGCCAGCCGTGCCTACGGGCCGGGGAAGTGGACTCTCAAGGAAGTTCTGAGCCATATCTGCGACGCCGAACGCGTGTTCGCGTACCGCCTGCTCCGCATTGCGCGCGGCGACGAGACCCCGCTCCCTGGTTTCGAACAGGATCATTGGATCCCAACCTCCGGCGCCAACACGCGCACCCTCGAAAGCCTGCTGATCGAGTTCGCCTCCGTGCGCGCGGCCACCCTCACGCTGCTCGCCTCACTCCCCGACGAAGCCTGGGCACGCCGTGGCACCGCGAGCGGCAAGCCGGTGTCGGCCCGCGCACTGGCCTACATCACGGCCGGACACGAAAAGCACCACATGCGGATCATTCGCGAGCGATATCTGTAGCCGTCGCGTGGCTGCATGCAACGAGGGGCGATGCGCGTCAGCGCATCGCCCCTCGTTCGTTTCATCCAACAGTGCTCAGATGTGAATCGCGCGCCCTGTCACCGCGAGCGCCGCTTCCTTCACCGCCTCATTGAGCGTCGGGTGCGAGTGCACCGTGATGCCAATGTCCTCGCTCGTGCCGCGCACTTCCATGGCCAGCACGACTTCCGTGAGCAGATCACTCGCATTGGCGCCAATAATATGGCAGCCCAAAATTTCATCCGACTCGGCGTCGCACACAAACTTCACAAAGCCGCTCGTCTCGGCCATCGTGCGCGCGCGGCCATTCGCGGAGAACGGAAACTTGCCCGTGCGATACGCGCGGCCAGATGCCTTCACTTCCGCTTCCGTTAAACCAACGGTCGCGATCTCCGGCCAGGTGTACACCACGCCCGGCATGTTGTGATAGTGCATGTGCACCGGCTTGCCAGCGATCACCTCGGCGGCCACCACCCCTTCTTCTTCGGCCTTGTGCGCCAAGAGCTTGCCGCCAACGGCATCTCCAATGGCAAACACATTCGGCAGATTCGTGCGCATCCGATCATCCACCGCAATCTCGCCGCGCGCGCCGAGCGTGAGCCCGAGCGCGGCGGCATCAATGCCGTAGAGCGACGGCTTGCGACCGATGGAGACGAGCACGTAGTCGCCTTCGAGCGTCTGCGCGGTGCCGTCCTTCTCGATGTCGACCAACACTTTCGTCCCTTCACGACGCCCGCCGACGACTTTCGTGCCGGCGTGCACCGCGAGTCCCTGCTTCCGGAAGATTCGGTCCGCTTCCTTGATGATCTCGTCGTCGTTGCCGGGCAAGATCGTCGGCGCGTATTCCACCACCGTCACCTTCGCGCCGAGCCGCCGCCACACGGAACCGAGTTCGAGTCCAATCACGCCGCCGCCGATCACAATCAAATGCTGCGGAACCTGCGGAATGTTCAGCGCGCCCACATTCGAGAGCACCCGCTCTTCGTCGAACGGAAGAAACGGCAGACCACTCGGTACCGAACCGGTGGCGATAATCACGTGCTTGGCGCGGTAGGTGGTCAGCGCGCCGTCGTGCCCCTTCACCTCGACCACATTGCCGCTCATAAGCGTGGCCCAACCCTTGGCCCACGTGACTTTGTTCTTCTTGAAGAGAAATTCAACGCCCTTGCAGTTGGCGGCCACCACATCGTCCTTGCGCTTGAGCATCTGCGCGAGGTTGAGCGTGAGTTCGCCAACCGAAAAGCCGTGCTCCTCTGAGTGCAGTCGCGTCGCTTCGTAGCGTTCGCTCGACTGCAGCAGTGCTTTCGACGGAATGCATCCGACATTCACGCAGGTGCCGCCTAACGTGCGGTCGCCTTCGACGCACACGGTCTGCAGTCCAAGCTGCGCGGCGCGAATGGCGGCCACATAGCCGCCGGGCCCGCCGCCAATGACGAGGACGTCTGGGGTCAACAGGGTGTCAGACATGGCCTACTCGATCAGCATCGAAGCCGGATCTTCCATCAGCTCCTTGAGCCGAACGAGGAAGAGCACGGCCTGTTGCCCGTCAATCACACGGTGATCGTACGAGAGCGCCACGTACATCATCGGCCGGATCACCACCTGACCGTTCACGGCAATCGGCCGGTCCTGCATCTTGTGCAAGCCGAGAATGCCGACCTGCGGATAGTTGATGATCGGCGTGGAAACCAGCGAGCCGAACACACCACCATTCGTGATAGTGAACGTGCCGCCGGTGAGGTCATCCATCGAGAGCTTGCCGTCGCGAGCCCGCTTCGCCACCGCGGCAATCGCGCGCGAGATGCCAAGGATGCCGAGTTGGTCGGCGTCCTTGATGTTTGGCACCACAAGCCCAGCTTCGCTGGCTACTGCGATGCCGAGGTTCACATAGTGTTTGTAGACAATAGCGTCGCCATCGATCTGCGCGTTGACCACAGGAAACGCTTCGAGCGCCAGCACGGCGGCCTTGGCGAAGAACGGCATAAAGCTCAGCTTCACGCCGTGTTCCTTCTCGACCTTTTCCTTCAACCGTTCACGGAGCGACGAGATGGCGCTCATGTCGATCTCGTTGAACGTCGTGAGGTGCGCGGTGTTGTGCTGCGCCTGCAACAGATTTTCGGCGATGCGCTTGCGGCGCGTCGTCATTTTCTCGCGAGTTTCGCGCGCGCCCGCATTCGCTTGCGGCGCCGAACGCGGAGCGGCCGGCGGCGCAGCAGGCGCTGACGGAGCGGCCGGACGCTGGGCCGCCGAGGCGGCGGCCATCACGTCGGGCTTGCTGACGATGCCGCCACGCCCAGTACCTGCCACGTTGCCGAGATTCACTCCGGATTCGTCGGCGAGACGGCGTGCAGATGGCGTGCTACGAACGTCGGCCGCTGGCGTGGCGGGCGTCACCGCGGCAGCCGGTGCGACCGGTGCCACCGGTGCCACCGGTGCAGCACTTGCTCCTGCGGCAGGTGCCGCCGGAGCAACAGCCGCCGACACATCTTCGTTTAGCTCGCCCAAAAGGTCGTCCACGCCGACCACATCGCCGTCGTGACGGGCGCGCGAGGCGAGGACGCCCGCTTTGATAGCGGGCACTTCGACCGTAATCTTATCTGTCTCAAGTTCGACGAGCGTCTCGCCGGCGGCGACGAGATCGCCTTCCTTCTTGAGCCAGCGGGAGACGGTCGCTTCGGTGATGGACTCGCCGAGTGGCGGAACCTTGATCGCAATCATTGAATTGATGCCGGGAGCCGAGGATAAGTGCCCGCCGGCCGGCGCCGGCAGGCAAGCTTCAAATATAACCAGCGATTCCCTCCGGGGGGTCGAAGAGGCACCGTTTTGAAGGCGCTCACGATATCCGCTCACGGCGGGTTGGACCAAGTGGTGTACGGCGATGTCCCCACGCCGGACGAATGCGCCCAAGGCGAAGTCCGCATTCGCCTCACCGCGGCGGCCCTCAACCATCTGGATCTGTTTGTAGTCGCCGGCGTGCCGGGGGTCTCGATTGCCCCCAACTGGGTCCTCGGAGCCGACGGCGTTGGCAGCATTGACCAGCTGGGAGCCGGGGTCGCGGGCCTCGCGTTGGGGGATCGGGTAGCGATTAACCCCGGCATCTCCTGTCGCGAGTGCGAATACTGCCGCGCGGGCGAACATCCCCTGTGCCCCAAGTTCCGGCTTCTGGGCGAACATCGCGCCGGCACCTTTGCGGAATACATCGTGGTTCCGGCCGCCAACGTTCGGCGCATTCCGGATACCGTGCCAGATGCTGTAGCGGCGGCCTTTTCGCTCGCCACACTCACGGCGTGGCGCATGCTCGTGACCCGCGCCCACATCAAAGCGGGCGAGTCGGTGCTTATTCAGGGGATTGGTGGCGGCGTCGCCATTGCGGCGCTCCAAATCGCCAAAGCGCGCGGAGCCACCGTGTGGGTCACCAGCAGCAGCGAGCGAAAACTCGCGCAGGCCGCCGCGCTCGGCGCCGACGAAACGCTCAACTACGCCACCATGGACGTGGCGCGGGAAATTCGCGCGCGCACGGGCAAGCGTGGCGTCAACGTGGTCGTAGACAGCGTGGGAGCGGCCACTTGGTCGCAATCACTCGGCGCGCTTGGACGCTACGGGCGCCTCGTGACCTGCGGTGCCAGCGCGGGCCCGATGGTCGAAACTGACGTGCGTCGCCTCTTCTGGAACCAGTGGTCCATTATGGGCTCGACCATGGGAAGCGACGCGGAGTACGACGCGATTATCGCCGAACTGCACGCTGGCCGGCTGATGCCGCCGGTGGATTCTGTGATTCCGCTCGCCGAGGGGCGCCGAGCCTTTGAGCGGCTCGCGGCGCGTGAGCAGTTCGGCAAGATTGTGCTGAGTATCGCGTGACGGAACGCGCGCAGTTTGACGCCGACGAGCAACGGGTAATGCGTGAGGCGTTTGCGCGCGGCGCCATGCCTGCTTGCCCGCGTTGCGAAGTGCCAATGACCAAACGGTCGATTGGTGGCGGTAGCTTTGGCCTCGGCTATGCGCGCCAGCGGGAATGGCTCATCTGCCCCAAGTGCCACCGCAGTGCGTTGTTTGACGTGAAGCGCGGGACGCGCAACTAGCCAATAGCTCGGCGGTGCCCGTCTGGCCGACCGATGTGTGAACGGATGCAGTAGGGCAACGGAGGATTCCAATGACCGAACGTCCCGTACCGATCGCCGCAGCGCCTACCGCCGAAGAAATGCAGCTCCGGCTCGCGAAAGTGCGCACACACATGGCCACCCACTCACTCGACGCGTACGTCGCGGCCTCGCCTGACAACGTGTTCTACCTGACGAACTTCGCGAACTACGTGCATGAGCGACCGTTCCTGCTGGTGATCACACCAACTGGGCCGCTGCGTTTTGTGGCGCCCAAACTCGAAGTGCCGCATGTGCGATCGCGCGTGGTTGGCGCGCTCGAAATCGTCGCGTACGCCGAGTTCCCAGCCCTCGCGGGCGGGCGGTGGGAGGACGCGTTGCGTCCGCTTATTCCGTCAGGCGCGCGCGTCGGAGTGGAGTCCACCTGCCCACTGCAGGTGTACAACGCGATTGCCGGAGAGAAAGTCTGCTACGACGCTGTTGACGACGCGCGGATGGTCAAAACTGCGTACGAAATCGGGCGCATTGCCTACGCGGCGACGCTGATCAGCGAGACGATGCAACTCATGTTGCGGGGCGCGAAGCCGGGGTTCTCGTTGCTGCAATTTGCCGGCGGACTTCAGCAGATGATGATGCCGCGCATTTTGGCGGACCGGCCGCAAACGAACATGCTCGCGACAAAACTGATGGGGGTATTCCAACCGCCCAGCGTTTCGCACGATCCGCACAACTTTACCAACATCCACATGGTGATGGAGCCTGGCGGCCCGCACGTGGCAATCCTCAACTGCACCATCAACGGCTATGCGGCGGAGATTGAGCGGTCGTTCTTTGTTGGCGCAGTCCCCGATGCAGCGCGCAAACCGTACGAGGTGATGATGGCGGGACGTCAGCTCGCGCTCGAACTCACCGTGCCTGGCGTGCGCATGAGTGAGGTCGATCGTCAGGTGAACGCGTTGTTCCGTCAGGCCGGGTACGGCGACAATCTGCTGCACCGGTGCGGTCACGGCATCGGCGTCACGGGGCACGAGGGGCCGTTCTTGGCGGAGGGGGACGATCGGTTTATTGAACCCGGCATGTGTTTCACTATCGAACCCGGGATTTACATCCCGGGGCTGGGCGGGTTCCGCCACTCCGATACGGTCATCACCACGGCCACCGGCAACGTGCTGCTCACGCAGGGATCGGTCGCGCTCCAAGACCTAACGTTCGGCGGCGCACCCTGATCGGCGCGTAACGTTCGCGGGGTCCGCTTCCCATCCGACGGTCACGGCGCGAACTTCGTGCCGATGCCCAATTTTGGCTTCACCGCAATCGACGCCTCCGGCGCACGCCATCGCGGCGTGCGCGAGGCCCCGACCGTCGGCGTGCTCTCGGCGACACTCGAGCGCGAAGGACTCTTCGTCCTCTCGCTGAGCGACGCGCCCGCGGAGCATGGCTCGACGTGGGGCCGCTCTCCGTTCGGCGACGCGGCGCTCCTCGAAGGCACGCGGGCGCTCGCGGCGCTCCTGAGTGCGGGGCTGCCACTCGCGCGCACCCTCACGGCCGTCGCGCAACTGGGAACGCCGCAGAGCGCCGTCGTGTGGCATGCGGTGCGCGCTGCGGTGGAGAGTGGCACCACGCTCACGGAAGCGCTTGGGGCGCACCCGCGATTCTTTCCGCCGCACTACGTGGGGCTCGTGCGCGCTGGAGAGCGGTCCGGGGCACTGGCCCCGGCCTTTGCCCGCCTCGCCGACGAGCTCGAACGAGATGCGCAGCTGCGGAGTCGCGTGCTCTCGGCGGCACTGTATCCTGCGATCCTGCTCGTCGCCGGCGGCGCGGCGGTGTTGGTGCTTCTTCTCGTGGTGATTCCGAATTTTGCTGCGCTCTTACCGCAGACCGGTGCGCCACTTCCTACTTCGACAGCGCTCGTGCTCTCGTTGGGAAGGAGTCTGCGCCGATTCTGGTACCTGATTCCCGGTGGCCTCGTCGCGCTCGTGGCCATCATTGAGATGGCGCGAGGTTCCACTGACGGGCGCCGGTGGTTGGCGCGCGCGTGGTACGCGTTGCCGCTCATTGGCGGTTGGCGACGCGATCTCGCGGCGGCGCGGTTTGCCCGGCTCGCTGGCACCTTGCTGGAGGGCGGGGCGCCGCTGCTCGTCGCGCTGGATGATACCGCGCGCTCCCTCGATGATCCGCTCGTGCGCGAAAGCGCTGAACGCGTGCACGCCGCCACGCGTGACGGGCAAACACTGCAGCAGGCGCTCGCCGCGGAAACACTTTTTCCACCGATGCTCGCACAACTCGTGGGCGTGGGCGAAGCGGCGTCGAGCGTGCCCCTCTTTCTGATGAAAGCGGCCCAGCTCTTTGAAGAGCGCAATGAGCGCGCGGTGCGTCGGCTCGTCACACTGCTCGAGCCGGCAATGATCATCGTGTTCGGTGGCGTCGTCGGGTTTATTGCGCTCGCACTGCTGCAGGCTATTTACAGTGTGAACGCGGGCTCATTTCGATGAGGCGGGTCGATGGGCGCCAGCCGACGCAGCGCGGCTTTACGCTGATCGAACTTGTTGTGGTGCTCGCGATTATCGCGATGGTGCTGGCCGTGTCCGTGCCCGCCTTTGCCGGTCGCGCGGATGCCGCTCGTCCGGGGGACACCGAAGGACTGGTGCGTACCTTGCTGCGCGCCAGACAAACGGCGGTCGAATCGGCGCGTCTCACTACCGTGATTCTCGATCCCTCGTCCCGACGCGCTTGGGTGCGCACCGATGGCCCCGCACCGGGCGTGGACACGTCGTTCGTCGTCGCCCTCGCCGATGATGTACGTCTCTCGGCGGATGGCGCGCGCGTCCGATTCGCCTTCTATCCGGACGGTCACGCAGCCGGCGACGCGCTCACGATCGCCTCGCCTCGCGGAACAGCGCAACTGCGCGTATCAGCCGCGAACGGCGACCCCATCGTGCACGCGACCATCGTCGCCGGAGTCACGCGTGCTCCGTAAACGCCGCGGCTTCACCGTACTCGAGGCGGTCGTGGCGCTCGCGATCATCGGCGTCACATCCGTGGCGGTCCTCGGCGCCTTTGCCGGCGACCTGCGCACGGCCCACGCTGCCCGATCGGCGCTCGAAGCCTCCTCGCTCGCACAGTCGCGCCTAGCCCGTCTCGAAATGGCCACGCGGCGCGAGCTCGCCGCACTCCCCGATTCACTCGCGCACGGCGCGGTTCCTGAGTTCGGTGATCGTTACGCGTGGTCGGCAAGCGCGACGCTCCTAGGCGCGGAGCCGGACCTTTTTGAACTGCACGTGGTCGTCACCTGGCCCGAGGGATCCACCGCGCTCACGACACGCCGCTTTCGCCCCGCCACACTCGTGGCGCGCCCATGACCGCGAAGTCGCGCGCCGGATTCACCTTGCTAGAACTCGTGGTGGCCCTCGCCATCACCAGCGTCGCGCTCGCCGCGGGCTACGCCGCGCTCGGCTCGCTCGTGGATCGCCGCCAAGCGCTCGATGCGGACGTACGCGAAGTCACCCGCATTGCGGCGCTGCGGTCGCACCTCACTGAGCTCCTCGCGGGGAGCAGCATTGACGAAGCCGGCACTCAGTCGTTTCGCGGCGTGGCCTCGCTCCGCGATGGAGTGGAAGACGACGCCATCACTTTTCTCACACGAGCGCACACACCGCTCGGCGACGGGCCAAGCATTGTGCGCCTCTTCATTGCGCGCGATGCCGCTGGCCGCCCCCAAGGGCTCGCCGCAGAGTATGCCGCGTGGCACGGGACTGCACACTCGGCGGCCTTGCTCGACTCAACCGTGCGTGGGCTGAGTGTCCAGTATCGAGCGAGTGTGGTGTCGGACGGTGAGTGGCAACGGACTTGGCTCCAACCGGCACGGCTCCCAGTGGGTGTGCGTGTGCGTCTGATTGCCGCTGCCGGCAGCTCGCTGCCGCCGCTCGCGCGCGTGCCTATGGTGATCGCCACAGAGGCCGCGCGATGAACCAGACACGCCGTGGCTTCGCGCTCATTGCTGCCGTCTGGCTTATGGTTGCGCTGGGCGCACTCGGACTCGAGATCGCAACGCTCGCCCGCACCCGCCGACTTAGTGCGGCGAACCGCACAGAAGAAGCGCAATCCGCCGCTGCGGCCGACGCCGGCATAGAGCACGCCAGAGCGCGACTCACACGCTTGGTTAATGAAGTGCCCACGACCCCCTCCGGCGTGCCGTTGCGCGATCCATGGTTGGGAGTCGCCGCGCTCATGCGCGACACCGTTCCGCTCGACAACGCGCATTACCACCTGCGCCTGTCGGACGCGAATGCGCGCGTCAATGTGAACCTCGCGGACGAGGCTACCCTGCAGCGTCTGCTGCGCGCTCTTGGCGCCGAGCCCGAAGCTGCCGCTGGCATCGCCCACGCCATCGTCGACTGGCGCGACGCCGACGATGCGGCGGGTGTCGGCGGAAGTGAACAGGAACTGTACCAGCGCGCGGGGTTGCCGGTGCTGCCGCGCAATGCCCCTCTGGTGCGCATCGAGGAACTACGCGATCTCTATGGTATGACACCGGCGCTGTTTGAGCGGCTGCGTCCATTGGTCTCCGTGGACGGCGATGGGCGAATCAATGTGAACACCGCCGACGACGCGGTGTTGCGCAGCATGCCCGCATTCACCGATGGCGTGGTTCGCGCGCTCCTGCAGTTGCGTACGCGCGGCGTGATGATCGCATCATTCGAGCAGCTCATTGCGGTCCTCCCCGTGGGAGACCGGACGTCGCTGCGCGATGCGTTTGCCGAACTCAATGCGCGGCTGACATTCGACACGCGCCTTGTGACGGTGGAAAGCGAGGGTTGGGTCGACGGGAGCCCGGTGCGAGTCACGCACCGCGTGGAGTTGTCGCGAGGCAACGGCGCCGTGTTCGCTTCTGCCGGGCGGCTTCCATGACGTCGATCGGCGTGGCGCTTACACGCGACCAACTCACGGCTCGCGCGCTCGATGGCACGGGAACCGTGCATCGCTGGCCACTGCCTGAGACTGCCTCGGCCGACGTGTGGAACGACGCACTCCGTGGTGCGATGCGCGCGTTGCGCGTGGCAGTGCCTAGCGCGCGTACGCTCCATGTGTCGCTCCTTCCGCCGCTCGCGGAGGTGCGCATCGTCAGCTTACCGACGGCCGCGCCAGGCCATGTGTTGACGGCGGTCGAGCGAGACGCCGCAAAATATTTTGCGGTGGGCCACGAACCGCAGTTCGCGTATGTGGAACTTGCGGACGGAGCGCGCGGCGGTGCCTTCGCCCCGCACCTCGTAGCGGCCGCACCATCACGCGACATCACGGCGATTCTCGCCGCCGCCGCATCGGCTGGCTTTACCGTGGAATCACTCGCACCGGCGCAGCTCGCCTGGGCCGCTGCGGATCGCACGCACTCCAACGGCACACGCCACGCGGTGCAAGCCCACACGGCGAATCGCGTCGACATTCTCGACGTGCAGCGCGGTGTCATACTCGGCCTCCGACGTCACCGCGCGGCGGCACAAGACGCCGCAGTGCAACTCATTGCCCGCAACGCCGACGAAGCGAGCGCCCTCGCCGCGCAGTTCGCCAACGTTGGCCGAACGCGCTCCCTCTGGCCGCCAACGATTCGCGCCGAACGCATCCGCGCCACACAGCGCGCGGCGGTGCGCTGGTGCGCGCTGGCGCTCGGTCTCGTGCTGATGGCGGCCGTCGTGTCGTTCGTCGGCGACGCGCGTCGCCTCTCGAGCGTACGCGCCGATCGCGCGTCGCTACGACCACAACTGGAATCGGCGCTCGTTCTGCGCGATTCGCTGACACAGATGACCACGCGACTCGCGGCCCTCCGCGCCTTGGGCCAGTCGCCGTCGTGGACCGCCGCGATGGTCGCGGTCGGCGATGCGCTCCCAGCAGACGCGTCCATCATTCAACTGCGAGCGAGCGGCGACACCATCTATTTGAATGGCGAGGCGGACCACGCGGCGGCCACGCTTACGGCGCTCGCGCAGTCGCCCGCGCTACGCGGCGTGCGGCTCGATGCGCCCATTCAACAAGCAATCGAAAACGGTGAGGTGGTGGGGGAGCGATTCTCCATCACGGCTCGCATCGCGCCGGTTCCGGTGCGCGGCGCTCTCACGAGGCCATCGCCATGATGGCCCTCACGGCACGCGATCGCCGCGCCATCAGCATAGGCGTCGCAATTCTCATTGTCTCGCTCGGCGGCGTTTTTGTCGGCCGCCCGTTGTGGCAACGCCAGAGCGCGGCGCGCGAAACGGTCGCTCGTGAGTTTGAGCTACTCGCGCGTGAACGTGCGCTGATTGCGATGGCGCCGAGGTTGCCCGATTCGCTCGCCGCGACGCGCACTGCGCTCGCCGTCGAGGAACGCCAAGCAATTGTCGTGACGGCCGCGGGAACCGCCGGCATCCGGTTGGCGGAACGCCTCCGCGACGCGGCGCGCGACCAGCATGTGTTGATCACGCAGTCTACGGAAACGCCAGGAGATTCGCTCGATGCCGCACTTCGCACCGTGCGGGTGACGGTCCGAGGGGAATCGGATATGCGCGGCGTCCTCGGCTTTGTGCGCGCCGTCGAGTTGGGATCGCCGCGCGTCCGTGTGCGCACGCTGCAAATCGAACGGGCAGGGCAGAGCGTGCGCGCGCCGAACGCGCCACCGTCCGACGACGTGCTCACGATCACTGCGACCTTTGAGGCACCGGTGGTGCTACGCAACGCCCGAGGAGCCCAATGAACGGCCCTTCGGCGCTGCGTTGGCTACGATCGGCGCAGGTCGCGGCCGCGCTCGCCGCACTCCTGCTGGTGCGCACCGTGTGGAGCGAGACGCAAAGCCTCGCGCTACACGCGTTCCCCGTCGTGCAGCCGACGGCAATCAACTCGGCAGACGCAGCGTTAGCCCCGATCACGCAGATCGCCATTGATCGCACCGTGTCCCACAATCCATTTTCCCCAGATCGAACGCCGGGTCCTGCGTATCGCGTTGTGAAAGCAGGCACCGCTCTGCCGCTCGTGACCGCCGCCGAAGTCCGCCTCGTCGGCACCGTCGTGCGCGACGGGGCTCCAAGTTTTGTGCTCTGCCAGGAAGGACCGCTTTCCGCGCGCGTCGTGTATCCGGGGCAACGGATCGGCGCGCTCACGCTCTTGAGTGTGCAGGCGGGGAGCGCGACATTCACCGACACCGGTGGGGCGCGCGTCGTCCTGCGCGTGGCCAAAGGAGGAACGTAAGTGCTCAGTCGTTCACTGCAGTCGTCGGCTTGGCGTCGCGTCGCGAGTGGGTTCGTGGTCGCGTGGCTCGCCGTCTCCGCCACGACCGTCTCCGCGCGTGCGCAAGACTCAACGGGCGTACGCCGCACCGCGCAGGGCATTCTCATTGATTTTCAGGACACCGATATTCGCGCCGTGATCACCGCGCTCTCCGAGGCGGGATCGCTCAATGTGTCGTACACGGATCTGCCCGCCAAGCGTGTGACGTTGCGGCTGCGGCAGCCGGTGACGCGTGAGAACATACCGGCGCTGCTCAAGAGCCTCGCGCTCTCGAATGGCCTTACGTATTCCGAAGAAGGCGGACTCATTCGGTTGTCCGTGGCCGCGCCGGCGTCGACGGCCGCGCCCGCCAGCAGCGACATGCGCGACGTACGCCTCTACGTGCATCGTCTCAAACACGCACGCGCCGCGCGCTTGGCCTCCACACTGCAAGCCATTTTTGGCGGTGGCCGAACGGGCTCGACCGCCGCCCCAGGGATCAGCACACAGCCGCTGTCCGAACGACTCCGTGCACAGGCCATCTCGCCATTCGCTGCCGATTCCGTGCGCCGCCTCGCTCCGGAACTGCTCGCCGCCGCGCCGACTCTGTCTGCGCAACTGCGCGGCGATATTCAAATTGTCCCTGACGAAACCACCAACGCGCTCCTCATTCGCGCACTCCCCGCCGACTACGAAACCATTCGGCAGGCGGTGGAGTTGATGGATCTGCGCCCCATGCAGGCGCTCATCGAAGTGGTCATTGCCGAAGTGCGCATCACCAATGGCCTCGAAGTGGGGACGTCGGGGAAAGTCGTCGCCGGCAACGGAGCCACGCCGGCCAACACGCGCGCCCTCGAGCTGAATAGTTCGGCGGCGAGTGACTTTGTGTTGAGCTTGACGCAGACCAACAAGAATTTCACCGCGAATGTCGCCCTCGCGGCCCTCGCCTCGCGCGGCGATGTGCGGATTCTTTCGCGCCCACTCGTGTTAGCGCAAAACAACACCGAGGCGCGCATCCTCGTGGGTGAACAGCGGCCGTTCGTGCAAGTGTCGCGCTCACTCCCCACCGAAAGCGCCGTGCGCGACCAAATCGTCCAGTATCGCGACGTCGCCACCACGCTCACCATCTTGCCGACCATCAATCCGGACGGCTACGTCAGCCTCCAGGTGCTACAGGAAGTGAGTGCCGCGACCAACGAACAGCAGTTCGGCGCGCCGGTCATCAGCACGCGCGAGGCAAGCACCCATCTCTTCGTGAAAGACGGACAAACCGCCGTCATCGGCGGGCTCGTCGGTCGGCAAACCGACAAGAGTCGTTCTGGGTTGCCCTTCCTCAGCTCGCTGCCATTCATTGGCGCACTGTTCGGCACCCAAATCGAAAAAACCTCCACGAGCGAACTCTTTCTCTTTCTCACCCCGCACGTGATCGCGAGCGACGACGATGCCGACCGCGTGCGCGACTCACTCAAGCGCGAAGGCAGCGATTCCACCGGCGTCACGCCCGCGGAAAAACCCATCGTCAAACCCAACAAGCCGTGACCCACGGCCCGGCCGCCTCTGCCGCCTCTGCCGGCTCTGCCGGCTCGCCGAGCGCCGCTTCGCGGACGCTCGGCGCACTAGATGCGCTCGGCGCGCGCGACGTGCTCAGCGCCATCGCGCCTGGTGAACTCGACGCGCTCTCACCGCTCACCGACCGTCTCACCACGGCCTGGCTCGAGCATCATCGTCTGCTGCCGGTGCGTATCGTCGGCGCGTCGCTCCTCGCCGCCACCTGGGGCGACCCCAAAAAGCTCGACGACCAAGCGCTCGACGACCTGCGCCTGTTGTTCGACGTACCCGACATCACCCTCGTCATCGCGGACGAAGCCGAACTCCGTCACGCGATGCGGCGCGCCTACGGTGGCGAACGCGTGACCGCCGAAGCGCTCATCGCGGGGCTTGCCGCCACCGCGCATCACGCCACCGGCGCCGCAGCGATCGACGATCTCGTCAGCCTCGCCAATGACGCACCAGTCGTGCGCCTCGTGAATCTGCTCCTCGTCGAAGCGCTCGACGCGCGCGCCAGCGACGTGCACCTCGAGCAATACGCCGGAGCGCTACGCGTGCGCTACCGTGTCGACGGTGTGTTGCACGACGCGCCGTCGCCACCCGCGCAGTACGCCTCCGCCATTGTCAGCCGACTCAAGATTATGGCGGAACTCGATATCGCCGAACGACGTGTGCCGCAGGACGGACGCATTCGTTTGCCATTGCGCGACCGGCAGGTGGATGTGCGCGTGTCGATCGTTCCCACGCTCAACGGCGAGAGCGTGGTGCTCCGCCTGCTCGACCGTGAGCGCGAACGGCATAGCCTCAGTGACCTCGGCTGTCCCCCTGAAATCCTCGACGCGCTCCAACACGCGCTCGCACGGCCGCACGGCATTGTCCTCGCCACCGGCCCAACCGGATCCGGAAAAACCACCACGCTTTACGCCGCTATTCAGCACCTGCAGAGCGGCCGCGAAAAAATACTGACCGTGGAGGATCCCGTCGAATACGAACTCGACGGCGTCCCACAGGTGCCGGTCAACGACCGACTTGGCGTCAGCTTTGCCGTGGCGCTCCGAGCGCTCCTGCGGCAGGACCCCGATGTGCTCATGGTCGGTGAAATCCGCGACGGCGAAACCGCCGAAATCGCCATTCAGGCGGCGCTCACTGGGCATCTCGTGCTTTCCACGCTCCACACCAACGACGCTCCCGGCGCGCTCACGCGCTTGGTCGATTTAGGTGTGGCGCCATTTCTCATTGCCAGCACCGTCGAGGCCGTACTCGCGCAGCGGCTCGTGCGCCGCGTGTGCGGGTCCTGCGCCGGACGCGGGTGCGGCGACTGTCGTCAGTCCGGCTACCGCGGCCGAACCGGGCTTTACGAGCTCTTGGTGATGACCGACGCTTTACGCACCGCCGTCGCCGCCGGCGTCCCCACCAACGAACTCGCGGCCATCGCACGGCGCGACGGCATGCGCGATCTCGCCTCACACGGGGCGGCGCTCGTACGGAGCGGCGTGACCACCGCCGAAGAAATCGCCCGCGTCACGCGTCCCGACTGACGTCCGCAGGGTGCCAATCGTCTAAAGAGTGGTCCCGCTCGCGCCCCTCTTCGACGGACGAAGCCCCGATGCCCCGTACCCCGCAGCTCTTCCGCCGCGTCGCCTTGTGCGCCGCGGTGATGCCGTTCGCGTTGCACGCACAGTCGCGCCGCCTCGAACTGGCCGATTCCACGCGCAACGGGCCGCGGAATGACGCGCGCCCCGAAACGAGCGTCGCGCCGCGCATCGAGCCACGCACGGAGCCGACCGCTCGCGCAGCAGTAGGACGCACCGCAGAATCCGCGACCGCGCGTCGCCCAGAACTCACGCAGAACTCCGTGCACCTCGTCCGCGACCAGACCGTGCTCGGCGTCGTGCTCTACGCGCCGTCCTTTGCCATGGCCGTCGCTGACAAAGGGATTCCCGGCATTGCCACGGCACTCGTCGTGGGAGCGGGGAGCTACTTTGCCGCCTCCGATTACGCGGCGCACCACCGCGTGACCGGCGTTGGCAGTGATGCCGCCACCAACGGCGCCGTGCGCGGCGCGATTGCTGGCTGGGCGCTCGCGCAAACCACACACGCCGACGTGCACAGCACCTCTGGCGCAATCTTTCTTGGCTCCGCCGCCGGCATGGTCGGCGGATTTATGTCCGGCAACCGGATGACCGAAGGCGAGGCCGCTGCCACAACCTTTGGCGGCGATTTCCTCGCCGTCCTCGGCTATGGACTGGGCTCCTCACGCGCCAACACGGCGCCCAACGGCCGAGTCGGCGGCGCCGTTGCCGTGGGCACTGCGCTCCTCGGCGCGCCGCTCGGCTACCTGTATGCCAGTCGCGCGTCGTATCGCGTGACAGCCGGCGACGTGACCACCCTCTGGGCCTCAGCGGCCATCGGTGCAACCGCGGCTGGAACCTTCATCGCGAACGGCTCACCCACATCACCGACGGTGGCCGCGGTGCTCGGCGCGGGCGCCCTGGCAGGTGCATTTGTTGGTGACCGCTACCTCGTGCGGACCTACGATCATTCGAGCGTAGAGGGGCAGCTGGTGGCCCTTGGCGCCCTCGGTGGTGGCGTGCTAGGCGGCGGCGTGAGCCTGCTCACGGTGGCCTCGCACCAGCGCATGAGTGGCGCCACAATGGCCTTTGCGGCAACCGGCGCAGTCGCCGGCATGCTGCTCACCGAGCACTATGTGGTGCCGAGGGCCGATGCCGGTCGGATGCTCGGACGGTTGGAGCTCAACCCCGCAGGCTTGCTGGGGATCGCCAGCGGGCGGCGTGGTGCCTATCCGCTGGGGCGAGTCACCTTCTAGATTTGAGGGCATCATCCCCTCAGGTGTCTCCGTGAATTTTGTCGATCGGCTCCAAGCGAGTTTCGCGCAGCTCTGGGATTTCATTCCCGGGCTGCTCGGCGCCGCCATTGTACTCTTTGCCGGTTATCTCCTCGCCAAGCTCACGCAAAAAGGCGTGGCGCGGTTGCTTCGGCGCGCGCGCCTCAACGACCTTATGCGAAAGGGCGGGCTGAGTCAGGCGGTGGATCGTCCCGGCTCGCACCTGAATCCCACGCGCCTCATTGCCAACGTCGCGTTCTGGTTCGTGATGTTCACGATGATGCTCGTGGCGGCCAACGCGCTCGGGCTCGACTCGCTCGGCCAGGTGTTCTCTGAACTCGTGGGCTACATCCCGAGTGTGATCGCAGCCATCGTGATCGTGATTCTTGGTATTGTGCTCGGCGACTTTGTGGGCGGGCTGATTATGGCCAGCACCAGCGCCCTGCATGGCGGCCCGACGCTCGCCCGCGCCGGCAAGTTCGGTGTGGTGCTGCTCGCCGTGTTCATGTCGCTGCAGGAGCTCGGTGTCGCGACGAACATCGTCACCACGGCGTTCGCGATCATCTTCGGCGCCATCGCATTAGCGTTGGCGCTCTCGTTCGGCCTCGGCAACCGCGACCTCGCCGGCGAGATCACCCGCGAGTGGTATGAGCGCTATAAGGCTGAGCGCGATGCCATCGATCGCGAAGTGAAGATTGAGGAGAATGCCGAGGGCATTGGCGAAGACGATTCCTCGGCGAGCGGTGCTGGTAACGGTCCAGAAAACACCGCGCCCCGCGCGCCCCTGACACCGCCACCAGCCCCTCCAACTGGCGCGTAACCGGCAATATCGGGAATCCGCTCCGAACCGCTCCCGAAGCCATTTTGTAAGTCTCGAACAATCAATGGGTTAGAAGCGCGCACGGGTGTTGCTCTCGTGCGCGCGACTCATTAGATTCACCTTGTCCGGTTTTGCGGCTAGGCCACCTCCTTTCCCGCCTCTGATGACCGCTCCAAACAACCGCGAGCGCATCCTCCCGCGCCTCATTGACGACGAGATCAAAGAGTCGTTCATCAATTATTCGATGAGCGTCATCGTCAGTCGAGCGCTGCCGGATGTTCGCGATGGACTCAAGCCCGTCCATCGTCGCGTGCTCTATGCGATGAACGAACTGGGTCTCGTGCCTGGTCGCCCGTACAAGAAGTCTGCCACCGTCGTTGGCGACGTGCTGGGTAAGTACCACCCACACGGCGATCAGTCGGTGTACGACGCCCTCGTGCGTATGGTGCAGGACTTCTCGCTGCGCTATCCGTTGATTGACGGCCAAGGCAACTTCGGCTCGATGGACGGCGACCCCGCGGCGGCATACCGCTACACGGAAGCCCGTCTCACGCGCGTGGCGATGGACATGCTCGGCGATATCGACAAGAACACCGTCGACTTTGCGCCGAACTATGACGATCGCCTCGAAGAGCCGACGGTGTTGCCGAGTGGGTTGCCGAACCTCGTGGTGAACGGGTCGAGCGGCATCGCGGTGGGTATGGCGACCAACATTCCGCCGCACAATCTCCGCGAAGTGTCGGCGGCGATCGCCATGCTGATCGACAATCCCGACGCCACCATCGACGACGTCCGTCGCCATATCAAGGGCCCGGATTTCCCGACGGGCGCGTTCATTTACGGCACCAACGGCATCAAGGATTATCTCGAGACGGGGCGTGGCAAGGTCGTGATGCGCGCCCGCGCCGTGATCGAAGAAAATGAAAAGGGCAACAAGTCGCAGATCGTCGTCACCGCGCTGCCGTATCAGGTGAATCGCGCGACGCTCGTTGAGACCATCGCCCACCTCGTGCGCGACAAGAAGGTCGAAGGCATTTCCGACCTCCGCGACGAGAGCACCACCGAAACCCGCATTGTCATTGAGCTCAAGCGCGATGCGATTCCGCGCGTGGTGCTCAATCAGCTGTATAAGCACACCACCATGCAGGGTACGTTCGGCGTGATCATGCTGGCCTTGGTGCCGGATTCGGTCACCAAGCGCCTCGTGCCGAAGATCATGGGGATGCGCGAGGTGCTGCTGCACTTCATTGCGCACCGCCACGAAGTCATTGTGCGCCGCACGGAGTTCGACCGCGCCAAGGCCCGCGAACGGGAGCACATCCTCGAGGGGCTCAAGATCTGCGTCGACAACATCGACGCGGTCATCAAGATTATTCGCGCGAGCGACGACAGTGCGTCGGCGGCCATTGAGCTGCGCACCCGCTTCAAGCTCAGCGAGAAGCAGGCCGAAGCCATTCTCAACATGCGCCTCGCCAAGCTCACCGGCCTCGAAATTGAGAAGCTGGAAGAAGAGCTGACCGAAGTGCGCGCGCTCCTGGCCGAACTCGAGGGCATTCTCGCCTCGAAGGAACGGCGCATGAGCATCATGAAAGAAGAACTCGCCGTGGTAACCACGTCGTTCGGCGATGAGCGTCGCACGCAGATCACGGCCGACGAAGGCGAGTTCACCATCGAAGACTTGATTGCCGACGAGGAGATGGTCGTCACCATCTCGCACTCCGGCTACATCAAGCGCACCTCGATCTCCACGTATCGCAAGCAGCGTCGTGGCGGCAAGGGCTCACAGGGCGGAGACCTCAAGGCCGAGGACTTCATTGAGCACCTGTTTATCGCCTCCACGCACGACTACATCCTGTGCTTCACGCAGGACGGCCGCTGCTTCTGGCTCAAGGTGCACGAGATTCCGCAGGCCGGGCGCGCCACGCGCGGCAAGCCGATCGTGAATCTCATTAACGTCACGCCGGATACCGTCATTCGTGCGATGGTGCCGGTGAAGAAGTTCACCGACACTGAATACCTGCTGTTCTGCACGCAGCAGGGCACGGTCAAAAAGACCGCGCTCTCCGAGTACTCCAACGTGCGAGTCTCGGGCGTGAAGGGCATCAAGATCGACGATGGCGACCAGCTGATTGACGTGCAGGTCACCAGCGGCACCAATGACATCGTGCTGGCCACCAAGCACGGCCTGTCGGTGCGTTTCCACGAGCAGGATGCCCGGCCCATGGGGCGCGACACGACGGGCGTAAAGGGCGTCGATCTGGGCGAAGGCGATGCCGTCGTCGGCATGGTCGTCGTGCGGCGCGAAGCCACCTTACTGGTCGTCACCGAACTCGGGCTCGGCAAGTGCTCGGGCATTGAGGCATACCGCGTCCAGAAGCGCGGCGGCAAGGGCATCAAGACGGTCAACCGCACGGAGCGCACGGGCAATGTCGTGTCGCTGCTTGAGGTGCTGGCCGAAGACGAAATCATGCTCATCACGCGCGGCGGGCAGATTATTCGCTCCCCAGTCAAGGACGTGCGCGTGGCCGGACGGAACACGCAGGGGGTGAAGCTCATGAATCTCGATATGGGCGACGTCATCACCGCTGTGGCCCGCGTGGTGCCAGACGACACCGCCGATGGAGACGTCGAAGGCGCCGATGAGGGCGACGATGCCACGCCGGACAGCCAGTTGGAGTTGAACGCCGAGGAGTAGGCGGCGGACGGAATAACCGGTGACGGAGAACGGTAGAAGGCTACCGTTCTCCGTTTTCCGTTTTCGGGGGCCAATTGGTCACCTGCCCTCAATGCGCGTAGATTCGACGTATGACCACCGTCAACCGCCCTTCGCTCGGAGCCCTGCTCCACGCCCCGCTCGACGCTGCACCGTCGCTCGAGTCGCTGTGGATGCCCTTTACGAATAATCGCGCGTTCAAAAAAGCGCCGCGTATTCTCGTGTCCGCCAAGGGCATGCACTATACCGACGCCGACGGACGCCAAGTGCTCGACGGCGTGGCTGGCCTCTGGTGCGTGAATGCGGGGCACTGCCGCACGCCCATTAACGAAGCCGTCGCCCGCGCAGCCTCGACACTCGACTACGCGCCGCCCTTTCAGATGGGACACTCACTCTCGTTCGCCCTTGCCGAACGGCTGGCGGAGATGCTCCCCGGCGACCTCGACCACGTGTTCTTCACGAACTCGGGGAGCGAGGCGGTTGACACGGCACTCAAGATTGTGCTCGCCTACCATAAGACACGCGGCGACGAGAAGCGCGTCTGCTTTGTGGGCCGTCAGCGCGGCTATCACGGCGTGGGCTTCGGTGGAATCTCGGTAGGTGGACTCCCCACCAACAAAGCCCAGTTTGCCTCGCAGCTGTTGCCGCACGTGGATCACATCGCGCACACGCACGATCTGGCCCGCAACGCATTCTCCAAGGGACAGCCCACGCATGGCGCCGAGTTGGCCGATGATCTGGAGCGCCTGATCAAGGAGCGCGGCGGTGATACGATTGCCGCCGTCATCGTGGAGCCGGTGGCTGGTTCCACGGGTGTGCTCGTTCCGCCGGTTGGGTATCTCGATCGCCTGCGCGCCATCTGTGATGCGCACGGCATTCTGCTCATTTTTGACGAAGTCATCACGGGCTTTGGCCGCACCGGTGCGGCCTTTGCCGCCGATCGTTTTGGCGTGATGCCTGACCTCATCTGCGCCGCCAAGGGGCTCACGAACGGCGCCGTTCCGATGGGCGCAGTGTTCGCGCGTCGCGGCATCTATGATACCGTCGTCGATGGCGCGCCTGCCGGCATTGAGCTGTTCCACGGCTACACGTATTCGGGACATCCGTTGGCCGCCGCGGCAGGCCTCGCGACGCTCGATATCTACGAAGACGAAGGACTGTTCGAACGCAGCGCTACGCTCGCCCCATACTGGGAAGACGCCGTGCACAGCCTGCGGAGCCGTCGCAACGTGATTGACGTGCGCAACATCGGGCTCGTGGGAGCGGTGGAGGCAGCACCGCGCGAAGGAAAGCCGGGTGCGCGTGGCTACGAGGTGTTCTTGGAGTGCTTCAAGCGCGGCGTGCTCGTGCGGCAAACGGGCGACACCATCGCGCTCTCCCCGCCGCTCATCATCGAGAAGACGCACATTCACGAAATCATGGACGTGCTCGGCGCCGTGCTGGATTCGGTGGACTAATGCGCACACCGGCCACCGTGGCGGCGGTCGCATTGCTGCTGGTGGCCGGTGCATCCGCTGCCTTCGCACAGGGTGGCTCCAAGCCGCGCGCGCGCGACCTCGGCATCTCGGCGCTCATCGGCGGTACGCCGGGCGCCGCCGATGCGATTACCGACGTTGCTGGCATTGAGGTTGGTCATACCACATTGATCAGCGGAAGCGGGCCGCTCGTGGTGGGGAAGGGGCCGGTGCGCACCGGCGTGACCGTGGTGCATCCGCGCGGAAAAAAGAACGCCGACCCCGTGTTCGGTGCCTGGTTTACGCTCAACGGCAACGGTGAGATGACGGGTACCACTTGGTTGCAGGAAAGTGGCGTGCTCGAGGGGCCGATCGCCATCACCAACACGCACAGTGTGGGCGTGGTGCGCGATGCCATTCTCCAGTGGCAGGTGAAGCGCCCTGGTATGCAGCCGTGGGGACTTCCGGTGGTCGCCGAGACGTACGACGGCGGACTCAGCGACATCAACGGCTTTCACGTGAAGCCTGAGCACGTCTTTTCGGCGCTCGATGGTGCCGCGGCTGGTACGGTGAAAGAAGGCGTAGTTGGTGGCGGCACGGGCATGACCTGCCTTGGCTTTAAGGGCGGCATCGGGACGGCGAGTCGCAAACTGGATGCATCGCAAGGCGGCTACACCGTGGGTGTGTTGGTGCAGTGCAACTTCGGCGTGCGTCGCGATCTGCGCGTGGCCGGTGTGCCGGTCGGTGAAGAGATCTCCGATTTGCAAAACTGTTGGGCGGGCGCAGTGCCGGCAGGTGCGGCGGCGGTGCCCGGACGGCGTCGCTGCGATGATGTGGCGCCGGCCAAGCAAGGCGCGGGTGCGCTCTCGGCCGCGAGCGCTCACGCCGCGGGCATTGACGAGGCCCCTGAACTCGGCTCCATCATTGTGATTGTGGCCACCGACGCGCCGTTGCTGCCGCACGAGCTCAAGCGTATTGCCACGCGGGTGTCGCTTGGCGTGGGCCGTGCCGGTGGATTTGGGGGCAATGGATCGGGCGATATTTTCGTGGCCTTCTCCACTGCCAATGCGGGCGCGGCCGCTCGCCCAGATTCGGCGACCGTGACGATGCTCAGCAATGGCCGCATCTCCCCGCTCTTCACGGCGACGGTGCAAGCCACCGAAGAAGCGATTCTCAACGCGATGCTCGCTGCCGAGACGACAACCGGCGCGAATGATTATCGCGTCTACGCGTTGCCGCAGGACCGACTGGTAGCGGCGCTGAAGAAGTACGGGCGACTGAAGTAGCACGCCCCCGCCCGCGGTGCGCCAGCCGGGGACGCTAGGCCAAATGTTGTCGAGCTTGACCGCGGCCGTCCCCAAGCCGAAGTTCTGGCGTCCATAACGTACCACCGGAAGTGGAGTCCAACTCCACGTCCCCCAGTTCCGGAGGGTGTTGCGTGTCAGAAGACCTGCAGGCCGCGGTGTGTGAGTCGGAGAGCGGAGCGGCGCCTGAACACGAAGAGAGGCGCGCGCCCAACGAGGATCGCCGCGCGGCGATCGCGGCGGGCGTAGCGGCGGGCGTCGCGGCGGTCGCAGCGCTGTTCGCGCCATCGGTTGCCGGTGCTCAGGCCAAGACCAAGGGTCCTCGCGCCCCAACTGGGCCGACGCCGCAAACGTCGTCCGCCACCGTAACACCGCCGTCCATTGATCCTACCAGCGCGTGGGTAAGTCCCGAGTTGCGACTCGCACGCCGACTGTCGATGGGGCTCTCCGACACCGAAGCGACTCGCGCCAAGCAAATGGGCTACTCGGCGTATTTGGAGTATCAGCTCAACGCCGATCAAATCGACGATAGTGCGGTCGAAACGTACATCGCCACGAACTGGCCTTTTACACAACAGTCGGCGACGCAGCTCTACACGCAGGACTCGGGCGTGGTGCAGCAGCACCTGTTGTACTCGTCCATCTATCGTTCGGCCTTTAGCGCGCGCGCACTGAAGGAGCGCATGGTCGAGTTCTGGAGCGACCACTTCAATATTCAGTGGGACAAAGTCACGTACATGAAGCTGGTGGACGATCGTGATGTGATTCGCGCCAATGCGATGACCACCTTTCCGAAACTGCTCAAGGCGAGTGCGCACAGTCCCGCGATGCTCGTATACCTCGATCAAAACACTAGCCGCGCCTCTTCGCCCAACCAGAATTACGCGCGTGAAATTATGGAGTTGCACACGCTGGGCGTGGACGGTGGCTACACGCAAACGGATGTCGCCGAATTGTCGCGCGTGCTTACGGGATGGACCGTTTCAGCGCGCGGTGCGGGATTCGTGTTCGACCCCAACCTGCACGACTTCGCGACCAAAACGATTCTCGGCGTGACCATCCCCGCCGCCTCCACGAGCACTGGCGTGGCGGCGCAGCAGGAGGGCGAGCAGATGATCGATTATCTGCTCAATCACGCCAGCACCGCGAAGTTTATTGCCAAGAAAATGCTGCGCTATTTTTTGCGTTACGATCCCACGGCGCAGCAGATCACCGATGTGGCCGCATCGTATACCGCCACCGGTGGCGACGTGAAGGCGATGCTCCGCGTGGTGCTGTCGCCGGCGAACCTCGCGGCGGCGCCGGCGAAGTTCAAACGGCCCTTTCACCTGGTAGCCTCAACGCTGCGTGCGCTTGGGCCGACCGTCGCGCTCGGCGGTTTCGGGAGTGTCCTCTCGCTCATCACGTCGGCCGGGCACCTGCCGTTTGATTGGGCGACGCCTGACGGCTATCCCGATACGATTGAGTTCTGGAGCGGGAACATGTTGCCGCGCTGGAACGCGGCCTCGTACTTCGCCAACGCCAATTCGGCGACCACGGTGCAGTTCATCGTGACGCCGTGGATGACGCCGGCCACGCCGGCCAACATCGTGGCGAATATCAACAAGTATTTGTTTGCCGGCGAGATGTCGTCGCGGCTCGCCGATGAACTCACGGCCTACGTCTCGGTGACGCCCACATCCACGACGCGCGTGCGAGAGACGATCGCTCTCGCGCTGTCCTCTTCGTCCTTTCAGTACTACTGACCCCGGAGCAATCCATGAGCGATGAAATCGATTGCGGGTGTCAGGAGTACAACGCGCTGTCACGGCGTGGATTTGTAAAAGGCGCCGCAGTGGCGGCCATGTTCGCCGCAGTGCGCCCTGAGTGGGTGCCGCGCGTCGTGCTCGCCGACAGTGCGACGAGTACGCGCGACATCATCGTCAACATCTTCATGCGCGGCGGGGCGGATTCGCTGAGCCTCGTGGCGCCCTTTGCCGATACGAATTACTACTCGAGTCGGCCGACCATCGCGATTCCGCGACCGGACAGCACCAGTGTCAACAAAGGCACGGCGCTCGACAATACGTTCATGTTCGGCAAAGGGATGCTCGGGCTCTTGCCTGCATACCAGGCGTCGCAGTTGGCCATCGTCCACGGCAGCGGCCTTACGTATAACTCCCGCTCGCACTTTGACGCGCAACGATTCATCGAACGCGGTAAGGCCGCCGACCTCACCATCACCTCAGGGTGGCTCGGCCGTCATCTGGCGACCACCACGGCGCGCACACCGGGCGCGATTCTCCGCGGTGTTGCCGTGTCGAGCGGGCTCCCCGACGGCTTCGACGGCGCGCCGCTCACGCTTCCCATTGCCGATCCCACGAACTTCGCCATCGGTGGTAGCGCCACGACCGCCATTGAACGCGGCAACTGGCTTGCGGCCGACTACTTTCTCGACGCCGAACCTGCGCGCTCCAAGGCGCTCAATGTCACGGCCACGCTCACCTTGCTCCGCTCGCTCAATCTCGGGAGCTATCAGCCGTCCAACGGCGCCGCGTATCCGAACACGAGCTTCGGTCGCGCGCTCAAGTCATCTGCCGCGCTCATCAAAGCGGATGTGGGGGTCGAGGCGATCGAAGTGGATATCGGCGGCTGGGATACCCACGTGCAGGAAGATCCAATTGCCGGCGTTCTGTTCAAGAACATGCAGGATTTTGCCAACAGCATCGGTGCCTTCTGGGCGGACGTGATGCAGGGCAACGGCACCTATACCGTGACGCTGGTGGCCATGAGCGAGTTCGGTCGCAATGTCAAAGAAAATGCCGACGCCGGCACCGATCATGGCCGCGGCGGCGCCATGTTCGTGATGGGCAAGTCCATCAATGGCGGACGCGTGGTGACCAACAACTGGCTCCCGTTGGCCAAGGCAAATCTCGCGGATGGTCAGGACGTTCCGGTCACCATTGACCATCGCGACATCCTTGCCGAGGTCGCGCTGAACCGCCTCGGCAATCCGAACATCTCGACGCTCTTTCCCAGCTACACGCCCAAAAACTGGAGCATCACGAAGTAGCGCGCCGTTATGTAGCGCGCCGTTAGTTCGCGACGACCGTTCCGATCATGCCGCTGTGCAGCGTGCATTGATACGGGAAGGTGCCCTTGGTGCCGAACGTTCGCGTCACGATCTTCGATGCCGTCACGGGAATGTCGGCTGGCGCACCGGTGCGGGCGTCGAAGATCACGTTATGCGCGGTGGACGGAAAATCCCACGACACCGTGCCGCCCACCGTCACAATGACCTGCACCGGCGCGAACGCGTTGCCGGGCATGCTCACGGTGGCCGTGTTCGACCCGCTCGGCGCGGTGGGCGCTGTTGATTTATCGCTGCTCCCGCAGGCGGCGATCCCCAGGAGAGTGGTGGCGATCAACGCGCGCGGCACGAGGCCACTCCAAAGACTCCGATTCACGCGCATCCTCATTGAGGGATGGGAGTATGCCGCAACGTCTCAATCTCTTTGAGCATGTCGCGAAGCTGCGCTTCCACTAACTGACGTCCCTTGTCGCGCGTGGCGAGCGTTGCGTCCCCAAAGATACCGCTCCGGGACCATACCTTGCCTTCGCGCACGGCTTTCGCCGAGTCGGCCGTGAGTCCGCCCTTGCCGTCGTGAAAATCTTTGACGGCCAGCGACATGTGCACGACTTCGGGGTGCATGTAGAGCATCATCGAGGTTTCCATCTCGTCGGCGTGCGTGCCGCCTTCCTGCCGGCGGATGCGATCCTCCACGTCCTTGCCAACGTTCAGGATATCGGTAAAGCGCATCACAATGCCGGTCGCAGCGAGTGAGTCGCGCGCGGGTTCGAGGGCGCGAATGGTGCTCACGCCGGTGTTGAGCACGTAAAAACGCCGCGGTCCGTGCGCCGCGATGGTGCGAATGATGTCCACGATCATGTCGCGCGCGGTGGGGAGGCGCAGCGTGGTGCTTCCGGGATACTCCACAAAAGACGGATAAAACGAGTAGTTCACCGTGGGGTACACCACGACGCGCGCCGCTGACTGCACGCGCGCGGCAAAGTACTCCGCGAGCAAATAGTCGTTGCCGAGCGGGAGCTGTGGTCCGTGCTCCTTGGCTTGTGCGCCAAGCGGAATCACCACCACGGTTCCGCTGTCGAGGAGCCGCGCGGCCGCGATCCACGACGAGTCGGCGATGCGAACGCCGAGTGGCCGTTGGCGGCGTGGCTGCGCGGTGGCGCGGGTGGGATACGCCGCGCCGAGGGACACAAGCAGCAACAGGCCGAGCCGTATGCGCCGGGGAGCCAAAATGGCCATGGTAGGTCCGAAAGGGGTCGCGGCTAACCTACCTGATGCTTGACGGATGCGTAAGCGAGAGCGATTCTCGGCCTGTCTCCCTCGGAGTGCGAAATGCGTCGTGCAAAATTGTTGGTCACGCTGGCATGGATGGCGGCTGGCGCGATCTCCGCGCAGGCCCAACAGGGGCCGACGGTCGTCGTCCTCGTCCGTCACGCGGAAAAAGGAGCCGTTCCGGCGAACGACCCTCCGTTGACGGAGGCGGGCGTTGCCCGTGCCAAAGCGCTGGTGGCGGCGTTGGCCGACACGCATGTGGATGCGGTGATTGCCACGCCAACGGTTCGGACGCGGGAGACCGCACGGGCGGTGGCCGAGCTGAGGGGTCTGGCGATTGAGTCCGTAGCGCTCGGCGCCAAGGAGGAACATGTCCGCGCCGTGGCAGACGCGGTGCGGAAGCATGCCGGACAGACCGTGCTCGTGGTGGGGCACAGCAATACGATCCCCGCGATCATCGGGGCGCTCGGGGGGCCCAAGCTCAGCGACCTCTGCGATGACCAATATTCGAACCTTTTCACCCTTGTTCTGACGCCAGGTCGGGTGCAGTTGGTCAGGGGGCAGTATGGGGTGCCATCGCCGCCGCCGACCGAAAACTGCGGCAACCCAATGCGCTGACGGGGCTTGCGAGCTTTCCATTGAGTCTGCTCTAATGTTGCGGATCGGGTGCCCGTAGGCCAAATTAGACCCGTCTTTCCCTGCATAATCGCGGCCCGTCCTTTCGGGTCGTTCTCTGCTCGCCGGAGATACAGTCAGATGGCGTCCTTCCGATTCCGAACCGTCGTTCGCACCCTCGCGATCCTCAGCCTTTTCGCTGCAGGGCGCACGCTGTCGGCGCAGGAACTGGTCGGAGAGCGAGCGCAGAAAGCCGATGCGATCAAAGCGGATCTGCTGAAGCTCTCCGAGCTCGAGCGAAGCTATTTCGCCCAAAACAAGACACATTTACGGTCGATCTCAAGGCGCTCGGGTTTGCGCCGCAGAGTGGCGCGCTCGTGACCATGTCGTATGCGTCGGCGCGCGCGTGGGCTGCGAATGCCACGCACACTGGCATCGAGCCGTATGTCTGCTTTGCCATTGTGTCGTCTCCGACGGCCAGCGCCGATGTGGACAAGCCATTTTGCACCGATTCTCGCCGTGGGAGCGCCGCAACCTCCATCGCCAAGGCTGGCGCAGCTGAGGGGGCAAAGGCGCCCTCGGCGAAGGCCGCTCCAGCCCCGCAAAAGGCGGTAGTTGCCGCGCCGCCGAAGGCCGACGCGCCCAAGCCGACTCCGGCACCGACGGCGAAGGCGGAAGCCCCGAAAGCCGCCGTTGTTGCGGCCCCCAAGGCTGCTGATGCCACGGTCGCTCAGGCACCACGCACCAAAACCGCACCTCCCACCACACGGCGAAGCGAGCCCGTGGTTCGCGGCCGGAAGCTGTCCGCACCGACCCTGCCAGCGCAGGGCGAAGTCGCGGCCGACTCGCGCGCCCAGACCCGCGCCGCATCGACGGTACGCGGGAGCACGACCTCCGAAGCGGTAAGCGCCTCGGCATTTGCTGAGCGTCTGTCGGCGATCGCGGCTGGTGCGCGAGAAGTACTGGCCGCCAAGGCTCCGGAACTGGCTCGCGATGCCTACGAAAGTTCCGCCGAATACGCGGGCCGTCGCGCGCAGGCGCTCGCCGTTTATGAGCGTCGCGAAGATGAATTCTTTGCCAAGAACTCACGCACGTTCGTCGTGCAGATCACGGCGAAAGACCCCAAGTACGACCCCGATCGCGAAATTCTCGACATTGGCCTCGAAACCGTCGCGCTTCCGATTGCCCGTGACCTTGGGGCCGCGCAGCTGGCAGTGGCGTGCTACACGCGCCCCGTGTTCTGGTGCAGCCCCGACGGCGGTATGACCTACGAGGCGATGGGCCTCTGGCATGTCGCCCGTGCCAAGGCGCGCGAGCTTGATGTGTTGCGGGCGCCTATCACGGTTCAAGCGCGCTTTGTGGTGGGGCATCGCGATGATCAGCACGGTGCAGCGGTCACGTTGATTGGTTTGGAACTCGTGGCCCGCGGACAGGTGCTGGCAAAATGGGATGTCGCATCGGAAACTCGGTAGTCGAAATAGCGAATAATTCGGAGGGGCGACGTAAGTCGCCCCTCTGGTGTATCGGCAAGAGTTTTGGTGATTCCTGTTAGGAACCGTTTGTCGCGCACGTGATGGCCCGAAGTTGCATTCGCTCGTCGCGCTGACCGTCGGTCGGTGGCCAGAAACGCCCCCTAATTTTATTGATGCCCAGTATGTCCGCCACACTTGTCGGGCTCGATGAGTTCCGCCGCGCCTCCGAAGGGCTGCGGGGGATCGCACTGCGTACGCCGCTCGTTCCGTCCGACGCGCTCGGTTCGCGTTTTGGCGTGCCGGTGTATCTCAAACCGGAAATGTTGCAGCGCGCCGGTGCCTTCAAGTTCCGTGGTGCGTACTGGTTTGTGTCGCAACTCTCGGCGGCTGAACGCGCGCGCGGATTGGTGGCGCCCAGTTCCGGCAATCACGGACAGGCGGTGGCACTCGCCGCGCAGTTGTACGGCGTGCCCGCGACCATCGTCATGCCGACCAATGCACCGGTTGCCAAAGTGGAGGGCGCCAAGCGGTTCGGTGCCCGCGTCGTGCTCGAAGGAACGACCACCGCTGAACGCATGGCCAAAGCCGTAGAGATTGCCGACGGCGAGGGGGCGACGCTGGTGCCACCCTACGACCATCCGCGCATTATCGCAGGGCAGGGAACGGTTGGACTCGAAATCGCCGAGGACATGCCGGACGTTGGGATGGTGCTCGTGCCGGTGGGCGGCGGCGGACTGTCGAGCGGCGTGGCCACGGCGGTCAAGTTGCTGGCTCCCAATGCGAGGCTCATCGGCGTGGAGCCCGCCGGCTCTCCGAAGTTGACGCGCGCGCGCGCGGCCGGAGAGCCAGTCGTCATTCCCGCCAATCCGGACGGGCTCGCCGATGGCTTGCTGGCGGTAAAGATTGGGGCGCTTCCCTTTGCGCACCATCGCGAATATCTCGACGACGTGGTCACGGTTCCGGACTCCGCCCTCGCCGGGGCGATGCGCTTCCTACTCGACCGTCACAAACTCGTGGCCGAACCGAGTGGCGCCATCACCGTGGCGGCGTTGCTCGAAGGCATTGTGACACCCGCCGCGCGGACGGTGTGTGTGCTCTCCGGCGGCAACATCGAATGGAACGGCCTGCAGCGGCTGCTTGGCAATGGCTAGCGGAAAGCGCGTCCTCGTCGCGGACGACAACCTGTCTGAACTCGGCACCATGCGTGCCGTGTTGCAGGAAGCCGGCTTTGACGTTGTCGCGGTCGCCGCTCGCGTGGAACTCTACGAGGCGCTTGAGTCAACGCCGGTGGATGTTCTACTGCTCAGCATCTCGATGGCTGGTGCCAGTGATCTGCAGCTCCTCAAGGAGTTGAAAAGCGATCGTCGCTGGTCGGATACGCCGGTGATGATGGTGTCGGACCTGGCGACCGACGACGTGACGGAACTGACTTTTGGCCTGGGCGCCGCGGATTTCCTGCGCCGGCCGCTCGGGCCTCGTGAGCTGGTGGCTCGCGTGCAGGCACAGTTGCGGCTCCAGCGCATGCTGTCCATGTCGAAACACGCACTGGTGCGAGCGGAAGAAGAGATGGTGCGCGCGCGCGAGGACGCCGAGAGCCGCCGCAAAGTCGTGGACATTCTGCACGAAGTGACGGGCGACCTGACGAGCGATGAGATCTATCACATCCTCGCGCGTCGCGTCGCGCGCACGCTCAAGCTGTCGCGCTGTTCGGTGATCTTGGCCAAGCCCGGCGATACCGTGGGTGTGGTCGCGACGGCGTTCGACAATCCGTCGTTGCGCAACTTTGAGATTCATCTCGACCGATACCCCGAAATCATGGCGGCGCTGGCGCACGGGACGCCCGTGTTGGTGGAGGACGTGCAGAGTAATCCGCTGTACGTCGATATCCGCCGTGAGTGGGCGAGTAACGGCACGCAGGTGCCGGTGCGCTCGGTTATTGCATTGCCGTTTACGATCGGCACCGTACAGGCGGGCGTCTTCTTCCTGCGCCGCATGGTAGACGAGGAACCGCTGACGAAGGAAGACGTCGCCTTTGCGGATTCGGTGATCAAAGCCGCCGTCGCCGCGATTCACCGCGCACAGTTGATTGAAACAACCAAGGCCGACAATGCGCGGCTCGAGGTGTTAGCGCATACCGATCCGCTCACCCAAGTGCTGAATCGTCGCGCGCTGACGGCGCGCTTGGCGGCGGAGCTCGAGCGTGCTCGGCGCTACGACTCGTCGGTCTCGTTACTCATGGTGGACCTGGACCACTTCAAGCGTATCAACGACACGCTCGGTCATTTGGCGGGCGATGACATGTTGCGCGAGATCGCGGCGATGTTGCAGGAGTCCATTCGCAGTGTGGACGTCGTGGCGCGCTACGGCGGCGAGGAATTCGTGGTGGTCCTCCCCGAGACCAATGCGGCCGGCGCGGTCGCGTTTGCCGAGCGCCTGCGCGAACGCATTGCGTCGATGATCTTCGCCGAGGCGTATGGTGGCGCTCGCGTGACGGTCAGCATCGGCGTGGCGGCATACACCGCGCCGGGCGTTCCGTCGATCGACGCGTTGTTTGGTCTTGCCGATGAAGCGTTGTACCGCGCGAAGGCCGATGGGCGGAACAAGGTGTGCCAATGAGCACGCGGTGCCCGGCGTGCGGCACCTTGTATGGCGGCGAGGCGAAGTTCTGCACCAAAGATGGCACGCGGCTCATACCGTTTGGTCCACCGCCCGTGGCGCCGCCGACCGCCGCTCCAGGTGCTGATGCGCGTGTGACGGCGCCTCGCGCGCCAACACCGGAGATCGGCCAGCGGCCGGTGCTGACGCACGCGAATCTCGCGGGGCAGGTGCTCGAGGGTCGCTACCGCATTGTCAAGAAAATTGGCGAGGGCGGTATGTCGTATGTGTATCTCGCCCATGACGTGAGCACCAACGAACGCTACGCGATCAAAGTGCTGTCGCCCGCGCTCTCGACCGATGAAAATGCCATGGCGCGCCTGCGACGTGAGGCGGCGCTTGGGATTCGGTTGGCGCACCCCAACGTGTGCCACATCGTGCGAATGGGCGAGACCGAAGATCGGCTGGTGTATGTCGTGATGCCGTTCGTGGAAGGCGAGATCCTCGCCGACCGCAACAACCGGATCGGCTTGCTGCCGTTACCCATGGTGGTGACGTTCATCTCGCAGATTGCCAGCGGCCTGCAGGTGGCGCATGAGCTCAAGATCATTCATCGCGATCTCAAGCCAGAGAACATCATGGTGTGTACGCGCGCTGACGGCACGGAGTACGCCGTGGTGATGGACTTCGGGCTCGCCAAGGAACGCAAAGCCGGGGGCGAACTCGAGAAACTCACGGCCACTGGAATCATTCTTGGCACACCGGAGTTTATGAGTCCTGAGCAGCTGCGCGGCAAGCCACTCGACGCACGCACGGACATCTACTCGCTCGCGCTGATGACGTACGAAATGCTCACGGGCAAGCTGCCCTTTGAGGGACGCACGCAACAGGAGATGATGATCGCGCGCTTGCGCAACGATCCGATTCCGCTCCGCGAGCGCCGTCCGGGCATGGATTTCCCCGACGCGGTGGAACGGGTGCTCCTTAAGGGTATGGCTCGGAATGCCGATGATCGGTACGCGCGGAGCGTGGAGTTTGCCGAGGCGCTCGAGGCTGCCGCCAACGGCGGGGTTGGCGTGCTCGATCGGCTGTTCGGCCGATGAGACACATGATGACGCGGCCGCCAGCGGTGATACGCGCGCTTTTCGGTGCGCTCGTGATGGCGTGGAGTGCACCGGTGGCAGCACAGCAGCGGGCCTTCGACGTGCTCGACTACAACATCACGCTCGATTTACCCGATGCGGGCAAGACCATTGACGGCGTGGCCGTGCTGTCCGTGCGGCGCGTGCTGCGGGCCGACACACTCGTGCTCGACTTGCTCGATCTCCGCGTGCGCACAGTGCGGGTCGGTGCGGCGTCGGTTGCTTTTGTGCAGACCGAAGGCCACGTACGCATTCCGCTGAGCGGCGCCGTCGGGGACACACTGCTCGTGACGGTCTCGTACAGCGGCGTGCCGGTCGACGGCTTGATCATTGGTACCGATAGTGCAGGACGCTGGATGGCCTTTGGCGACAACTGGCCGAATCGCGCGCGCCACTGGATTCCGTCGGTCGATCATCCGTCGGACAAAGCGACGGTCACCTGGACGGTGCGCGCTCCGTCCGCGTTGCGCGTGGTGGCCAACGGACAGCTCCTCGAAGAAACGCCGCTGCCGCAGCCGCGCGATCCCGACGGGTCGTCGGGTCGATCGATGGCACGCACGCTCACGCGGTGGCGCGAAGCACAGCCGATTGCCACGTACCTGATGGTGATCGCGGCGGCACCGCTGGCCCGCTACGATCTGGGCCCCACGGCATGCGGCCTCGCTGAGATCGGTGGTTGCGTGCCCCAAAGCGTGTACGTGGCTCCGGAGCAACGCGCCATTCTGCCGGGTGAGTTTGCTCGCGCCGGCGATATTGTGACGTACTTCGGTCGGCTGGTGGGTCCGTTTGGCTACGAGAAACTCGCGCATCTCCAGAGTAGCACGCGGTTCGGCGGCATGGAGAACGCGAGTGCCATCTTCTATGCTGATGCCATCTTCCGCCGCCGCGGCGCCGACGTGGGACTCATTGCACACGAGACCGCGCATCAGTGGTTCGGCGACCTCGTGACGGAGCGCGAGTGGGCGCACGTCTGGCTCTCCGAAGGATTCGCCACGTATTTCGCGGCGCTGTACCGCGGGCATGCGTTTGGTGACTCCGCGCGGGTCGGCGATATGCGCCGGACGCGTGCGGAGATCGTTGCCGCGCCCGAAGTGGTCGTCCGTCCAGTGATCGACACCGCGCAAACCGATCTCTTGGCGTTGCTCAACACCAACAGCTACCAAAAGGGCGGCTGGGTGCTGCACATGTTGCGCGGTATCGTCGGCGACAGTGCCTTCTTTGGCGGCATTCGTGACTACGTCGCCGCGCACCGGCACGGCACGGCACTCACCGACGACCTCCGCCTCGCGGTCGAGCGCCGAGCAGGCGTGCCGCTGGCGTGGTTCTTTGATCAGTGGCTGCGGCGTCCCGGGTTCGCCGAACTCACGGCGAGTTGGCGGTACGATGCCGCCGCTCACCGCGTGGTACTCGACGTGCGTCAGAGCGAGCGGTTCGGCGCTGTCCGTGCGCCGTTGACGGTGGCGGTGACCGATGCCGCTGGGACCGTGCATCGCGTGACCGTGCAGCTGCCTGCCGATCGCTCCACACAGTTCGTGCTCGACCTTCCGCTCTCGGCGCCGCCGAAGGCGCTGCTGCTCGATCCGGACGTATCGCTGCTCGCCACCATCCGCCTTCCATGAGACGGTCACGGTCGTTCCGCGCGCTTCTGGCCTCGCTGCTCACGCGCTGGCTCGTGAAAAATCGTCTCAGCCTGACGATCGACATCAACGTGTGGCGCGCGCGCCTGCAACAGCGTGCGGAATCGGTTCGCTCACTCCCCGTCGGCACGCGCGTCACCGACGTAGACGAACTTGGAGTGTGCGGGGAATGGATTGTACCGCCCAGTGCGATTTCAGGACGTGTGATCTACTACCTCCACGGCGGCGGCTTCATTGGTTGCTCGCCGTCCACGCACCGGGGAATGGTCGCGCGCATGGCGGCGGAGTCGCAGGCGAGTGCCTTTGTGCTCAAGTATCGCCTGGCGCCAGAGCATCCGTATCCGGCGGCCACCGACGATGCGCTCGCGGGATGGGGCTGGCTGCTCAACAGCGGCGTCGATCCGGCTTCAACAGTCATCGGCGGTGATTCCGCGGGGGGCAACCTCACGCTGTCGTTGCTACTCGCACTGCGCGACGCCGGCGGGCCGCTGCCAGCGGGTGCCGTTGTGCTTTCGCCCTGGACTGATCTCACCAACTCCGTTCCCTCGCGCATCAGCAACAATGTGGCGGATGACATGCTCAAGGCCGAATTCTGCGCGCCGGTGAGTGAGATGTATCGCGCGGGCGCTGACCCACGGGATCCGTTGGTCTCGCCGCTCTTCGGTGACTATGCTGGGATGCCACCGCTCCTCGTCCATGTGAGCGATACTGAAATTTTGCTCGACGATTCGCTGCAGGTGGTCGATAAGGCGCGGGCCGCCGGCGTGCACGTCGAACTCGCGGTGTGGTCGCGTTTGCCGCACGTGTGGCACATTACCGCGCCGTTTGTGCCGGAGGCACGAGAGGCGATTGCGCAGATTGGCGCGTTCGTCAAGCGCACGCTGACGGCCACTCCAGCCGGCGTATAGGGACCAGAAATCGCTAGATGTCGGGACTGGGCGAGGCTGGAAATAGGCACCGGTTACTCCCGAAAACGGAGCCTAACCCTGATGTCTACCCTCCCGAGGCGGTAAATTCAAAGGGGTTCGCGCGTTCCGCCATAGCCCCTCGACCTACGATCCCGAACACCCTATGCGCATGCTTGTGCTCGGCGCCGGACTCCAAGGGTCCGCGTGCGCCTTTGATCTCCTGCAGCAGCCGTCCGTCACCGAAGTACGCCTGGCTGATCGACCCGGTGCGCCGTGGCCCGAGTTCTTGGCGCCGTATGCCAACGATAAACGCCTCGTCCGTGTTGATCTCGACGCCAAAGACAGCGCCGCCGTTGCTGCCGCGATGCACGGCATGACCGCGGCGATGTGCGCGCTCCCGTACTACTTCAATCTCGACATGACCCGCGCGGCGATCGCCGCTGGTGTGCACTTCTCCGATCTGGGCGGCAACACGGAGATTGTGAACCAACAGAAGGCGCTCGCTGGTGAGGCCGCCGCGAAAGGCGTCAGCGTCATTCCGGATTGCGGGCTCGCACCTGGAATGGTGAACATCCTGGCACAGCTCGGCATTTCACGCTGCGATTCGGTGAGCAAGGTCAAAATCTTCGTCGGCGGCCTGCCGCAGGCGCCGGAAGGGCCGCTCAAGTACCAGATCGTGTATTCACTCGAAGGGGTGCTCGACTACTACACGACCCTCTCGTGGGTCGTGCGCGACGGCAAACAGATGCAGGTGAAGGCGCTGTCGGAGATCGAGCCCGTAAAGTTCGACGCCCCCGTGGGCGAGCTCGAAGCGTTCCATACCGCCGGCGGCCTCTCCACGATGGCCGCGCGCTACGAAGGCAAGATCCCGACGATGGAATACAAGACGCTGCGGTACCCGGGACACGCGCACATTATGGAAGCGGTGCGCGAGTTGGGGCTGCTTGAGCTTGAGCCAATCAATGTGAAGGGGCAGATGGTGTCCCCCCGTGATGTGGCGGTGGCGACGATGGGTCCGCGCCTCAAGAAGCCGCGCGGTAAGGATCTCGTGGCGCTACGCGTGGTGGTGGACGGCATCAAGAATGGAAAAGCCGTGTCGCACGAGTGGGAACTCGTCGATCGCTTTGACGAGTCCCGCCGCATTACTGCGATGGAGCGTACCACGGGCTTCTCGCTCGCCATCACGGGACTGATGCAAGCCGAAAAGGCCGCGGGCCCTGTGGGCGTGCACACGCCGGACGAATGTATGCCGGGCGAACGCTACATCGCCGAACTCGCCAAGCGCGGCATCATGATTCGCGAACGCACGGCGTAAACCGCGGCGGGGGCATCCGTCCCGACGGAAGGGTTCGGAAAGTGAAAAGGGCGTCGCTTACGCGACGCCCTTTTTGATACGTACCGCAACTGGGTGGCTTATCGCGTGAAGCCCGCGAGCGTGGCGCCCATGGCATCCATGGCGCTCTTGGCGCGCCAGCGATCAGCCCCGTTGTAAATGAACGAGAACACCAACTGCTCACCGTTGCGCGCCGTGACGTAGCCGCCGAGTGAGGCAACGTCGTTCGTGGTGCCGGTCTTGGCGTGCAAGTTTCCCTTGGCGGGCGTGTACTTCATGCGCCGACGCAGCGTTTCCGTTTCGCCAGCCACCGGCAACGAGGCTTCAAACACCGGCCCCCAGGGCGCACGCTTGGCGTAGCCGAGCAGTTGCACCATCGCGCGCGGCGTAACGCGGTCGAGGGTAGAGAGGCCGCTGCCGTCGGCGGCGAACACGGTTTGCGGCGCAACACTCACCTTCTCGGTGAGAAAACGGTGCAAAAAGATATTGCCGTTCTCCGCTGAGCCGGCCCCGCCAGCGCTGCGCGCGACGTTGCGGAACAGCAGCTCGGCAAAGTGGTTGTTGCTCTCACCGTTCATTTGCGTGACGATTTTCTCCAACGGCGGCGACGGCAGTGACGCGACGCGTGCGGCGCCGGCGGGCGTGGGGCCCATGCGGACGGGGCCGTCGACGACGACGCCGACACCAGCCAGTGCGGCGCGCAGGGCGCCGCTCGCGAACATTTCCGGCGCTTCAAGCACGTATTGGAGGTCGCGCGCCGGGCTTTGTGCGCCGATCCAGCCCACCACGGCAAAGCGTCCAGATGAATCTTGGCGGATGTGAAGGCGACTGCCGCGGCTACCGCGCACGACCTCCACTGAATTCTCTACCGGAACACCAGTCACAGCCGGCAGAAACGAGATTTCTGCGCGTGCACCCTCTGGGCGCACGACGACGGTGATTTTGTTTTCATTGAACGACAGCGCCGATACGCGCGCCGCGTAGGAGGCACCGAGGTAGCGCTTCTTCCACCCGTCAGGAACGTGGCGTTCTTCAAAGGCGGAGGCGTCTCCAATGATCCCACCGCTCACACGGCGCACGCCGGCGGCGGCAATCTGCCGCGCGAGCACGGTCATCGGCGGCTCTGCGCCGTCAACGGGTTTGCCGCCCAACGTTGGATCGCCAGCGCCTTTGAGCACGAGATCGCCGCGTAGCACACCGTCGGATCCAATCGCGCCCGAGCGCATGACTTCCGTCTCAAAACGCCCCGACGCGCCAAAGCGGTCCAGCGCCAGCGAGGAGGTAAAGAGCTTCATGGTGGAGGCCGGCAGCAGCATCGCATCCGGATTACGTCCAAAGAGCGTGTCGCCCCCAGTGAGCGAGACGACGAGCACTCCCCAGTTGCCTCCGCGCATCACACGGTCGAGCATCGCGCCCAGATCAAGCGCGAGTGCCGCACGGCCGGTCGGGGAGGTAAAGTGGATCTCCCCGGTGGCCGCTCCAGCAGCCACGGCAGCCGATGCGCCCGCAACGCGAACCGTGCGCCGTGCCTTGGGCACGGCGGCCTTCACACGTTTCTTCCCGACCGCACGGCTCCGCGGCAGCTCGGCGGCGACGGAGGCACGCATCGCAGCGTACGGCTGCACCGCCTGCGGGGCGGTGACGGGCAACAGCGCAGAGACGAGGAGAGAAAGAAGCACGAGCCTCAAACTTTGAAGATGATATTTTTGCGCCAGAGCGCCCACAGAATGGCGTACCAGAACAGCACGAACGTGAGCGCAAAAGCCAACGACGCATTCTGCGGTTCGAGCCACGAATGGAACATGGTCTCATACACCACAGACTGCACCGACACGGTCTTTCCCTGATATTCGACCTTCCACAGGGAATAGATAAGCCGCGCCATCGCCCCAGAGCCCACAAAGGCGATGATCGGGTTCACTCCATAGATGACGAACGGACGGGTCCACCACGTAACACGTTGAACGTCAATTATCCAAGAAATCGTCGCAATGGCCACACAGGCCATTCCGGCCGTGAATAGCACGTACGAACTGGTCCAGAGGCTCTTGTTGATCGGAAACGACCAATGCCACATCAAACCGGCCACCACTGCGAGCGCGCCGGCGGCAAATAGGCCGTTGAGCCGCTCGGTCAGTGGGCGGTCGCTCCCAATCCAACGCCCAGTAAATACGCCCAGCATGGCTGTGCCGATGGCTGGGAGGGTGGAGAAGGGGCCCTCAGGGTCCCAGGTCTTGCTGGTCACCCAGAGGTGGCCGTCGAGCAGGAACCGGTCGAGCCAGGCCGCAAGCGTACGAGAGGGGGCATTGAGCAGATTGGCGCCAATCCCACCGTCTGCCCCAGGCACGGGGAGCAGGGTCATGGCAAACCAGTAGCCGTACAGCAGCGCCACCAACACCATCACCTGCTGTTTGAGCGTCCCCCGCATGGTGATCAATGCCGAAAGTGCGTACGCCACACCGATCCGCTGGAGCACCCCGGGGATCCGCAGGTGTACCCACCGATCGAGCTGGTAAAACGGAAAGGCGCCCAGCAGGAGCCCAAAAAGCACGATCATCGCGCCGCGGCGTACAATCTGGCGCTGGAGCGCCCCTTCATCGGCGCCCTGCGCTCGGCGGGACGACAATGACAGATGCGTCGTGATGCCGGCAATAAAGAGAAAAAATGGGAAAATGAGATCGGTGGGGGTCCACCCGTTCCAGTCTGCGTGCTCGAGCGGCGGATAGATGGCGCCCCACGTGCCCGGATTGTTGACCAGCAACATGGACGCGACAGTCATGCCTCGAAAAACATCGAGCGCCACGAGCCGCTCGCGACGGGGTTCCAGGCTCACCGGGTTCTCGCTCGTCTGAAGGGGATGGTTGGACATTCTACCGCACGCTCGCTGGGTTGGCCACCAACGCGTGGCCGCGCCGTGAGCGCTCCATCAAGTCCGAACCTGCGCGCCTTTTTCGGAATCGGCGCCACTCGCCGACCACTTAAAGAACACGAACGACGCGACGCCAACAAAAAACAGACCGCCCGGAATCCACATAATCAGTCCGCCCAACTGCTGATCCGCCAGCGGCGTGAAGCCCCAAATGCGCGGGGCCGCGCTGTACGCCGGGTAGAGCGTGTGGTCGGCCATCGTGATGTACACGGCCACCACCGACATCGGAATGGTCATCAGAAAACTGTAGAGCATTTGCCCCGGAAACGAGAGGCGCGGCAGCTCCGGCAACGGACTGAGCAGCGGCCACCACATAATGGTCGCCGAGATGAGCATCGTGAGGTGCTGCGCGATGTGCACGGGATGGTAGGTCATCGCCGTGTTGTACATCGGTGGCAGATGCCAGAACGCCATTGTCAAATTGAAAATGGCGAACGCGGCTCGCCCGCCGCTTACACGCGTCGCGATGGTGCGCACCCCCGGCAGGTCGAGCGCCGGCCGCAGCATCCAGCCCGGCGTCCCGTAGAGCAGGAGCGGAGGCACCATGAGAGCGAGAATCAGGTGCTGCACCATATGCGCACTGAACAGGTAATAGTCGCTGAGGTCGTGGAGCGGACCATTCAGCGTCACAAACATCACCAGCAGCCCAAGCGTGAACGACGCACGGCGTCCCACCGACGGACCAGCGGTCTCGTCCGCGCTCGCGCCACCGCGGGCGTGCACGCGCAACCGCCACTCGTACAGCACCTGTAGCGCCGCCAGTCCGATGACGGTGCTCCAGTGCACGCTAAAGTCCTGCCAACTCAGGCGCGCGGCGGGGTGCAGCAGGAGGTACACGATTGGCATGGGGTGAAATCTAGGCGAAAAACAAACGGGCGCCGCCCCGAGAGGCGGCGCCCGCTGAAACCCTGCGTTGCCGTGGGGTTACAGGGAGAACTTTCCAAACAGGAACATCAGCGCCGTCAGCGTGCAAATGGCGATGATCAGCGGCCCGGTGAAGAGCGCCTTGAAGAGCTTGTGGTCGTAGCGCAGGTGCATGTAAAACAGCACGACGATCGCGAACTTCACCGCCGACATGATGAGCAGCGTCGGGACAAACAGCGGGGAGTCCTTGAACGGCGTGTAGTACACCCACACTTCCACCACCGTGATGAGCGTGAGGATGAGCGCCACCCACTTGTACTGCTTCCACGTGGGATGCTCGTGCGCGTGGTCGGCGTGTTCGCGGTCGGTCATGCGCGGGTCCCCTACTTGATAAGGTAAACGAGCGTGAAGATCGCGATCCAGACGACGTCCACGAAGTGCCAGTACAGCGCGCAGATGTCCACCAGCACGGTGTCTTTCTTCGTGAGGCCACGCGAATAGTCCATCGCGAACAACGTCAGGATCCAGAGCACGCCAACGGTGACGTGGGCGCCGTGGAAGCCGGTGAGCGTAAAGAACGACGAGCCAAACAAGTTCGTACGGATCGTGAGCCCCTCGTGCACGAACGACGTGAACTCGTACGCCTGAAAACCGAGGAATGTCGCGCCGGCAATGGCCGTGGCCATCAGCCAGAACTTGGAGTTGCCGCGGATGTTGTTGGCATACGCCGGATTGTCCTTGTTCTCCACGGCTTCGAGCGCGAGCACCATGAAGAGTGAGGACATCAGGAGCACGAACGTCGAGGCCGAGGTGACCGGGATGTTCAGGATAGGTGCGAACAGCTGTCCCGACGGGCTCGTCCACGCCTCGTGCGGGAAGGGGCCGACCACGGAGCGCCCCTTGTAAATCAGGTACGTGGAAATGAGCGCAATGAACAGCATGCACTCCGAGCCGATAAACGCCCAGATCGCAATCTTCTTGTGATCGAGGCCGGTCGTCGTGTAGTGCACGTGTTCGTGCGCGGATTCTGCAGCGTGAGCGTTAGCCACTGGGTCTGGTCTCCGGTTACTCGAGCGGGCTGGTGAGCCAGGCGTAGAGCGACCCGATGAGCAGCGCGCCGCCGCCGATCGTGGTCGTCATGGCCAGCGCGAACTTGTCGGCGTGCATGAACAGCAGGCCGGCGAACATAATGACGAGCCCCAGCGCGGTGAACAGCGGCTTCAGCGTGGAGAACGGCATGGGAATACCGAGCTCGGCCGCGGTCTTGCCGCCCGTCTCTTCGTGCATCGGCGAGGCGTGCGCCTCAGCGACGGTCGCGGCGTCGGGGGACGCATGCGAAATATCGGACGTCATCTCCGGGTGCTTCAAATCCCAGAGCGGATAGCGCGACGTGACCGTCGGAATCTGCGCAAAGTTGTAATCCGGCGGCGGCGACGGAATCGACCACTCAAGCGTACCGGCACCCCACGCGTCGTTCGGGGCTACGGCGCCACCCTTGCGGCTCTTCAGGAAGTTGATGACAAAGACCAACGTGGCAATGATCAGCAGCACCGTGCCGATGGTCGACGCCATGTTGAACTTTTCCCAGCCCTGGCCGGCATCATACGAATAGATGCGGCGCGGCATGCCGAGCATGCCGCTGAAGTGCATCGGGAAGAACGTGAGGTTCATGCCGATGAAGTTCAGCCAGAAATGCCAGGTGCCCAGCGACTCGCTCATGTAGCGGCCGAACATCTTCGGGAAGTAGAAATAAATACCGGCGAAGATGCCCATGATCGATCCACCGAACAGCACATAGTGGAAGTGGGCGACGATGAAGTACGTGTCCGTCTGCTGCGTGTCGGCGGGCGCCGAGCTGTGCATGACGCCCGAGATGCCGCCGATAGTGAAGAGCGCCAACAGGCCGATCGCGAACTTCATCGGCGTGGTGAAGGTCACTTCGCCGGCCCACATCGTGGCGATCCAGTTGAAGATCTTCACGCCGGTGGGGATCGCGATGAGCATCGTCGCCATCGAGAAGATGGCGTCTGCCGTGGCGCCCATGCCGACCGCGAACATGTGGTGCGCCCACACGCCGAAGCCGAGGAAGCCAATCATGATGCCCGAATAGACCATCACGTGATAGCCGAACAACGGCTTCTTCGAGAAGGTCGGCAGAATCTCCGACACGAGGCCGAAGGCCGGCAGAATCAGAATGTAGACTTCGGGGTGTCCGAAGATCCAGAACAGGTGCTGCCAGAGCAGTGGGTCGGCGCCGGCGGCAAGCGTGTAGAAGTTCGTCCCGAAGAAGCGATCGAACAGCAAGAACACGAGGGCGGCCGTGATCGGCGGGAACGCCAGCACGAGCAGGAACTGCACGATGAACGACATCCACGTGAACATCGGCATGCGCATGAGCGTCATGCCGGGCGCGCGCAGGTTGATGATCGTCGTGATGAAGTTGAACGCCGCGGCGAGCGAGCTGATGCCGAGGATCTGCAGGCCCATCACCCAGAAGTCGATGTTCAGACCGCCGGAGTACTGGATGGTCGTGAGCGGCGCGTAGCCGAACCACCCACCGTTCGGCGCGAGCTCAAAGAAGATCGGCACCGTGATGAAAATGGCGCCGAGCAAATACACCCAGTAGCTGAACGCGTTGAGGCGCGGGAACGCGACATCGCGCGCGCCGATCTGCAAGGGAATCAAATAGTTGAAGAACGCGGCCGACAACGGCATGACGGCAAGAAACACCATCGTGGTGCCGTGCATGGTGAACAGCTGGTTGTAGAGCTCAGCTGAAACCACGTGGCCGTTCGGCTGCGCGAGCTGCAGGCGGATGAGGAACGCCTCAAGCCCGCCGAACAAAAAGAAGAACAGAGCCGTGAAGAGATAGAGCGTGCCGATCCGCTTGTGATCGACCGTCGCAATCCAACTCCAGAGGCCCGACTCATAGGCGGCGTGTGGTGCGGCCGTCGTCTGGGTAGCGGCAGTATTTGCCATGGGTAGGTATCTCCTCGGGCCTTACTTGAGCGACTTCAGATAGGCGACGATATCGGCGATCTGCCGGTCGTCGAGCCCGCTGGCCAGCTTCTGCTTGATCATCGCGTTGTATTCACCGGCGCCCAGGGTCGGCATGACCGAACCGGGCTTCATGGCCGGCGCATTCTTAATCCAGCGCGCCAGCGTGGCCGGGTCGCTGCTGAACAGTCCGCCGCCCAGCGTGTGTCTCGCGCCAAAGTGCGTGAGGCTCGGTCCCTTGGCCTGGTCATCCTTGACCATCGCCATCTCACCCTTGATCACGTGGCAGGTGAGGCAGGGCGCCTTGCCCATGTTCGCCATGTTCGTCAGTAACTCACGACCGGCCACCGCGTTTCCGCTGGCGAGGAGCGCGTCATCGAACTTGATCGTGCGCTCGCCGGAGGGCATTGGCGTCGTGGGCACAACGTGCGCCGGCAGTTTGTCGAGCGGGAACGTGTAGCCCACGTCCGCTACGACAGGAGCGGTCGGCGCAGCCGCAGCGGCCGCAGCGGCCGCAGGCATCTTCATGCCAGCCATCGCAGCGCCCGCCACAACGGGGGCGCCAGCCGCGGGTGCCACGGCGGTGGGCACCGGCGCACCGGCGGCAATGCCCGCCTGATGCTTGGCCCAGCTCTCAAACTTGTCGTTCGACACCACAAACGTGCGGAAACGCATGTTCGCGTGCGAGGTGCCGCAGTACTCGACGCAGAAACCGTTGTAGGCATTCTCCGCGAGCGAACTGTCGGGCGTATACCACATCCAGTTGGTGCGGTTCGAAATCAGGTCGCGCTTGCCGCCGAGCTGCGGCGTCCAGAACGAGTGCAGAACGTCGCGCGTGTTGAGCTGAAAGCTCACCGTGCGGCCGGCCGGCAGGTACAGCTCGTTGGCGGTGACCACGCCGAGTTCCGGATAGCGGAACTCCCACCACCACTGATGCCCGATGACCTCGACCTTCAAGGAGCCGTCCGGCGCCTTCGCCTGCGTCTTGTAGATCGCTTGCACCGTCGGCACGGCGATCAATACAAGAATGAGCGCCGGAATGACGGTCCAGGTGATCTCGAGCGCCGCATGGCCGTGAATCTGCTTGGCCGCGGGCCCACCGGGACGCTTGCGAAACTTGATGATCGTGAAAATCAGCAACGCCTCGACGAACACGAACACGCCCGTTCCGAAGAACATGAGGCGATCCCACAGCGCACCAATCGTTCGATTGTTGTCTGTGATGTGCGTGAACGTGGAGTTCGGGTACTGATCTCCACACGCGGCGAGCGCCAGCAAAGCAACCGCTACGAATAGAGCGGGTGCGTACCGGCGCGGACGGAAAAAGGACATTAAGCGGATCCTTTTCTAATGAAGAAGAACGGTGAGTCTCGGCGAGAAGTCGCTCGCCTGGAGGTTACATAAGGACGGCGATGTAAGGTATTCTCTGACAATGCGCCGAGCAACCCAAATGTCACCTGTGAAGGGGATAGTTTCGGCCGGTGAAATGGGGGTCTAAAGTGCCCCCTTTGGACTGCGTTGCTCGGGGACCGTGTCCGCGCCGGTTCAGCGCCGGTTCAGCGCCGGTTCAGCGCCGGTTCAGCCGCCGGTTCAGCCGCCTGAGCTCTCAATCTCCACGGCATGCTGCGCCTTGACCTTATTCGCCGCCAGCTCGAGCGCCGTCCGTAGCTGTGCCACGTGCTCCCGCATGACGCGCACCCGGGCCTGATCACCCCCGCCGCCCCGGCTCGAGGCCAGAATCATCCCGGCGATCTGATCCGCGATGAGTCCAAACTGCCCCTTGAGCTGCCCCTGGAGCGGAACCAGCACTCGCTTGATCTGCTGCGGAATGATCCCCAACCCCTTGTTGGCCTTCACATCCACCGCCATCCGCTCCACCGTCCCATGAAGACTCGAGATCACCATCAGCGCTTCCTCGATTGTCTTCATCTTCTGCGTGCCGGCGCCATCCAGCTTTACCCCTGCCATCACAACCTCCCAACCATCGTGGCCGAGCCTGCGCTCGGTCGAGTGCTTCGCGAATCACATTACTGCCATATGGAAGCTACGGTGGGCCGCCGCCAGCAGGTAGCGAAAGCGAATCCGCTCCGAGTAACGTTCGTCATCCCCCAACTCCGCTGTTCCGCCGCGTGATCGATTCCGGCCCTCTGCTCGATCGTATCTTCCTACCCGACGCCGTGTTACGGGCGTCGGCCATAAATCTGGCGCGCACCGGTTTTCCCGAGTCCCTTCGCCCGACCGCTCGGCTCGGCGTCCTCGATATCACCGAGTTTTACGGCGACACAACGGGCGGCATTCGCACCTATTTGCGGGCCAAAGCGCGCTACGTGGAGGCCCGGCCGGAGCTCCGCCAAGTCCTCGTGCTCCCCGGGGCCCGCGACGCACTCTCTGGTAGCGACGGCGTGCGCTGCTACCGCCTGCGCGGGCCGCGCGTGCCGACACAGGCGCCGTATCGCTTCATGCTGGCCACGCGCACCAACCGCCGGATCATGCTCCACGAACGCCCCGACGTTATTGAAGTGGGGAGTCCGGGACTCGTGCCGTGGATCGCGCGCTTCGCGTCGCGCGGGCTCGACATTCCCGCCGTGGCGTTCTATCACAGCAACTTTCCGCGCCTCTTCTCGCCATTCCCCGAGAAAGCGGGCGGTGCGCGGCGCGCGCTGGGTGATCTCGCCTGGAAATACGCGCGCACCATCGACAAACATTTTGCGCACACCATTGCCTGCTCGGATTTTGCCGCAGACGATCTGCGCCGCGCCGGCGTCGAGCGCGTGACGCGCATTCCGCTTGGGGTGGATCTCGCGCACTACACGCCGGAACGTCGCGCGCGGCGCGCGGAGTCGCGGCTCCAGTACGGATTAACCGACGGCCCGCTCGCGGGTTTTGTGGGTCGATTTGCGGCGGAGAAAGAGCTGGACGTGCTTCTCGATGCGTGGCCGCAGGTGTACGCCCGCACACGCGCGCAGCTCGTGCTGATCGGGGACGGGCCCATGCGGTCACAACTCGAAAGCCGGCTTCGCGACGCCCCGTGGGCGCGGATTCTGCCCTACGAAACAGATCGTGATCGCCTCGCCGACCTTATCGCCGCGCTCGACATCTACGTGGGCCCCTGTTCCGTCGAAACGTTCGGCCTGTCAGCGCTCGAGGCACTGGCCAGCGGTACGCCGGTGCTTGCCGCGGACCGCGGCGGCATTGGGGAGCAGGTGATCGCGAGTGGTGCCGGTCGGTGCTTTGTGAGCGGCCAGGCCGCGTCGCTCGCGGAGGAGGCGGTGGCGCTTCTGGCCGCCGACCTCAGCGCGCTTGGCGCTCTGGGGCGTCAGTACGCCGAGCGCGACCATTCGTGGGATGCCGTGTTCGATCGCATCTTCGCGGTGTATGCCTCCGTGGTCCGGCGCTAATCGTGGCACTCCTCGTCACGATTCACGATGTCACGCCGGCCCTGCAGCCCAGAGTGGAGACGCTCTGGAGTATGTGCGCCGCGCACGGCATTGTGCCGGGCCTGCTCGTGATTCCTGACTGGCACGGCGTGGCTCCCATCGAACAGGACCCATCGTTTTTGCAGTGGGTACGCGCACGCGCCGCTGACGGCGCCGAAATATTTCTGCACGGAGAACGCCACGACGAAGTGGGACTGCCGCGCGGCTGGCAGGACGAGTGGCGCGCCGTGGGTCGCACCAACAAGGAGGGAGAGTTTTTGACCCTCGATCTCCCGCAGGCGCGGGCGCGTATAGACCGTGGTATTGCTCGACTCACGGCGCAGGGGCTGACACCTATTGGGTTTGTGCCACCCGCGTGGCTTGCGCGGCCCGACACCCATGTGGCCGCGCGGAACGCGGGGTTGGCTGTGAGTGAAGATGATGCCACGATTTATCTGCATTCCTCCGGCACGACGCGTCGCTCGCCCGTATTGCGATGGAGCGCACGAGGTGCCTTCCGGAGTTGGGGCTCGAACGTGCAGGCGCAGCTACGCTGGACGCTCCAACGTCGCGTGCCCGTGATGCGCATCGCGCTGCACCCTGGTGATTTGGCGAGTGCTGCAGTGGAACGTTCGATTCACCGTGCCCTCAGCGCGTGGGTGGCCGAGCGTGCGCCGAGCCGGTATGGTGATCTCTAGCAGTGGTTCGGTGAGGTGCCGTCGCGTGGTGCGCGTTCTCGCGCTACAATAGCGGGAAGACCTTTTCATCTGGAGCGTTCGTGAAGCCGACCCGTCGCGAGTTTTTGGAGAAGTCTGCCACGCTGGCCGCCTTGGGATTTCTTCCGCGCGAGATCAGCGCCGAGGAGTGGGACGTGGAGCGCGCGCGGTCCCGTGCACAGACGCCGGCCTCGTTTCGTGGTCGCCCAGTGGTCATCAGTTCAACGAACGGATATCACACCGACCGTCCGGCGGGCATCAAGATTGCTTACGACAAAATCGCCGCCGGCGCCGACACACTCGACGCGATTATCGCAGGCGTGAACACGCAGGAACTCGATCCCGAGGATCAGTCAGTCGGGCTCGGTGGATTGCCTAACGCGGATGGTGTGGTGCAGCTCGATGCCAGCTGCATGCACGGTCCCACCAAGCGCGCCGGTTCGGTGGCGGCGATTGAAGGGATTGCCACGCCGTCGCTCGTGGCGAAGGCGGTGATGGAATACACCGAGCATATCATGCTCGTGGGGCAGGACGCCAAGCGGTTCGCGCTCGCGATGGGGTTTCAAGAGCAGAATTTACTGACGGAGAAGTCGAAGCAGGATTGGCTCAAGTGGAAGGCCGCGGGCCGCAAGGACGGATGGACCAACGAAGACAAGCGTCAGGCGTGGCTCAAGTGGAACGCCGCGCACGCGCCCAAGGGCGCAGCGGGTAAACCGCAGGGCGCTGGCGATGGCGAACTCAACTGGACGCATGGCACCATCAACATGGACGCGGTGAACGCGACCGGTGACATCAGTTCGGTGACGACCACCAGCGGTATTTCGTGGAAGGTGCCTGGCCGTATTGGCGATTCGCCGATCATCGGGGCGGGGCAGTACTGCGATAATACCGTCGGCGCGGCCGGTTCCACGGGGCGCGGCGAATCGAACATCATGGTGTGCGGTGGGTTCCTGGCGGTGGAGTTCATGCGGCAGGGGATGGATCCGCAGACGGCGCTCATCAAAGTGATGGAGCGCGTGATCGCGATGACCGAGAAGCGACTGCTCGACGATCGCGGGCGTCCGTACTTTGATCTGAGTTTCTACGCACTCTCAAAGGACGGTCGCTACGCCGGCGGCAATGCCTACGAGGGCGGCACCTTTGCCGTGTGCGACGAGAAGGGGCCGCGAGTGGAAAAGGGTGTGTACCTCTTCAAGGAATCGGAGCGGCCGAAAGCACGGTGAGTATCAAGGACGAAACGGAATTCCTGACGCTCCAACGCCGCGTGCGGAACGCGGCGCTGTTGTTGTTGTTCGCGTTCGTCGTTGGCGTGGTGGGGTACCATTTGATTGGCGGCCCGGAGCACGATTGGCTCGATGCCGTCTTTATGGCCGCGATCATCCTCACCACGACGGGGCTGCGCGAAGTCATTCCGGTGGAGTCGCACGTCGCTGAAATTTTTACGACCGCCTACATCTTATTTGGCGCTACGGCGGCGGTGTACACGCTGTCCACGATCACGGCCTTCATTGTTGAAGGCGATTTGACGCGCGGGTTTCGGAGACGTCGCATGCAGAAGCAGATTGACGCCCTTGCTGGGCATTATGTGGTGTGCGGTGCCGGGCAGACCGGTACCGCCGTCCTGCGCGAACTCCGCAGCACCGGACAGCGCTGCGTGGTGATCGAGCACAATCACGCCCATCTGCAGACGCTAGAAGCCGACATGCCCGACGTGTTGCAGCTCCACGGCGACTGCGCAGACGACGAGACGCTCGCGAAAGCCGGTGTGTCGCGCGCGGCGGGGATTGTGGTGTGCACCGACGACGACAAAAATGTGCTTGTGACGACGGTGCTGGCGCGGCAACTCAACGCCAAGTTGCGCATTGTGGCGCGCGCCACGTCGGAGCGGGTGGGCGCGCGGTTGCGTCAGGCGGGCGCCGACGCCGTGGTGTCGCCGGCGCAGATTGGCGGCATGCGCTTGGCGAGCGAGTTACTGCGGCCGACCGTCGTCGGCTTCCTCGATCAGATGTTGCGCGATACCAACCGGAATCTTCGCATCGAGGAAGTGCTCGTGCCGAACGGCAGCCCGGTTGCCGGCGTTTCGTTGGAGTCGCTCCGATTGCACGAAGGAGGCACCGGCCTGTTGCTCCTCGCGACGCGCGATCCGTCGGGCACCTATCAGTTCAATCCGTCGGCTGATGTGATTGTGTCGCCGGGCACTCGGCTCATCGCCATGGGTGACCCGCCGTCGGTGCAAGCGCTGCGCGAGCGCGTGCGCGCCTCCTAGGGGGCGCCGGGGCTTTTGCAGTAGGTGCGGAGCGCGACATCCACCGCCGCACGCATCGCGTCATAGCTCTCTCGTAACTGTGCGCCACTGGCCGCGGCGTTGATGCCGCGTTCGAGTGCGACGCGTCCGTCGCCGAGTGCGTCGTCGGCGCGCCGCGCTTCGGGGCAGGTACGGTTGCGTCCGGCCGCGATCAGTTCACCGCGCGAGAGTTGCAAGCTCGCGGCCGTGCGCATGGCACGCGAGTCATCGCCGCTCTCAAGCGAGTCGGCGAGTGCGAGAAAAGGCACCGACGCGCGCACCAACGTCAGTGACGTGTCGGCCGCGGAGCGTAGCAGCTTGGTGCCGCGGCTGAGGGCGTAACTGCGCAGAGCTGCGGACGCGGCAGCACCCTCCCGCGGTGCGCGAGCCAGTGCGTCGAACGCGCTGTCGGGCTGTAGTTCGTCGAGCCACAAGTCAGCGACTTGTAAGTACATCGGCAAGAGCGTCGGATCGCGCCGCAGCGCGGCTTCGGCAGCGGCGATGGCCTCACGCCGATGCCCCGAGGCGCGCGCTTCGCGCATTTGCAATACGTAGAGCTCGGGCGACTCCGGAAAGCGCGCGAGGCCACGCGCGAGCGCTGTGCCGGCTTCGCCGGTAATGAGTTGCAAATATTGCAGATACAGTCGCGCATCGCCGGGATGAAGACGAATGGCGCCGGTGCTCGAGGCGAGCGCGCCGAGTGTGTCGCCACTCAGGCGCAGGGCTTCGATGTGGCGGACGGTGTAGGTGGAGTCGTGCGCGAAGGCCGTGTCGGCTGCCGTCAGCGAATCGCCGAGTCGCGCCGCATCTTGCCACCGCGCAAGCGCGATCAGCGTGCGAAAGGTGAGTCGCGGAAAGGACAACGTCGTGGCGTGGTGCTTTGTGAGCGCGCGGCTCTGCGTGAGGGCGGCTTCGTACTCGCGCAGGCGCAACATCGCATCGATGGCGCGTAGCCCGATGTCCACGCTGTCGGGGGCAATGCGAATGGCCCGTTGCCACGCGGCAATCGCCTCGGTGTTCTTGGAGAGCGTCATCAGCGCTTCGGCGCGTTCGACGGCTGCGAGCACGCTCAGGCTGTCCACCGCGAGCACCGCCTCGGCTACGCGCCGTAACGAATCGGCGGGCGTCGGTTGGTACGTCAGCGAGACGAGCAGGCAGGTACGACTCAGCGCGCCGGGATATGCGCGAATCGCTTCGGCCGCTGCTGCCGCCGCCGCGACGAAGTTTCCTTCGCGTCGGGCGTTCTCGCAGCGGCGAATCGGAGCCATCTCGGCCCGCGCGGCCAGTACGGATTTCGTGAGTGCTTGCGCCGCCGCGTCCACGCGTGCGGCGCGCACCACGGGGAGTGGTTCGCGGAGTCGCCAGTCGCGCGCGAGCACAATGGACGCGCGCACCACGAACTCGTCTTTCTCTTTGCTGACCTCGGCAACCAAGATCTCATCGGTGCGCAGTTCGCGCGCGAGCACGCGAATCTCGAGGGTGTGCAACGGCATGTCTTCGTCGTACCCAGACCGCTTGAGCGCGTAGTACAGTGCGTCGCCGTCAATCACGTCAAGGGTGCGCTTCGACGCAGACCGCTCCATTTGCGATCGCACCGCCGTGCTGATTTTTCGAGCGGCATCGATGGTGGCGTTGTCGCTTCCCAGAAACGGGGCAACAAAAAACGACTGCCGGATGAACTCTTGCGCCTGCACCGTGGGCGCTGCTCCGAACAACAACAACATCGAGAGCACCCGCCACGGTCGCCGGATCATGGTTTCTTGGCGGTCGGTGCCGGCGTCGGTGTGCCGGGTGCCACCGGCGGTGCAGTCGCGGCGGGCGATGCGTCGGAAATTCGCGGCGAATGGTCGATGGCGCGTAACTCACCAAACACCGATGCCAGCAGGCGCTCAATCCGCTCAAGCGGTTGCGCAACCGGCACGGCAGGCATCGTCGCCGACGTTTGCCGATTCACCGAGGCGAGGTCGCGCAAAATCACCACGAAGCTCACCGAATCCTTTCCCGCCGGTCGCACACCCACCGACGCGAACAGTTCGGCGTGTAGCATTTCCCCCACCCGTTCCGCCGTGCGCGACTGTGCGAGCGCCCAGGTGACGGAATCGGCCGGGACAAGCGAATACGGCCGAACGCGCGCAAAAAACTTTCGGAGTGTGTCGACCACCGCGTGTTGTGCGACGGCCCAGTCCGGGTGTTTGGCGTCGCTCATGAGTTCAGTAATCACGAGTCGCCGGCGCGTCGGCGCGCCACCGGAACGTCCGCGATCGTTCGCGCGGGCGGCGCCCACGTTCGGCAAATGCGTGGCGGTGTCGGTGCCGCTCGTGGTGCCGCCCCGCTGCGCCCAAAAACTCACCGACTCAGCGGGGATGATCGCCCGCTGACTGCGAATGACCCGCATCGGATCGGCCTCGGTCACCTGGCGCGCGCTCCGCTGGAGCGAGTCGAGACGTCTCGACTCGCGCTCGTTATAGAGCGAGTCCACCATGCGTGCGATTTCCGCCGCGGTCAGCGCGGGCTGTGGCGCTGGCGCGGCGGCGAGACGACCGGTGCGCTTCTCGATCTGCGCGGCAATCGCAAACGAATCCTCGCGCGTAATCAGGGCGCGTCCGGCACCCGGTGCCACCGGCGCCACTTCGATGGGCTTCGGCGCATCGGCGGCGGCGGGCGCTTTCGTGGCGTCCGGCGTCATCGTCGCGTTTGAGCGCCAAGCGTACAGCGCGCCTGTCAGTATCACGAGCGCAGCGGCGGTCATCGCCACAACGCGCGAGTTCCCGCTCGGAGCGATCGCCGGCGGAAAATCGCCGGACGAAAGCACAATCGCTTCGAGTTCCGCCAGCAATAGGGTGGCACTTTGTGGTCGCGCTTCGGGTGCCTTGGCGAGGCAGCGCTTGATGAGCGAGAGCAGCGCCGGCGGCACATCCTGCCGCTTGGACTCAATCGGCGCCGGCTCCTGCGTGAGTTGCGCGGCCATCGTGGCCTGCGGCGATGCGCCAGCGAATGGCGCCACGCCGGTGAGCAACTCGTAGGCGAGGAGTCCAACGGCGTACAGGTCTACTCGGTGGTCCGCTGCGGGATCGCCAGCCAACTGCTCCGGCGCCATGTAGGCGGGCGTGCCAATGGCCATGCCGCTCGTCGTCACGCCGGCAGCGGGGAGCGACGCTTTGATAGCCTTGGCCACGCCAAAGTCGGTCACCACCGCGTGCACGCCGCTCCGCAACACATTCCCGGGCTTGATGTCGCGGTGAATCACCCCGCGCGCATGCGCGTAGGCGAGCGCGTCCACCACATCGTGCAGAATGCCCGCGACTTCGCGCGGCGTGAACGCCGCCCCGTGCTCAATGGCGTGCTTGAGCGACTCGCCCTCAATGAAGGGCATGGTGTAAAACAACAACTCGCCGTGTTCGCCGGCGCTGTACAGCGGCACAATGTGCGGATGCTGCAACTGCGCCGCCATCTGGATCTCGCGACGAAATCGCTCGCGATTCACCCCGGCCGCGAGTTCAGGCGGGAGCACCTTGATGACGACTTTGCGATTGAGCGACCGCTCCGTGGCCAGAAAGACGCGACTCATCCCGCCGCCCAAGAGCTCGCGCTCGAGCACGTACGCGCCTTCTACAGCGGCGCGGAGATTTGAGTCGAAATCGAAGTGGTCGGCCATCGTGGGAGAGAGAGTTCTGGTCAGGTGGCGCGAAAGGCCTGCGCTGCCTGCGTCACTCGCTCGGCCGCCTGTGTAAGATGACTCGCGGCAGCGGCAATCTGTTCAGTGCTGGCGCTCTGCTCCTCGCTGGCGGCGGCCACATCCTGCATGGCATTGGCAAAGGCCTGCGTGCCGGCGGTCAACGTGTCCAGTCGTTGGGTGACGTCGTTGGCGCGCGCACTGCCGGCGCCGGCCGTTTCGGCCATCGTTGTTGTCCACGCCTCGGCTTCGGCCACGGCGGCCTCCACCTGCGTGAACGAGGTGCGGCCATGCTCGGTTGCCGCCTGCACGGAATCCACCGCCGTGGTGGTTCTGGTGGTGATCGCGCGTGCCGCCTGCATATGGCCTAACACTTCCTTCACCAGCACATCGGTCTGCGACGCAGCCTCCGACGCGGAGGCCGCCAGCCGGCGGACCTCCGTGGCGACCACCGCAAAGCCCTCGCCGTGCTCCCCGGCCCGCGCGGCTTCCATCGCGGCGTTGAGCGCGAGGAGCTTCGACTGGCGGGCGATCTTCTGCACGAGGGTGACAAACTCCCGAATCTGCTCCGTGGCCCTCGCAAGCGCCTCGGTGGCCTGCGCCCCGTCGCGCACATCCACGGCGAGCTCTTCGAGGCGCTGGGCGCTCTCGTCGAGGCGCGCGTGGTTTTCACTGGCGAGGAGCCGTAGGCGTTGGTTTCGGGAAATGCCTTCTTGGGCGCCTGTCGTCACCGCTGAGGCCAGCGAGGTGAGACGGGTGGCGTCCCCACTCAGTTGGTGCACGGCGGCCGCCATAGAGCTCGCTTGGTCGCTCAGCGTGGCCGCGGTGCCCGCAATCCCAGAGGCGGCCTGCGCCACGTGCTCCGTACCGCTCGTGATCTCCTCAGACAGGCGATTGGTCTCGTCTGCGGACTCGCGCAGCAGGCCGGACAGCTCTCGGAGCTCCGCGGTCATCTGGCCCAGCGCCCGGGCAAGGCGCCCCATTTGCCCCCCGGCGTGCACCAGTTCCGGCTGTTTGGTGAGATCGCCAGCCGCCACGGCCTCGGCCGCATCTGCCAGTTTGCCGAGCTCGCGCCCGACCATGGGGGAGATCAGGAACCGGAAAATCAGGGCGCCCGACTGCACCACCAGGGCCGCGGCGAGGCCCAGCAGGAGCCACGCCTCCGAGCCGTGGAGGAGATGGGCGAGCGCATCGCGGCCGAACCAGACGATTCCCAGGAACACCACCGCCGAGCCCGTCCCCAGCCAAGTGGCCAGCCGGTCGATGATATGCGTGCCGTGGCCGCCGGCGTCCGGACGAGATTCCGGGGGGCCGAAGTTTGTTACAGCCGACGGTGACGCTAAATTGAGGTTTCTCGTCTCGCTCATTCCGGCACCCGACATGACCGACATCGTTTCCATCCCGGCCGAGCCCACCGGCGAACCGGCGGGCTATGTGCCCGCCGCCGTCGAGCTAAAGTGGCGTGACCGCTGGGCCACGCGCCGCGCCAACGTTGCCGCCATCGGCGACGCGCGCCGGCCTTATTACGCGCTGATGATGTTCCCGTACCCCTCCGCGGAGGGACTGCACGTCGGGAATTTGTTCGCGTTCACTGGGAATGATATCTTCGCGCGCTTCCAGCGGCTACAAGGGTACGACGTGTTTGAGCCGATCGGCTTTGATGCGTTCGGTATCCACTCGGAAAACTACGCGCTCAAGGTGGGGTCGCACCCCATGGAGCTCATTCCGAAGAACATCGCGAACTTCACGAGCCAGCTCACCCGTGCCGGCCTCATGGTGGACTGGACGCGCACCGTCGACACCACCCAGCCAGACTACTACAAGTGGACCCAGTGGGTCTTTCTGCAGCTGCACAAGCGCGGACTGGCGTACAAGAAAAAGGCGGCCGTCAACTGGTGCCCCGGCTGCAAAACCGTGCTCGCGAACGAGCAGGTCGAAGGCGGCACCTGCGAACGGTGCGGCTCGGCCGTAGAGCAGCGTTTTCTCGAGCAGTGGTTCTTTCGCATTACGGACTACGCCGAACGGCTGCTCAACAACCTCGACGGGCTCGACTGGTCGAACACCACCAAGATGGCGCAGCGCGGCTGGATCGGCCGCTCCGACGGCGCCGAGCTACGCTTTCGCGTGCTCAACGCTCCCGAGGATGCGGGCAGCGCTGCCGTGCACGTGACGGCGGAGTTCTCAACGGGCGTGCACGAAATCCGCGTCTTCACGACGCGTCCCGACACGATTTTTGGCGCCACGTACTTGGTGCTCGCACCCGAGCATCCGATGCTCGAGGACATCACCACGAGTGACCAGCGCGCCGCGATGGCGGCCTATCGCGACCGCGCGTCGCGTCAGGATGTGGTGGCGCGCAAGACCAACAAAGAAAAGACCGGCGTCTTCACCGGCGCGTACGCGACGAATCCGGCCACGGGTGCGATGATTCCCGTGTGGACCGCCGACTACGTCCTCATGGATTACGGCACAGGCGCGATCATGGCCGTCCCAGGGCACGATGAACGCGACTTTGAGTTTGCCACCAAGTTCGCGCTGCCGATTGTGCGCGTGGTGGCGGGCCCCGATCACACGGCGCACACGCCGCTCGACGAGGCGTACACCGAAGACGATGACGCTGCACGTCTCTGCAACAGCGGCGAGTTCGACGGGTTCCCCGTGGACGAAGCCAAACAGCAAGTAACGGCGTGGCTCGAGTCGCGTCACGCCGGCAAGGGCGTCGTCAACTTCCGTCTGCACGACTGGTGCATCTCGCGTCAACGGTACTGGGGCCCGCCAATCCCGATCATTTACTGCGATGCGTGCGGTACGGTGCCAGTGCCGGAGAAGGATCTGCCCGTGATCCTTCCCAACATCGCGGATTATCGTCCCGACGACTCTGGTGTCTCGCCGCTCGCGCGCCACGAAGAGTGGTACCGCGTGCCGTGCCCCACGTGCGGCAAGCTAGCGCGCCGCGAAACCGACGTGAGCGACACCTTCCTCGACAGCGGCTGGTACTTTCTGCGCTATCCGAGCGTCGGACTCGACACCGTCGCATTCGACCAAACCATCACGCGGAAGTGGCTGCCCGTCAACTCGTATATCGGCGGCAACGAACACGCGGTGTTGCACCTGCTGTATTCGCGCTTCCTCACGATGGTGCTTCACGACGAAGGACATCTCGCGTTCGAGGAACCCTTTACCAAGTTCCGCGCCCACGGACTGATCATTCGCGACGGTGCCAAGATGTCGAAGTCCAAGGGCAACGTCGTCAATCCCGATGACTACATCGACGGCTGGGGCGCGGACACCTTCCGCACCTACCTGATGTTTCTCGGCCCCTTCGAGGAAGGCGGCGATTTTCGCGATGCGGGCATTAGTGGCGTGAAGCGCTTCCTTGATCGTCTCTGGACCTCCGTGCACGCCGCGCGCACCGAGGGCGAGCCGGATCGCGACGTGCTGCAAAAACTGCATCAGACCATCAAGAAGGTGGGCGAGGATGTGCCGCGCCTCAGCTACAACACGGCCATCGCCGCGATGATGGAGTACATGAACGTCCTGCGGCGCAGTGAACGCGTGCCACACCGCGGCGAAGTGGAGCCGCTGGTGCAGCTCGTGTCACCGTTCGCGCCGCACATCGCCGAAGAACTGTGGGAGGTACTCGGTCACGATGTCAGCGTGTTCGACTCGGGGTGGCCGTCGTTCGACGCCGCGCTCGCCGGTGGCGAGACGATGACGATTGCGGTGCAGATTGGCGGCAAGACGCGCGGCAGCGTTGTGCTCCCCAAGGACGCGACGCAAGAAGCGGTGCTCGCCGCCGTCCATGCCGATCCGTCCATCGTGAAGTTCATCACCGGCACGCCAAAGAAGGTGATCTACGTGCCGGGGCGTCTCCTCAGCCTGGTGCTCTAACGGCGCAACACGTGCCGCGGCGAGCGCAGCTAGCGGCGCCGCATCGTGTAAAATCCCGCGGGCGTCGAGCTCGGGTCCGTGGGATCCATACACATGTCGCACACGCGGTTGAAGGCTCGCACGGCCAGCAGACGAACGTGCGGCGTGCGGTGCGTGGGGAGCACAGGCTCCTCACGCATTAAGTCGGTGCTCAAATATTTCTTGTTCGAGTCAGAAAACACGGTGACGACGACCGCGTCCGTGCCCAGTTCGTCTCGGATACTCATGGCTGCAAGAAAATTCGCGCCGCTCGAGATGCCGACGCCGAGTCCGAGCTGTGCGGCGAGTTGCTGCGCCATGAGAATCGAGTCGCCGTCATCAACGGCTACCACACGGTCGAGTTCCGCAAGATGCACGATTGGCGGAATGAACTCGTCGCTGATCCCCTGAATACGGTGCTTGCCGACTTTGTGGCCGGTGGAGAGCGTCGGTGAGTTCGCCGGCTCTACCGGATGCAGACGGACGGCCGGATGCATTGCCCGAAGCGCACGTCCGGTTCCCATAATCGTGCCGCCGGTACCGACCCCCGCCACGAACGCCGACGGGGCGAGCCCCATCGCGCGGAGTTGGGCGAGAATTTCGGGGCCCGTGCTGAGGACGTGCGCTTCAGAGTTGAGTTCGTTGGCAAACTGCCGAGGTAAGAACGCACCGGGTGTGCGCGCCGCAAGTTCCTCGGCGAGTCGAATGGAGCCAAGGAAGCCACCTTCCGCCTTCGACACGAGCCGCACTTCAGCGCCGAACGAACGAATGAGCATTTTGCGCTCCTCACTCATCCAGTCCGGCATGTAGATGACCACGGGATGGCCGAGCGCGCGCCCCACGGCAGCAAACGAAATTCCCGTGTTGCCACTCGTCGCCTCAATAATCAACGCGCCCGGTATCAAAGCGCCGGAATCGTAGCCGCACCGGAGAATGTGCAGCGCCATCCGGTCTTTGATCGAGCCGGTGAGATTGAGATTCTCAGCTTTTGCATAGAGCCGCGCCGGGGCTCCGTCGTCGACCTGATAGTCGATCGCGAGCAGAGGCGTGTTGCCTATAAGCACGCGTAATCCGCGCGCGCGCTCGGCGGCGGTCATAGGCGACACAGGGGGGATGGTTAGCACGCTCGGAGAATCGCCGAGTGCGCTAACCGGCGCCAGCAGGAAGCACCCGACAACGGAGCGGGGTAAACGCCGACGAGAAGCCCGTGGGAGGCGCGCCCCTGACTCACGCGAACACCCGCGCGATCCACTCGCCCACGTAATAGCCGACAACGGCGACCCCGAGTCCGACGACGAACATGTCGATGCCAGACCGGAAAATGCCACGCCCCGTAAAGACACTGCGGGCGGCGCCCACCAAGAAATGGCTTCCCATGGCTAGCGCGAAGCTGAGCCAAATGGCCGCCGCCCCCTGCAGCACAAAAAACGGGAAAACCGGAATCAAGGCGCCAATTGCGGTTGCGAGACCCGTAATCCACGCCTCGCGCCACGGCGACGTCTCGTGCCCGCCAATCTTGAGCTCTTCCTGGACCTGCTCGGCGAGCATGCGCTCCGGATCGGCCATCACCTCAGTGGCGAGGGCATAGGCCTGATCCTTGTGCATCCCCTTCATCTCATAGATGAGGGCGAGTTCGTCGCGCTCCACCTCAGGCATCAGCGCGATTTCGTCGCGCTCCATCGCGATTTCGTTAGCGTAGACTTCCTGTTCACTCTTGGCTGCGAGATAGCCGCTCGAGCCCATGGAGAGCGAATCGGCGATGAGTCCCGCCACGCCCGCCACGATCACCGCGTGGTGCTGTGCCGCCACCGTGGCGCCGATGACGCCGGCGACGAGTCCAAAGTTTGCCGTGAGGCCGTCGTTAAAGCCGTACACCACGTTGCGCAGCAGTCCGCCGCTCTCCGCCTGATGCCACGGTTCGCCGTTGCGCCCTACGAGCGTGCCGATTTCCGTGGCGTGCTCCTTCGATTCGCGGGCCAGCAAGAGCGCTGCACCGCTGCCGGGTGCGCCGGCCGGCGTTGCGCGATGCAACTGCAGATAGCCTTTGACCTCGCGCCCTTCTTCGGCCAGCAGGTAGGGCAACAGAAACTTTGGACCAAACCAGCGGCCGAGTTGGGCGAGGAGCCGCGTGCGACCGGTGGGGCGGAAGCGTCCCGGATCTCCTCCGTTGGCGCGAATGAGATCGTTCCAAATCACCACGTGGCGGTCTTCCACCTCGGCGAGGCGCACGAAGACATCGCGGCGGACTGCATCGGGCTCGAGTTCAGCGAGTACGCGGTAGAGAAACGCGGCGTCCGCTTCGTCCTGCCAATGGTGCTGAAAGGTGTGCAGATCGACAGTCACGGGGCGTAAGGCGGAGGGGAGTGGCCGGCGGCAACGCTGCGCACCGGATCTCCCTCAATATGGCACAACGGAGCAGGCGCTCCCAACCGTGCGCGCCGCCCGCCGTGGCAACCCCTTGGGCCGAGGGCGTGACTCATCCAGTGAACCAGCACCCAGAGGGGATTCCCATGCGCCTGCTTTTCACCGCCGCCCTGCTATGCCTTGCCGCCTCCGCGGCGCGTGCTCAAACGCGAACGGCCGCACCAAATGTTCAAGTGTTTAAGATGCTGTCGAACGCGGAGGCGACCGATCGTCCCGTGCTTGGCGTGGCCACCACCGGCGGCGATCGTCGTGACACCCTCGGTCTGTTGATCGCCGACGTGACGCGCAATGGCCCCGCGGAGAAGGCCGGACTCGAAGCGGGAGACCGCTTGGTCACAATCAATGGAGTCTCGCTCAAAGCCTCGCGCGACGATGCGGGCGAGCCCGAGACGGCCAATGTGCTCAGCAACAGGCTCCGCCGAGAAATCGGCAAGCACAAAGCGGGTGACGACGTCACGCTCGATGTGTGGTCGGGCGGCAAAATAAAATCCGTGAAGGCCAAGCTTGTTGCCGCGTCTGCGTTAAGCGAGGCCATCGTGAATGGCGTCGACGAACACGGCGCCATTGGCATTACCATCGGCGGGTCGGGAAGTAAGCGCGATACCACCGGCGTGTTTATTTCCGAAGTGCACGATGGGGGGCCGGCCGACAAATCGGGCATCGTTGAAGGTGAACGCATTGCGAGCATCAATGGCGTGGATGTGCGCGTGCCGCGAGAAGACGCCGGCGATGCCGGCGCCTCGTCTATGCGTGTGCAGCGGCTACAGCGCGAGCTGAGCAAGGTGAAGCCCGGGCAGACGGTGGAACTCGTCCTCGCCGCTGGCGGTAAGTCACGCACCGTCAAAGTGACGACCGTCAAGCCAAGCGACATCAACGGCTTCGAACACGGCGAGGCCGGCCGCATGCTGTTCATGCCGACGCCTCCGACGCCTCCGACGCCTCCGATGCCTCCGATTCACCCTGAGCTGCCGTTGCAGGAACTCTCGACGATTCGGGCGCGCCTCGGCCGCGATGCGGCGGAACTGCCAGCACTCCGCGAAAAGTTCCGAGCGCAGGCACTGGAACTGCCAGCGCTCCGCGAAAAGCTCCGAGCGCAGGCACTGGAACTACCGGCGCTCCGCGAACATATGCAACGGTTGCGTGAGCTCGTGCCGGCCACCCGCGTCCGCATGACAAAACGCGTGATGATGTGACGGCCGTGCGCACGTCGAGGGTCGGTGCCGGTTCTACACGGCGACCCTCGACGTGCCCTGCGCCGATCAGAATTCGATCTGCGTGCCCAGTTCCACGACGCGGTTAGGAGGCAGCTGGAAGAACTCCGCGGCCGATCGCGCGTTCTTGGACATGATCGCGAAGAGTCGCTTGCGCCAGATGCTCATCGAAAGCCCGCCCGTCTTCCAGGGCCGCGGTAACGGAAGCAACAGTTCGCGTCCGAGATAGTAGCTCGTCTCGAGCGGTCGTGCGCGTATACCGTCCTTCTTGAGCAACGCCATGATGTGCGGGGCGTCGGGATATTCCATGAACCCGTAGCGCGCGACCACACGCACGAACCCGTGCGTGAGCGGTTCGTACGACACGCGGTGATCATCATCCACTTCCGGCACATCAGCGGTTTGAATCGAGAGCAACACAACCTGCTCGTGCAGCACTTTGTTGTGCTTGAGATGGTGCAACAGCACCACCGGCGCACCGTCGGGCTCCGATGTCATGAACACGGCGGTGCCGGGAACGCGTGGAATCTTGCCGCGCCCTACGCTCTCGAGAAACGCGCCGAGCGGCATCGTGATTTCTTTGAGACGCTCACGGAGAATTTCTTTTCCGCGCTTCCAGGTAGTCATCATCGTGAACAACACGATGGCGACCACCAGCGGGACCCAGCCACCATTGGCCACCTTGATGACGTTCGCTCCGAAGAACGCGAGGTCAATCGTGAGGAAGACCGCGCCGAGCAGGAGCACCTTCCAGCGCGGCCAGTTCCAGCGGCCAGCCGCCACCACGAGAAAGAGGATGGTTGTAATGGCCATCGTGCCGGTCACGGCAATGCCATACGCGGCGCCGAGCGCGCTCGACGTTTTGAAACCGAGCACCACGAACAGGCAGCTCACCATCAGCGCGTGATTGATTTCCGGAATGTAGATCTGCCCCGCCTCACGCGCGGACGTGTGAATGATCGTCACGCGTGGGCTGTAGCCGAGCTGTACGCACTGCTGGGTCAACGAGAACGCGCCGGAGATCAGGGCCTGACTGGCGATGATCGCCGCCATCGTGGCGATCACAATGAGCGGGTAGAGCAATGCGCGCGGGGCGAGCAAGTAAAACGGGTTGGCCACGGCGGTGGGATCGCGCAACACGAGCGCGCCCTGGCCGAGGTAGTTGAGCAAGAGACAGGGAAACACGAACCAGAACCAGGCCAAGCGAATCGGACGCTTGCCGAAATGCCCCATGTCGGCGTACAGCGCTTCCGCGCCAGTCACCGCCAGCACGACCGCGCCAAGTAACACGAATGCGACGGTTCGTTCTTCAATGAAAAAGGCCACCGCATACCACGGATTGAGCGCGCCAATAATAGCCGGATTGCGCAGTATTTCGTGCAGGCCCAGCGCCGCGATGAGCGTAAACCAGATGAGCATCAGCGGCCCGAACATCGCGCCGACTTTCGCCGTGCCGACCCGCTGCATCAAGAACAGTCCCACAAGCACAGCCATCGTCACGGGAATCACGAACACGCTAAACCGCGTCGATACCACCTCAAGTCCTTCCATGGCGCCGAGCACAGAAATCGCGGGCGTGATGACGCCGTCGCCGTAGAGGAGCGCGGAGCCAAACAACCCGAGTGCAATCAAGACGAACCGGCGTTTGCGATGGGTGGTGTCCTTGCCGATGATCAGGGCGAGGATTGCCAGAATGCCACCTTCGCCACGGTTGTCGGCGCGCATCACGTAGACGATGTACTTCACGCTCACCACGAGCATCAGCGACCAAACGATGAGCGACAGCACGCCGTACACGTGCGCGGGCGTTGGCGTGATGCCGTACTCCGGCTTGAAGCACTCGCGGAACGCGTAGAGCGGGCTGGTGCCGATATCGCCGTACACCACCCCGAGCGCCGTCAGCGCGAGCACCGCCAGTCGCTTACCGGTGGGGTGCGCCTCGACATGCGCGTGCGTATTGGGGGCCGTTGCGGCGGGGTACGTCCCCGACAATGTCGGGTCGTGAGAGGGAGACACGGTAAAGAGACCGGCGTACGAGTAGGCCAACGGATCGCGCAAAACCCGCGACCCGTTGGAAGAATCTAGTGGGTGTCACAGGCGCGTCCAGCGAACGCCGCGTTCTCCACCCAGGGCATTCTGTCACACCGTACCGGACGAACGGCAAAGAACCTCGCCGGTGCTTGCCCCGCCTACGGGGTTTCCGCCAAGTCGCTCAACTCCCGGGTGGCCCGCTGCAGAATATCGGCCACCTGCTTGGCCAACTGCGCCGTCGCCGGCCGTCGCCACAACAGGCGTGCATATTCGCGGCCGAGCGCGCCCATCGCCTCGTGCGCTGGCCGCACATCGTCACCAAAGATGGTGTTCGACAGTTCGGCCAACCGATGCAATACCTCGTCCACCGTCGAGCGATTCTCATCGAGGTACGCCCGACCCTGATCCGTGATGGCATACACCCGCTTGCCACCCTCCTCGGCGGATGCGACCGCATGGCCCATCTCCTCAAGCAGCGTGAGCGTGGGGTAGACAGTGCCCGGGCTCGGGGCATAGCGCCCGCCTGAGCGCTCCTCGAGTTCCTTGATGATGTCGTAGCCGTGGCGGGGCTTTTCCGAGAGGAGTTGCAGTATGACCAGCTTGAGGTCGCCCTGCTCAAACATCCGCCCGCCCGAACGCGTTCTCGCGCGAAAGCTCCCCAGCCCCCAGGAGAAGGCGCCGCCAGGAGAAGACCACCAGTCACCGCCACGTCCGGCCCATTGCCGGTCGCGAGGGCCACATGTGCCGTGATCGTGGTGTTTCCACATCATTCCTCCTGTGCCGAGTGGTCCGACTTGCCCAGCAAGAGCTGGGGAAAGCTAACTTCGTTATATCTTCAATATATCGCGTCCGATATATCGGACAATCCCCCCCCTTGGTGACGAATCGACCCCCGCCTATGGTAATCCTTTAGGCGGAGCAGGCTGTCCTATTGGATGAGCCCTGAGCTCCGCACCGAGACCCCCCGATGCAACTGCTGTTCGACGAACGCTTCAAAACCCCACGCCCCCTCCTCGGGGCGGTGATCAGCGCGGCCACGCACGTCGCGCTCATTGCGATCGTGGCGATCGGTGGGCGTCGCTACGCCAGCGACATTGCCGATGTCATGCAACAGACGGTGCGTTTTCTCGTGCCGGCCGACCGCATTTCGCGCCCCGTGGAAACCCAGCTGAAATACGCGGGTTCTCCAGGCAACGACGCAAAGTCTGGCCTGCGACCGCCCGAGCACATCACGCGGACCACGTCTTCGACCGCCTTCGCGCAGCCCCAAGCGGCGAGCCAAGGCGACGACGCAAGGACAAGCTTGGCTGTCGCCGAGCCCACCGCGGAAGAAAATGCGTACAGTGTGCTCGACGTGGATTCTGCGGCTGTGCGCGACCCCGCGAGTGCGGCGCCGTCGTATCCGGAAACCTTGATGGCGCAGAACGTGGAAGGGTCAGCGACCATGCGTTTTGTGGTGGACACCACAGGCTACGTGGATATGGCCACCGTAAAGGAAATTCGCACGACGCACCCGCTCTTTGCCAAGGCAGTGCGCGACGTGATGCCCCGCATGCGATTCCGCCCGGCGCTCGCCGGCAACCGCGCCGTACGCCAGCTCGCAGAACAGGAGTTCAAGTTCCTCCTGCAGCGTGCAGTCGCGAAGAAGCCCCAGTAGCACGAGGGTATGCGAGATAGAAAGAGGCGGCGTGCATTGCACGCCGCCTCTTTTCGTACCGTCTATCGTACGGTGGCGACTTACTCGTAGCGCAGCGCGACGATCGGATCGAGTCCGGCGGCCCGACGTGCGGGGTATACGCCGAACACCACGCCGACGAACGCCGAGAAACCGAACGCGATGGCAATGGAGGACGCGCCCACTTCAGTGCTCCACCCCATAATGCGGGTGAAGATCGTGGCACCGCCCGCGCCAACGCCGATACCGATCATGCCGCCCAAGAGGCAGAGCACGACGGCCTCAATCAGGAACTGGAACAGAATATTGAGCTTGGTGGCGCCGAGTGCCTTGCGAATGCCAATCTCACGCGTGCGCTCGGTGACCGAGACGAGCATGATGTTCATAATGCCGATGCCGCCCACGAGCAGCGACACGGCGGCAATCCCGGCGAGGAGCAAGCTGAACACCTGCGTGGTTTCGCCGAGCGTGTTCAAGAAGTCCGACTGGTTGCGGATCTGAAAGTCGTCATCTCGACCAGGGCGTAGTTTGTGTTCGCGCCGCAGGATCTTCTGGATGTCGGCCATCGTTTCTGGGATGTCTTCTTCCGTCGGCGCGAGCACGCTGATGGCGCGCACGCGATTCGATCCCAAGACGCGGAACCGAGCCGTGGTAATCGGAATGAGAATTTGGTCGTCGGGGTTTTGGAACGCCGAGGCCTGTCCCTTGCTCTTGAAGACGCCGACCACGGTGAACTGAATGCCGCGCACACGGATCGTTTCGCCAACGATCCCTACGGCAGACTGCACCCCGAGATTTTCGACGACGGTCGGGCCGACCACCGCCACGCGCTGGCGCGTCTGGTCTTCGGCGTTCGTGAAGAACCGTCCTTCTTGCATCTCGTACTTCCGGACCGCTGGATAGTTGGCGGTCGTGCCGACGATCTGCGTATTCGTGTTTTTGTTGAGGTACTGCACCTGCAGACTGCCCGACATTTCCGGCTGCACCGCCGCGATGTGCGTGCCACGATCGGCGAGCGCCTGCGCGTCGTCGATGATTAAGCGGGCACCGCCGCCACCAGTCCGCACGCCACCCATCTGCGACTGCCCGGGATTGACGGTGAGCAACGTGGTGCCAAGGGCCGCAATGCGGTCGTTGACCTGTTTTTGCGCGCCCTTACCGAGCGCCACCACCGCGATCACCGCCGCCACGCCGATCACGATGCCGAGCATCGTGAGTAGCGAGCGCAGCTTGTTCGCGCGGAGGGCGCCCAGTGCGACGCGAACGGTTTCGCCAATCAGCATTGGCTAGTTCCCTCGTCCGCCGCCACGACCACCACCGCCACCACCGGCCGGGCTGCCACCGAGCGGACTGCCCGTCATGGACTTCATGCGGTCATTCTGCTCCTGACGCTTGGCCTGTAGTGCCGCGGCGCTGAGCATCGCGACCTTGTCGCCTTCGGCAAGACCGTCAATCACTTCGGTGTAGTCGTAGTTGGCGACGCCAAGGCGCAGCACCTTCGGCTCCCACGTCGTGCCCTTCTGTACGAACACGAGGCCGGACCGGCTACGGCTTCTCCCGCCGCTGCCACCGCCACCGCCCATGCCACCCATTCCACTCTGGCCATTGCCGCCGCCGCTGTTGTCGCGGCGATTCGGGAATGCCGTCGGTCGGCCGGTGCCGCCGGCCGCACCGGCAGTGGCGCCTGCGCCACCGCGGCTGTTGTTGCCGCCACCCATCGCGCTCATCCCGCCGCGTCCGCCACCCATCTGGCCGCCACCCATCTGGCCGCCACCCATCTGGCCGCCACCCATCTGGCCGCCACCCTGTCCGCCGCCATTCCGGAAGCGGCAGGCGCGCACGACGTTGGCATCCATACCGAGCGACTTGTACACCTCTTCGCTCTGCTTGCGCAGCGCGTCACGATCTGCGTTCGGATCACGCATCTGCTCGCGGATCGCATCGAGCTTCTTCTGCGTGTCCGGCTTCTTCGCCATCGCGTCGTCAACCTTTTTGCAGTCGGCGTCGCTCACCTGCGGCATGTTGAAGCCACCGCGCCCGCCCTGTCCGCCCATGCCACGGCGATCACCCTGATCACCCTGAAGAGGGAAGGCCAGTTCGCCGCGCGACTGCTGCGTCTTGGTGGCGGCACCCGCCGGCGCGCCGGTCGGTGCCGACGTGCTGTTGCTGTTGCCACCGCGACCGCCCTGGCCACCCTGGCCGCCACGACCACCGAATCCGCCACCCATCGCGTTGCGCAACTGCGCCTGCACGCTGTCGGGGTTCAAGCCGAGCAGCGTCGCGGCCTGGCGCGCTTCACGTGTGGAACGAATGGCGTCGTTCGGCACCGCGATGGCGCCGAGACGTTCGTCGGTAAGCACCTGCACTTCGCCGTTCATGCCGGGCTTGAGCAACCCTTCGCTGTTGTCGAGCGAAATGAGCACTGGAAACATCGTCACGTTCTGCTGTACGGTCGCCTGCGGCTCGATCTTCTCCACCACGCCGCGGAACGGGCGGTCCGGGAAGGCGTCCACGGTGACCTGCGCTGGCTGGCCGGGCTTCACGGCACCAATGTCCGTTTCGTTCACGAGTGCGCGCGAGCGCACCTTGGTGAGGTCGGCCATCGTCGCAATGACGCTGCCGCCGCTCACCGACTGTCCGCCGGCCTGAATGACCTGTCCCACCGACACCGGCTTCGTGATGATCGTGCCTTCGATGGATGCCACGACGCGCGCATCCTTGAGCTTCTGCGCGGCGAGGTCGAGGCTCGACTGACTCCGAACGAGCGTCGCCTGCGCGTTCGCAAAACCCGTTTGCGCCGACTCGAGGTCGGGGCGCGTGATGATGCGATCCTTGAACAGCGTTTCCTGACGCTTGAGCTGCGCCGAGGCGACGTCGAAGTTCGACTTCGACGCGGCCAAGTCGGCGGTCGACTGGCGGAAGGAGGTCGTGAGGTCGGTCGTATCGATCTGCACGATGAGATCGCCAGGCTTCACGTAGCTGCCGATTTCGATCGGCATCTTCATGACCTGGCCCGAGGCGGTCTTGGACTTCACCTCGATCACGTTGATCGGTTCGATGATGCCCGTGGCCTCAGCGGTCACGATGATGTCGCGACGCTGAATGGTGGCGGTGGGAATCGTGACGACTTTGGTATCGGTCTTGGCGCACGCCGCGGCGACGCTGACGAGGGCGAGCAGCAAAATCTTGCGGGTCACTGCGAACTCCGGATGGAGGCGATGGGTCGGGTGCATGTTGGTCACGGCCTTACTTGAGGTCGCGGCCAATGAGCGCTTCGATCTGCGCCTTGGCGCTGCGCGCGTTGAGGCGCGCCGTGATGAGACTGAGGCGGGCGTTGTCGAGCTGAGACTGCACCGTCAGCACATCAAGCGCCTGCTTGGTGCCGAGGTTGTACTGCTGCTGCACGACGCGAAGGTTTTCCTCGGACGCAGAGATCTGCAGCTTGTTGAGTTCGATCGATTGCACGGCTGTCCGATAGCTGTTCAGCTGCGTGGTGAGATTCTGCACGGCGGCGAGGCGCGCGTCCCGCAGGTTCGCCAGCGCGTTTTCTTCGCTGATCTTGGCGTTGGCGAGCGTCGCTTCGCGGTTGTAGCCGTTGAAGACGTTGTACGACACCGAGAAGCCAAGCGCGGTGCTCTTGCTGCTCAGCCCGTCGCCGAAATCGAACCCCTTGGAACCTTCGGGCGTCCAGCTGTACGAGCCGGTCATGGCGATCTGCGGCATGTACGGCGCCGTGGCGGCCTTGTGCGTGGCGCCGGCGGCGGTGAGCGTCGCTTGCGACTGCCGGATGGCCGGGCCATCGGCGGCAATGCGCGTCAGTTCGTCTTCGCCCACGTTGATCACCCCGACGTCCGACGTATCGGCGATCACCGCGGTGACGAGCGTGGCGGACCCCACGAGGCGGGTGAGCGCGGCGTTGGCGTTGCCCAGCCCGTTCTGCGCATTCAAGATGGCGAGCTTTGCCTGCCCGACGGCCACCGCCGCGGAGAGCGAGTCGGAGCGCGTTGCCGTACCGGCCATCATTTTGGTGCTGGCCACCACGAGTTGCTGCTGCGCCTGCTCCAGCTGACGGTGCGCGGCCGCGTCTTGTTCACGCGCGGCCAGCACGGCGAAGTACTGCGTTTTGACGTTCAACGCCGTCTGATAACGCTGAAGCGTTTCGTTCGCCTCGTTGGCGGAGCGATTCGACTCAGCGGCCCGCAGGTTGTAATAGCGCTGCCCGCCATCCCACACGGTGAGGCTGGAGCTGAGGCCGCGCGAATACGACCATGGGGTGCCACTGAACCCGAGCGGGACGCCGTTGATCAACTGCGTCCCGCCGCGCTGGTTGGCGGTTGCCGACAGCGCCAACGATGGCAGATACCCCAGCGTCGTCTGCTTGATAGAAACGTCGCTCGTGCGAACGCTGTTGCGCGCGAGCACGACGCTCGGCGCATTCTGCTGCGCGTCGTGCACGGCTTCGTCGAGCGAGATGGCGCGCGCGGTGCCGCCCTGCGCTACGCCCATGGACGGCGCTGCGGCAATGGCGACGCATGTTGCGACGCAAAGAAACCCAACCCTCATTTCTTCTCCTGGCGCTGCGCCTGTTGGCGCTCGCGCTGCATTTGGTCGTAGATGACCTGCTGTTCTGGCGTCAGCAGCTTCGCAATACGCTGACGCGAGTCGGCGCTCGCCGAGTCGAGCGCCGGACGGACCGGCGCGAGAATGGAATCCTGCTTGCGGTTGCGTTCGTCATAAATGCGCGCCGCCGAGTCCCGTTGGGCCGGCGTCAACTTGAGGCGATCGAACGTCCGCTGGCGCATCGCCGACTGATCCCACCAGCGCGGCATGGCGCGCACGACGAGTCGGTCCACCGAGATGCCGATGGCCGCGCCACCAAGTGCGGCGCCGAGGTACACCACCAGCGCGAGTCCTTTAGATCTGGTCATGAGGCGCGGGCGCTCAATGGCCGGTAAGGATGCGGACGTTGGACTGCTGTTCGGACAGGCGTTCACGCGCGGCGAGTGTCGGCGCGTCGATCGTCGCCGGGTCGATGACGGTTTCGTATTCGGCGCGCGCCATCTGGGTCTGCGTGCGCAGTAAGAGCGTCCCCGCCACGATCACGGCAATGCCGGCGGCCATCAGTCCAGCGCGCAACCACGTGCCCGATACCGCCCACCACGAGTCCCCGTCTGCCAACGACAGGCGATCCATGATGCGGCGTTCGAGAAAACTCCAATAGGCCGCATCAGCTGGCGGCGCATAGATCGCGCGCAGCTCCTGCGTCAGGGGGTCGTCGTCCCGGATGAGTTCGAGTCCGTTGAAATCGTTGTTCATAGATCACTCCTGACAGATCCCAGCACGGCGCGAAGGTGCGACCGTGCATAGTGCAGGTCCGACCGAGCCGTGCCTTCCGGAATACTGAGCATCTTGCCGATCTCGGCATGTCGGAATCCTTCCACATCGTGCAACACAATCACTGAACGCTGTCGCACCGGCAGTGTGGCCAGCGCGTCCTGCAGTCGTCGTCGCAACTCGCTTCCCTCAGCGGGATCGCGAAATGGCGAGGCCAACGTTTCCGGTAGTTCATCAGCGTCGCGTACCTTGCGACGCCGCGTAATGTCGAGTGCCGCATTCGCGACGATCCGGTGCAGCCATGCGCCGAACGCCTGATCCGGCAAGAACCGATGCAGGGCGCGGTACGCGTGCAGGAACGCTTCCTGTACGGCGTCTTCCGCATCCTCGTGATTGACGACGATGGCTCGCGCGACCGCGTACGCCCGCCGCTCGTGCGTGCGCACCAGCTGCGAGAATGCTTCGCGCTCTCCGCGCTGCGCGGACAGCACCAGCGCCCGTTCGTCCGTGCCGCGCTCAGCCACGAACCGCGCCGTTGCCGCCGCGTGACGGCCCGCTTGGGGACTCGTCACGGCGGTCATACCAATGCCTCAACAATCACACTCCAAATTACGCGGTCTCTGTACGGAGCGTTGGACAGGCCGCGCGATGCGTAGCATCACTTGGTGCCGCCGTCCAACCCGAGCTGCTGGGCGCAGGCGCGCATGGCGGTAATCACGAACGCGATGTGCGCGTCCAGTTCCTGTCCAAGCTCGGACGCACCCTGTATCACGTCCTCTCGGCTGACCCCCCGGGCGAACGCCTTGTCCTTCATCTTCTTCTTGACACTCGAGGACTCCAAGTCGTTCACGCTCCGCGAGGGCCGGACCAGCGCGCAGGCCGTAATCAGGCCACACAGCTCGTCCACCGCGAACAACGTCTTGGCCATCGGAGTGACGCGTGGGACCCCGGTGTAGTCCGCGTGGCCGAGGATGGCCTCGAGCATATCCTCGGGGTACCCTAGGCGCCGGAGCTCGCGGACCCCTTCGGCCGGATGCTCTGCGTTGCTTTCACGTGTCGCGTTCGGGTAGCGCTCGTAGTCGAAATCATGCAGGAGACCGGCCAGCCCCCAGCGCTCGACGTCCTCCCCGAAATGGCCGGCATAGGCCCGCATCGCGGCCTCGACCGACAACATGTGCTTACGCAACGAATCACTGGGCGTCCACGACTCCATCAGAGCGAGTGCGTCGGCGCGGGAATGCAGAGAATGGTCGGTCATAGGACTCAAAATAGCGGGGCCGCCACTCGGCGGCCCCGTCGTGACATATCAGAGCGCGCCGCCCGGTGGCGGTCCGCCCTTCGGCATGATCTTCGCCAGATCCTCGTCCTGATCCTTGAGGAAGTCGAGCGCCTTCTTCTTCTGTCCTTCGTCCTTGAACAACGCGAGCGTGTCGTCCACGTCCTGCTTCCGGCGATCCGCGATCTGCGTGATGATGTAGTGCATCACCCGCATCTGCTGCATCGCCTTTTCCATCTCGCGATCTGTGGGGCCGCCAATCTGCGGTTCCGAGCCCGGTGCCACCCGCGCAATGTTGCCGGTCGGCGCATGAAAGTCGCGCCGGATCGAATCGTACTCGGTGAGCAACGTTTTGTTGCGCTCCTTGATCTTTTCCTCGAGCGCCTTGAACTGCGTCACCTGCGAGTCGGAGAGCGACAGTTTGCGGCGTTTGTCGCCCATAAGCCAGGCCGGATTCAGCTCCTCGATTTCGCGCGTACTCGGCGCACGCATCATGGGGCCGCTTTTACTTTCACGGCGCGAACCGGTCGTGGCCTCGCTGCGCGTACTGGGGCGTTGCGCAAATGTCGCCGAGGGCAGTAATGCCCCGACGAGCACCAGTGGGAGAATGCGAATCAAACGATGAGTCATAGGGAAAGTCCCTCAGCAATGGGTGCGGAATCGCATCCGTAGGAGAACGGAAATCTATCATGCTCCGTCGCGCCGTGTGGTCGCTCCGTGCTAGTGCCCGTCCACCTGCGCGGCGATGCGCCCCCGCCCGGTTTTCCAGAGAAGCATCAGCGGAATAACCGCCAACAGTGCCATGCCGGAGAGCAGGTAAATGCGGGAAAATGCCAGCACGCTGGCCTGCACCGACACCGTGCGATCCAGCACCATCAGGGCCTGCTGCTTGGCCGACACGGGGTTCATCCCCTTGGCCACCAACCCGTGGAAAATGGCATCCACCCGGGCCAGTGCATCGGGCGCCGTGGTGGTGAGGTGTTCGGTGAGGATCGCCTTCTTTTCCTTGCTGAACCGACTCAACATCGTGGCCATCACCGCAATGCCCATCGATCCGCCGAGCTGACGCATCAGGTTGAACAGCGACGTGCCCTGCGCGAGCTGGCGCGGGGGCAAGTCAGCCAACGCGATGCTGTTGAGCGGAATGAACAGGAATCCGAGGCCTACACCCCGCAGGACGAGCGGCCAAAAAAAATCCTCCTTTCCGCTTTCGAGTGTCAGGCCGCCGAGTTGCCACATGCACACCATAAAGATCACCGCACCAAAGGCGATCAACGGCCGCCCGTCAGGAATCGTCCGGAGCCGTTTTCCGAGGATCGCCATCGTCATCGCCGACGCAATCGCGCCAGGGAGAATGACCATGCCGGTTTGGTTGGCCGTGAAGTTGTGGAGCGATTGCAAGAACACCGGCAACACAAACACGCTCCCGAACAGCGCAAAGCCGAGCAGGGCGCCCATCACGACGCCGGCGGATAACTGCCGGCTCCGAAGAATGTGAAAATCGATGACGGGTTCGTCGGTTGTCAGCTCGTGAAACACCAGCCAAACGAACGACACCGCCGAGGTGATGGCGAGCCCCGTAACAAATGGCGAATCAAACCAGTCATAGCGCTCGCCGCGCTCCAGCATCCACTGGAGCGATCCCACGGCCACGGTCATCAACGCAATGCCGAGCCAGTCCACCTTGTTGCTACGCTCTTGGTGAATGGAGTCGCGCACGTAGGTCCAGGTGAGCACGGCGGCAATCAGGCCGAGCGGCAGATTGATGTAGAAAATCCACGGCCAGTTCCAGTTGTCGACGATGTAGCCGCCCAGCGTGGGGCCAAGGGTCGGTCCGACCATCACGCCCACGCCAAACATCGCTTGCCCAATGCCCACTTCGTGCGGCGGAAATGCTTCCCACAGCGTGGACTGCGCGGTGGAGAGCAGCGCACCGCCGCCAATACCCTGAATGACACGCCAAAAGACGAGCGACGCCAGACTCCCCGCGGCACCGCAGAACATCGACGCAATGATGAACAGAAAGATGGAGCCCGTGAGATACCGTCGGCGGCCATAGTACGCGCTCAGCCACGGCGACATCGGAATCACAATCACGTTCGCGATGATGTAGCCGACACTCACCCACGAGATTTCGTCGAGGGTGGCGCCGAGATTCCCCATCATGTGGGGAATCGCAACGTTCACGATCGACGTATCAATGAGTTCGAGCATCGCGGCCATCGTCACCGCGATCGCGATCAAATATTTATAGCGATAGCGATCCGCGTCTGCCGCCGGAGCGGCGGACGCGGTCAACACGCCTGCGGTCGTCCCCATCAGCGGTTCACTTAGTGCTGACGTGCACGGTCACACTCATGCCCGGGCGCAGTGGCCGCGTGGCGCCGCAGCCCGTGGTCACCTTGATGCGCACCGGAACCCGCTGGACGACCTTCGTGAAATTGCCCGTCGAATTATCTGGCGGCAGCAGCGCAAAGCGCGCCCCCGTGGCGGCGCTCATGCTCTCCACCGTGCCAACGGCGTCGCAGCCGGGGTACGCGTCGACCTCGACGGTGACCGACTGTCCGAGCTTCATGTTGGCCAACTGCGTTTCCTTGAAGTTGGCGACAATCAGCCCGCTCGTATCGGACACCAGCGTGAGCAATGGCTGGCCGGCCTGCACCAACTGACCCACTTCCACCTGCTTCCGACTCACGGAACCCGCGAGCGGTGCCGTGACGTGGGTATAGCCGAGCTGCAGCAGCGCGTTGGCACGCGTCGCGCGTGCGCCGGCGAGCCGCGCAAGCGCGAACTTGGCACCGGCCTGCGCGCCCGCGAACTGCGCGGTGGCGGTTGCCGACTGGCGTTCGGCCGCGGCCAGCGCTGCGTTCGCCTGATCGGCGGAGGCCTGCGCCGCATCGAGCTGTTGACGCGACACGATCTGTTTGGCCACGAGTTCCTTCACTCGAGCGAGATCGGCTGTGGCCTTGGCCACCGCCGCACGCGCCGACTGAATCTGCGCATCAATCACCAAACGCTGACTCGACGCGCTTTGCACCGCCGCCTCGGCTTGCCCAGCGGAGCCAGCGCTGCCAGCCGCTGCCTCAGCGGCGGCCAGCTCGGCGTCCGACTGCTGCACGCGCATGAGGTATTCAGCGGTATCGATTTGCACGAGCGGATCACCAATCGCCACGCGCTGATTTTCAACAGCACGCACCGCCGTCACAAAGCCGCCGACTTTGGCAATGACGGGAATGATCGTGCCATCAAACTGCGCGTTCTCGGTGCTCTCGTGCGCTTGATTGTAGAGCACGGTCTTGCCGCCCCACACGAGGCCAATGGCGGCAATGACGAGCAACACGGGCAGCGCCTTGTTGCGCGGGCGGGCGGCCGTGTCGGCCGTGGAAGTATTGGGAGAAGCCATACGGGGCGTCGTCTCAGAAAGGGAAAAAAGTTGATCAGGGAAGGTCGGTGACGTTGCCTTGCGCGCGATGCAGCGACACGCGCGCGGCCAGCACACCGGCGCGGGCATCCACCACCTGCGTGCGCGCGGCGTTGAGCCCGAGCGACGCGGCAATCACGTCGGCGTTACCAGAGACACCGGCCCGAAAACGATCGCGGGCCTGCGCCAGCTCCTGCTCGGCCAATCCAAAGCGTTCGTCGGCGGCGGCCAGCTGTTCGCCGGCGGCGCCGAGGTCGAGCAATGCGGCACTGACATCGGCCGCGGCCTGCTGCGTGATCTCGCGGCGACGGGCATCGAGCTCGCGGATGGAGGCGCGTTGTTCGTCCATCCGTCCGTCACGCTTGAAGCCATCGAACACCGGCACGGAAATCTGCAGCCCCCACGCGTAGGTGCCCAGCAGATGGTTGGGAGATCCGCCGGTGGGGCCGTGGTCGGCAAAGGCGGAGAGCGACGGCAGGTTTTCGGCGCGCACGGCGTCGAGTTGACGTTCGGCTGCCGTGATCTGTTCGCCAATAGTCTTAAGGTCGGCGCGGGTGCGCGTGGCGCGATCGAGCGCCTCCGCGATGCTCGGTAGCTCGCCGTTGGCGGGGGAGGCGCGGAGCGAATCGCCCAACGCCACGACGGTGCCGAGGGGAAGGTTCAGGGCGCGCACCAGATCGAGGCGCGCACGGTCCCGTTCGATGCGAGCGGCGATGAGTTGACTGTGGGCAGCCGAGAGTTGCGAGCGGGCGCGGGTGACATCGAGTGCAATGCCCATCCCCGCCGCGAGTTGGTCGCGCGCAATGCTGAGCAGTTCAGCGGCGAGCGTGGAGTCGGCAATGCGGGCAAGCCACTGTGCGTCGGCGCGCAACGCGCGCACATACGAAGCCGCCGCCAGGGAAGCCGCCTGCTGCGCGGCGCCGTTGGCTTCTGTGCCAATGGCGCTCGCACTCGCGCGCGACGCGCGCATGCGAGCAAAGGCCCCGGGGTCGAAGACGCTTTGACGGAGCGTACCGCGCACGTCCCAAATTTTTACTGGGCCCAAAACTTGGCCGTTCGGATTGAACAGCGACTTGCCGCTGACCGGATCTGCGAACGAAATGCCAAAACTCGCGCTGTTGAACGTGTGCTCACTCTCGCCCACGGCCGCCATAATCGAGGGAAGGAACTCGGCACGGCGTTGGCGAAGGCGCGCATCGGCCTGGTCCATACGGGACCGGGCGATTTCGGTGCCCGCGCTTCGTTCGGCGGCGAGTCGCGCGGCGCCGCCGAGGGTGAGCGTGACAGTTGGCTGTTGGGCGGCAACGGACTCGGGCGCGCTCATCAGCGCGCCGGTCAGCGCGGCGAGGAGCGTGGCCGCGAGCGTGTGTCGCACACGGGAACGTAGGAGGATCACGGGAGTACCGGAGCGGCGACGCCCGCTGGGGCGTCGGGACGAAGAGCGTGAAGCACAAAATCGACGATGCCGTCGATGGTGTGCTGGGGAGCGCGGGCGGAGGCTTTTGCTGCGGGAGAACTCATCCAGATGACATGCATCAGCAGGACGGCCTTGATGAGCGAGACCGAGGCCGCAGGGTCGAGCTGCCGGATCTCGCCGCTGGCTACTCCGCGACGGAGGACATCGCCCAGCACGCGGTTGGAGAGCGCGACGACTTCGTCGAAATAGAACTGCTCGAGATCCGGAAACTTGTGCAGTTCAAAGAGCACGAGGCGGAGCCAACTGGCGGCTTCGGGACGGTCGAAATAGTGCCAGTGCACGCGCAGGTAGCGTTCGATCTGCTCAATCGCCGTGCCGCCGGTGAGTTGATGCTCCACTTGGGCAATGCGCGGCACGAGCACTTGGCGAATGACCTCGCGAAAGAGGTCTTCTTTGCTGGGGAAGTAGAGGTAGATGGTGCCTTTTGAAACGCCGGCGCGTGTGGCGATCTCCTCGAGCTTGGCGGCGGCAATGCCATGTTCCCCGAACACGGCGATTGCCGCTTCGAGAATCTGGCGAGGCCGCTCCTCGGGGAGCCGCCTCCACTTGGGGTCATGTGTCAGTGGAGTGGAGCTGCTCATTCTATATAACTGACCGGTAAGTCATTTACTGAGTAGTAGAAAAGACGGGTTTCCCCGCCGATCAAGTAAATAACTGTGCGGTCAGTAAGCTGTCAAGCGCCTTATCGTGCCAGCGGGAGTACCAGTGTGAACTCGCTGCCGACGCCGGGCTCAGACTCCACCTGTACGCGCGACCCCATGAGTTCGGCGGCGCGCTGGGCGATGGGGAGGCCGATGCCACTCCCCGGGTGCATTTCGGGAGCGAGTCGCTCGAACAGGCCGAAGATGCGCGCGTGGTAGTCGCGTAGGATGCCGATGCCTTCGTCGCGGACGTAGAGCGTGGCGAGCCCTTCGCTCGCGCGTGCTCCGACGTACACCGCCGGCGCCGTTCCAGGTTTGGAGAAGGAGAGGGCGTTGTCGATGAGTTGCACGAGCGCCCATTCCAGCAATCGCCGGTCGCCGACAATATGTGGCAGGGATAGGTCCACGTGCACGACGCCATTCGCCGTTTTGAGGCGCGGAGCGAATTCTCGCAAGACGCGCTGCACGACGTCGTCGAGGGCAAGGCGGTCGTGTGCGGGCTCGTATCCGACGAGTTGTGCATACGTGCGCAGGTCGGAGACGATGCGGCTCATGCGTGAGGCGCCCTCGCTGAGCTGCGCCATAGCGGGCGCACGCTCCGCCTGTTGCAAGCTAGCCTGACGGGCAATAGAAAGCGCGGCGTCTTGAATGGCGCGGAGCGGATCTTGGAGTCGTCCCGAAGCCGCAAAGAGCAGTTGCTCGAGTTGCCGGTTGGCGACATCGAGCTCCAACGCGCGTTCGGCAAGGAGGCGTTCCGACTCGTCGCGCTGGAGCGCCGAGCGGACGGACCGTCGCCACGCGAGAAAGAAGAGCGCGAGGGCGAGCGTGAAGCCACCGGCCATCGATGTTTCGGCTGCGATTTCGGTGAGTTCAGCGCGTCCTTCGCGGGTGGCGAGCAGGCGCCGTTCTTCGGCGACGAGTTCGTTGAGTTCGTCTCGGATCTTGCGAGCGTTCTCGTCGTTCGGCAGCAGTTCCTGCGGCGCCTCGTGATCCGTCGCGACATTCCGGATCGACACCGCCATCAGATCGAGGCGCTGACCGGCGGCGGCTCGCAGATGCCGCAGGTGCTCGCGGGTGCTCGCGGGGGCGTCGTTGGTTGACTCTTTGAGTTCTTCAAACAGATCGTCGACGTGATCGCGTGACGACCGGTACTGCCGGACGAAGCTGCTGTCGCGCACCAGCAAAAAGCCTCGGCGTGCCGATCCGGCTTTGGTCAGTTCACCGTCTACGCTTGCGAGCACGGCGAGAATCTGACTGGACTGCGTGACGAGCGCGGCGTCATTGCGCAAGTTGCGAATGGACGCGAACGCCACCGCGCCGGCGATGGCGAGAAAGGCGAGGCCCGAGAAAAAAAATCGCCAGGCGGTGCCGGGGAAATCTGATGCCGGGGAGAGAGACCGGCGGGCAGGGAGGCGCGTCACGAAGGAAACATACGCCGGTTGCGGTGTTAGTGCCGCCCGCTAGGCCGCGGACGACGGGTCTGTGGAGTGCGTTGCCGCATCCGCGGGGCGACGCTCCGGCTTGTCGTCGAGCAGCGGGCGGAGCGCCGGCGTCTGTAGGTCGTCGAACTGCCCGTCGCGTGCGCTCCACACCCAGGCCACGACAAAACCGATGACGAGCAACAGCGCGAGCGGGACCAACACATACAAGACGCTCACGTGGTAGCTCCGGTGAAGGTGCGGCCGCGCCAAGCCGCGATAACAACACTCAGGGAACTGACCGGCATCACGATGGCCGCAATGAGCGGATCCATGACCCCCGTGAGGGCGAGAGCGGCTCCGACCAGATTATAGAATAACGAGAAACCGATGCCGAGGCGGATCAGCGTGACGGTGCGTCGCGCGCCGGTTTGTAGTTCGAGGAACGGTACGAGCCCAGCGCGCGTGAGGAAAACATCGGCAGCGGCAAGGCAGGCCTCGGCGCCGCCGCGCACCCCCACGCCGACGGAGGCCGCAGCAATGGCGGCGGCATCGTTGACCCCGTCGCCCACCATGACGACCGTTCCCGAGCGCGCTGCGTCTTCGATGGTCGCGCGTTTGTCTTCGGGTGACGCGCCGCCTCGGCATTCGTGTTGCGGAATCCCGAGGGCACGTGCGGTGGCGGCGACGACGCGCGGATCGTCGCCGCTGAGAATGCCGATGCGCCAGCCGGCGGCGCGCAGCGTGTCGAGGGCCTCTTTGGTGCCGTCGCGCAGGGGGTCGCCGAACCCGGCGCGCGCGACCACCACGCCATCGACGGCCACAAGCACGGGGGTGAGCGCGTCGTCGAGCGCGGCGAACTGTTCAGCAGAGCCGGCGGCGCGCTCGAGGACGAACGAAGGTTTGCCGATCACCACGCGGCGCGCATTGACGACGCCGTCGAGCCCACCACCAATAGTTTCGCGCACATCACTCGCGATCTGCGTGGGATCGCCCCACGCGCGGAGGAATGCAGATGCCACGGGGTGACGGGAGTGTTGTTCCACCGCGAGCACCGCCGCGCGAAGATCGTCGGGGCCGTCCCACTGCACGAGCTGCATGCGGCCTTCAGTGAGCGTGCCGGTTTTATCGAGGATGAGGCGCGACGGCTTGGCGAGCAGCTCAAGTGCGTCGCCACCCTTCACGAGAATGCCTTGTTGCGCGGCGCGCCCTATTGCCACGGTGATGGCCAACGGCGTTGCAAGGGCGAGCGCGCACGGGCAGGTCACCACGAGCATCGCAATCGCATTGTCGATAGCGCTGGAGGTGTCTTTGCGCACCCAAATCAGAAAGGTGAGTGTCGCGAGCGCGATGACGGCGGCAATGAATCCGCCGGCCATGCGGTCGGCGAGTCGCACCACGGGGGCGCGGCGGCGGGCGCTGTCTTCCACGTCTTTGAGAATGCGGCCGAGTCGGCTCTGCTCGCCGGCACTGGTGACGCGCACGCGGAGCGGTGCACTCAGGTTGATGGTGCCCGCGTACACCTCGGCGCCTTCGGCGACTGCCACCGGTCGCGATTCGCCAGAGAGGAGCGAGAGATCCATCGACGATCGACCGGTCAGCACTACGCCGTCGGCGGCGAGGGTGTCGCCCGCGCGCACATCAAGTGTGACACCGGGGAGCACCGCTTGCGTGGGGACTTCGCGAATCTGCTCGCCGTCTACCACGCGCGCCGTGGATGGCGCGAGCGAAAAGAGAAGTTCGGCGGAGTCGGCGGCGGCGCGCTGCGCTCGTTGCTGAAGAAAGCGTCCGACGAGTAGCAGAAAGATGAGCGTGGCCACACCATCGAAGTAGATGGGGCCGGCATCGCGAATTGTATTCCACGATCCGCGCAAATATCCCACGCCAATAGCGAGTGCGATGGGCACGTCCATATGCAACGCGCGTTGCCGGAGCGCGCCCCACGCGCTTACAAAGAACACCCGTCCAGGCCAGAGCACGGCAGGCGTGGTCAACAGAAAACTCCACCAGCGGAAATAGCGGTGGAACACGGGGTCCATGCCGCCGAACCAGCCCGCGTAGATCGCAATCGCGATCATCATCACATTGGCCGCGATGGCGCCGGCCACGCCGATGCGCGTCAGCGACGCACGGTCTTCGCGCTTGCGCAGTTCGTCGGCCTTGCCGCCGCGGTACGGATGCGGCGGATAGCCAAGGCGGTCGAGAAAGCCGGCGATCTGTGAGAGCGGCGTCTTGGTGGCATCCCACACGATGTGGGCGAGGGCGCGCCCCACATCGAGCTCGGCGCGCGCCACGCCAGGAATGGCGAGCGGCATCTTCTCGACGAGCCACACACAACTCGCACAGTGCACGCGCTCGAGGTAGAGATCGGTTTCGACGAGACCGTCGGTACGCGGCGTCACGTACAGCTCACGGAATGCGTCGTGGTCAAACTCTTCGAACGAACGTCCGCTCACCGCGACAGGCCCTTCGCGGCGTTCTACAAACGAGTAGTAATCCTCGAGGCCGTGCTCGTGAATGAGCGACCAGGCGGTGCTACATCCAGCGCAACAGTACTGCCGCAGCGCGCTGGGTTCGAGGAATCCGGTAGGGACCGGAAGACCGCAGTGTGCGCACGCGATGAGTTCCGTGGCCTCCGTGGTCGGTTGTTCCGCGCGAACGCTACTGACCATGCGTGGGGGCTTCGTGTTGGTGGGCGTGCATGGCCGGAGGGCCGAACTTGCCGACAACAGTGAGCAAGCCGAATACAACCATCGCCGCGGCGGTGACGGCAGGCAAGCGCTTCCGCAGCGGCCCGAGCAGCGATTGCGCGCCGAGTCCGAGCGCGGCCATCGCCGGGACAGTGCCGAGCCAGAACGCGGCCATCACGATCGCCCCGCTCGTGGCGGTGCCCGCGGCGGCGGCGGTGGCGACAAATGCATAGAGCCATCCGCACGGAAGGAGTGGTGTCAGCACGCCAAGTGTGAGGCCCCGTACGAGCGGGTCGCGCGCACTGACGCTCTTGAGCGCACGGGCGAGTGCCGCCCGCATGAAGGGCGGCACTCCGAGCGTCGGCATCCGCACTCCCGCGGCGACAAGCGCGGTGGAGGCGCCCCAGATGATCATGAGCGAACCGGCCACAATGGCGGCGGGACGCGCGATGCCGGTGATTTCTCCAGCGCGATCGAACCCTGCGCCGGCCGCTCCAGCAATGGCGCCGAGTGCCGCGTAGGCGGCGAGCCGTCCCGCATTATAGCCGAACGTGGCGCGAGCACTGGTCGGGCCGGTGCCAGCGACGAAGCAGGCCAGTCCGCCGCACATGCCCGCGCAGTGAGCACTGCCGAGCAACGCTGCGACAAAAACGGATGCGACGAGCGCGATCACCGCGCTGGCGCGGCCGGTGTCGCGGCGGCCGAGACTTCGGCCCGCAGGTCAATGGCAAACCGATCGCGGCCCCGCACCACTTCGATCTGGAACTCCCAGAGCCCTGGACGGTCGAGCGCGAGCACCGCGCCGTATCGCCCGGCTCCGCGTTCCGGAAGCGCCGATTCCACGTGTCGTGCGCCGACGACGTTGTTGATCGCCGCGACCGTGACATGCGCACCCGTGATCGGCGCACCAGCGGAGTCGCTCAGCATGATGCCGACGTCCGAGGCGTGATCGGCGAGCGAGCCCGCCGTGAGCGTGATCTTCCAGCCGAGTCGCGCGCTCGCGTCGCGCTGCGCGACCACGGAGTCGTACGCGACGCCCTTGTTGTAGTAGTCCGGCTCGATGGCCATCGACGCGTCGTGCGTGGCGGTCCAGTACATCCAGCCCTGACTCACCGCGGTGGCCAGCAACATTCCGCCGACGAGCCACGGCCAATACCATCCTTTCTTCATCATTTATGCTCTCGGGATTCGCGCTCGTGTTCGTCCGGTCCGCGGAGACGCCAAGGAATCAGTTGCGAGAATCCGGCATCATCCGTCACGCGCAAGGTGATGCGGTGCGTACCGTCGTGGAACGCCGACTCGGGCATGATGATGAACATGCTCGTGGCGGCGTTCTTGCCGTTGGTGAGCGTCAGCGGCAGTTCCGGTGCGATGAGTTTCGCGCCGTCGGCATCGAGCAACTCAACGGCGTAGCGACGCACCCCGTTTGAACGATTCGCGATTTTCACGCGGACTTGATTCACCACGGAGCCGTCGGGTTCACGGGAGAAGGGCTGTCCGATGGCGCCGAGGATCGTGACGTCCGCTTTGGCCTTGGTCTTGAGCGCGTAAATAAATCCGCCAAAGAACAGCGCAAAGGCCAACGGGTAGAGCACGGTGCGCGGGCGAATGAAATGCCGGACGTGGCCCTCGAGTGCTTCCTTGGACGTGTACCGGACGAGTCCTTCGGGCTTGCCGACTTTGCGCATCACCGTGTCGCAGGCGTCGGCGCACTGGGTGCAGTGAATGCACTCCATCTGCAGTCCATCGCGAATGTCGATGCCGGTGGGGCAGGTGTTCACGCAGGCGTTACAGTCCACACAGTCGCCGACGGACGCACCCGCGATGGGCAGTCCTTTCTTGGGCGCGCGGCGCGGCTCACCTCGAGCAGGATCGTACGCGATAATCAGCGATTGTTTGTCGAGCAGCACGGCCTGCCAGCGCCCGTAGGGACAGGCAACGAGACAGGTTTGCTCGCGGAACCAGGTGAAGTCGAGAAAGACCATCAGCGTCACCACGGCCATCACCACGAACGGCACCGGCTCTTCGTATGGCGACGAGAGCATCCAGTGCTGCAACGCGTCGGTGCCCACGAAGTAGGCGAGGAAGGTGTTGCCGAGGATCGCGGCGAGCACGGCGTAGATGGCGTACTTGGCGAGGCGACGCGGATGGAAGTGTTGCCGCTGCTTGTCCATCTGCCGAGAGCCGCCCCACCCGCCCTCGAGCCAGCGCTCAATGGGACGGAAGAGAAACTCCATGTACACGGTCTGCGGGCAGGCCCATCCGCACCAGACGCGCCCGTAGAGCGCGGTGAGCAGGAAAATGCCGATGAGCAGGCTGATGCCGAGGAGCATCAGGAGCAGGGTGTCGGTCGGCAGAAAGGTGGTGCCGAACAACGTGAACTCGCGCCGCGGGAGGTCGAGCAGCATCAACGGTTTGCCGTTGAGCCGAAAGTGCGGAATCGCGAGGAAGAGCACCATCAGCCCAAAAGCCACCGAGCGACGTCTTTGCCAGAGCTTGCCCTTGGAGAGTTTGGGCCGGATCCACCGTCTGGATCCGTCAGCGTTCAGCGTGGCGAGGACGCGCTCGGTGGGGGCTGGTGCGGTCACGGCTTCTTTGTTGGGTCAGCGCTGGGTGTGGGCGTGGCGGCGGCGGGAGCGGCCGGAGCCGACGTGGCGAGCACACCGTCCGGCGCCTTGGGATTGGCCGGGTTGGTGCCATGCAACGATACCACATATGCCGAGAGGGAATTGATTTGCTCGGGTTTCAGGAGCTTTCCCCACTGTGGCATGCCTTTGGCCAACACGCCCTGATCGATCGTGGTGTGAATTTCCACGGGCGAGCTGCCGTGCACCCAGAAATCGTCGGTCAGGTTGGGGCCGATGAGCCCGCCGCCGTCGGCGCGATGGCAGCTGACGCAGTTCGTGCTGAACAGCGCTTTTCCCTTTTCGACTTCCGCTTTGTCCGCCACGATGGCGGCCATTTGCTCCGGCGTCACGTTCACGCCGCCCTGATTGGGATGCGCCGCCGCGAAGGCGGCCATTTCCCGGTCATACACTTCTGCTTTTTTGGCGCCAGCACCGATGTCGCCCGGCGCGAAATAGTACACCGGCACGAGGATGACGGTCACGAGGAACAGGAGGAGCCACCAGCGCGGCATCGGATTGTCGAACTCCTGAATGCCGTCGTACTCGTGGTCCATGATGGGGCGATCTTCACCAGCTTTCGTCATTGGGTAGCCTCAGGGCTCGCGAGGAGTCTGGGGGTTCAAGTCGTCGAGTGGCATCCTGCCGGCGCGCTCATAGAGAGCGGAGCGCGACGGCAGGAGCAGATTGATCGCCACGGCGACGAAGGCGAGAAAGAACAGGATCAACGCCACGATCGCGTAGCCGGAGAGTCCGGACGCGCCCACGACGTCTGCGAGACTGCGCACGATCAGTTGCCCCCGGCCTTCGCCGGGATCGGCGCCACTGCGACGCCGGCGGGTTTCTTGATATCCGTGCCAAGACGCTGGAGATAGGCGACGAGCGCGGTGATTTCCTTGTCCTGCAATCCGGCCGGTCCACCGTTCTTTTGGATGTCGGTCGCGACCACGGTCGCCTGATCACGCGCCATCTGCTCGGCCTTGTTCACGGCCTCGCCATAGGGCACGCCAAGCATCGCCATCGCGTCAACACGTTTCTGAATACCGCCGAAGTCGAGGCTGTTCTTGAGCAGGCTCGGATACGCCGGCATGATCGACTTGGGCGAGAGCGAGCGCGGATCTTCCATGTGCCGCACGTGCCAGAGGGCGGGATACTTGCCGCCTTCGCGCGCGAGGTCCGGACCGATGCGGCGCGAGCCCCACAGGAACGGATGATCGTACACCGACTCGCCGGGCTTGGAGTAATCGCCGTAGCGCTCGGTTTCGTACCGGAACGGACGGATCATTTGCGAGTGGCAGTTGAAGCAGCCCTCGCGGATGTAGAGATCGCGGCCGGCGAGTTCCAGCGGTGTGTAGGGCTTGACGTTCGCGATCGTCGGGACGTTCGACTTGATGAGGAACGTCGGGATGATTTCGAACAGCGACGCCACCAGTACGCAGACCACCACCATCACCGTGAAGAGGAGCGGTGCGGCCTCCCACTTGCGGTGCCACCCCATGCCAATGAGCCGAGCGAACGCTCCGCCAGCGGCCGGCGCATGGTGCGGTGCCGGCTGGGCGCTGAGCGGTGCTGCGGTGACCACTTGCACTTCGTAGGCCGCGGGACGCCGGCGCCACGTCATGAGGATGTTGTACGCGAAGATCAACGCACCGATGATAAACAACGTGCCACCCGCGACGCGCACCCAGTACATGGGCATCAAGCGCATCGTGGTTTCGATGAAGTCGGGGAACTGCAGACGCCCCGTCTCGTCAAAGGCACGCCACATCAGCCCCTGCGTAATGCCGGCGCTGTAGATCGAAGCCACATACAGCAGAATGCCGAAGGTCGACACCCAGAAATGGGTCTCCGCCAGTTTCTTGCTGTAGAGCTGCGTCTGGAAGAGGCGCGGCGCGAGCCAGTAGATCATGCCGAACGTCAGGAACCCGTTCCAGCCAAGCGCACCGGTGTGCACGTGGGCAATAATCCAGTCGGTGTAGTGCGCGAGCGCGTTGACCGACTTGATAGAGAGCATCGGGCCTTCGAACGTGCTCATGCCGTAGGCCGTCACTGCGAGCACGAAGAACTTGAGTACCGGTTCCTCGACCACCTTGTGCCAGGCGCCACGCAGCGTGAGCAGGCCGTTGATCATGCCACCCCAACTCGGGGCAATCAGCATCACCGAGAAGACCATGCCGAGCGTGCTCGCCCAGTCGGGGAGCGCGGTGTAGTGCAGGTGGTGCGGGCCGGCCCAGATGTACAAGAAGACCAGCGACCAGAAGTGCAGAATCGAGAGTTTATAGCTGAAGACCGGTCGTTCTGCGGCCTTCGGCATGAAGTAGTACATCAGACCGAGGAACGGCGTCGTGAGGAAGAACGCGACGGCGTTGTGGCCGTACCACCACTGCATGAAAGCGTCCTGCACACCCGCGTATATCGAGTAGCTCTTTAACGGCCCGACCGGAATGGACAGGTTGTTGAAGATGTGCAGTACGGCCACGGTGATGATCGACGCAATGAAGAACCAGATCGCCACGTAGATGTGGCGTTCGCGGCGCTTGGCCAGCGTCATGAAGTAGTTGATGGCGAAGGCCACCCACACCACGGCGATGGCGATGTCAATCGGCCACTCGAGTTCGGCGTACTCCTTGGCTTGGGTAAAGCCCAAGGGGAGCGTAATCGCCGCCGCGACGATGATCGCCTGCCAGCCCCAGAAGTGGAACTTGCTGAGGCCGTCGCTCCACATGCGCGTCTTGAGAAGACGCTGCGTGGAGTAGTAGGCTCCGCAGAACCAGGCGTTACCCGCGAATGCGAAAATCACCGCATTCGTGTGCAACGGTCTCAACCGCCCGAAGGTCAGGATCGGGCCAAGATTGAAGGCCGGGTTTGCCAGCTGCAGGGCAACGATGAGGCCGACAAGGAACCCGACGAGACCAAAGATGATGGTCGCGAACAGGAACTTTCGTACGATATCGTCGTCGTACGAGAAGGAATCGAGACGCGCGTTCATATGGTGGGGAATCTCCGCGGAAGGACAGCCCATAAGAAAGGACAGATACCGGTTATCCACAATCCTCAGTTATTGAATCGACTGTCAGGGAATCTCTGACGCCGGTCCAGTTCCTGCTCGGAGAGCGTTGAGGATGACCGCGATGTCGATGGCCTCCTGCAAGAGCGCTCCGACGGTCGGCGGGATGTACCCCAGCGCGGCCGCGACCATCGCCGCGCCGCTCAGCAGGAGTCCCGCGAAGATGCTTTGCCGCGCGATATGTGTGGCGCGCCGGCCGATCGCGATGGCGTCGGCCACGCGTGTGACGTCGTCCGCGAGTAGCACGATGTCGGCGGCTTCTGCTGTGATGCCGCCACCGTGCGCCGCGAGGGCAATGCCAACTGTGGCGGCGCTGAGCGCGGGGGCGTCGTTGGTGCCGTCGCCGGTCATCAACACTTTGTGCCCGGCGGCGAGCAACTCCTTCACCACGGCCACTTTTTGGTCAGGGAGCATGTCGCCGCGTGCTTCGGTAATGCCGAGGGTACGGGCGATCTCTGCGACGTTCTTTTCGTGGTCGCCGGAGAGCAACACGGTTCGGTTCACGCCAAACGTTTTGAGCCGCGCGAAAAAGGCGGGGAGCCCTTCGCGCGCGTGGTCGGCGTAGCGAAGTTCGCCCGCTGCCGCACCATCGATCGCGACATACGCGCGGAGACCAGCGCCCTCTTCGTGCAGCGCCGCCAATCCGGACGCGGCGGAGGGTTGGGTGGCAGCCACGTAGCGCAGCGAACCCACCGATACTTTGCGCCCATCAACGGTGCCGGAAATTCCGCGGCCGGGCGTCTCTACAGAGTCACGCGCCTCAGGCACCCGCAACCCGCGCGCCTGCGCCGCCAACACCGTGGTGCGCGCCAAGAGATGCCCACTCGCATGCTCCACACCGGCGGTCAGTGAGAGCAGGGTGGCCTCGTCAAAGCCGTCGGCAGGGCGGACCTCGGAGAGCTCTGGGTAGCCGATGGTCAGCGTGCCGGTTTTGTCGAAGACCGCCGCATCCACCGAGCCGATTTGCTCCAGCGCGCTCCCCGTGCGCACAATGATCTGGTGCCGTGCCGCGCGGTTGATACCACTGATGATCGCGACCGGCGTGGCGAGAATCAGCGGGCACGGCGTGGCCACCACGAGGACGGCGAGCACGCGCAACGCATCGCCGGAGAGGAACCAGGCAAGCGCGCACGCGATGATGGTGATCGGCGTGAACCAAATGGCGTAGCGGTCGGCGAGGCGCTGGATGGGCGATTTTTCTGCCTGGGCGCTCCGCACGAGTTCCACAATGCGCGCGTACAGACTGTCGCGTGCGGGAGCCGTGGCGCGCAGACGAAATGCCGATTCCTGATTGACCGAGCCGGAGCGCACCACGGAACCGGCGGTCACAAATTCCGGCGACGGTTCGCCGGTGAGGCGCGCGACGTCGATGTGCGACGCGCCGTCGGCAATGATGCCGTCGCACGCGACCATTTCGCCGGGACGCACGAGGAGCAGATCGCCAGGGACGATGGCGTCCGCTTCAATGTCTTCGGTGGTCTCTCCGCGCACGCGATGCGCCACACGCGGCGCGGCGCGTTCCAACTCACGCACCGCATCGGAGGCGCGGCCTTCGGCGTAGGCGTCGAGCAACTCGCCACCCGTTTGCATGAGGACAATGACGAGGCCGGCAATCGGCTGGCGCAGCACCACCGCCGTGACGATCGCAAGCATCGCCACGACATCGGCCGCAAAGTGACCACCGAACAAGCCGCGCAGCGTTTTCCACGTGACGGGCGCCCCCGTGAGCACGAGCGCTACCAGCCAGACGCGGTCCGCGAGCGTGGCGTCAAAGATCCGAACGATGGCTCCCACCACGAGGGAGGCGAGTACCGCCAATGGCAACCGCGCGGCAGGTGACGACACGATCGCAAAAAAAATCGCCCCCCGACCACTGGCCGAGGGGCGATCTGGTTCCTGCAATGGAGCGGTCACGACGCTACCTGACAGCGCTTGCCGTGGGCTTGGGCGCCCCGGCTTCCTTGGCGTACTGCGCGTTGGTCAAAAGCACGATGCCGTACAGCACGATGCCAATCGCAACGGCGCCAACAATGAGGCCCGTAAAGGCCGCGTTACGATCGGAGGGATGGTGGTTGCCGGACATGGGAAAATCCTCGAGAAAGAAGCGAAGGCGACGCGTGGTTGGGCGCGTGGTGGGGCGCGTTAGGCGACGCGTACCGTCGTCATGGAATCGTTCTGTTTGATCTTCTTCATCACATCGAGGCCGCTGGTGATCTGACCGAACACCGTATGCACGCCATTGAGGTGCCGCGTGTTGTCTTCGCTCAACACCATAAAGAACTGGCTTCCGCCCGTGTCCTTGCCGGCGTGCGCCATCGAGAGCGCGCCCACCGTATGCGTGCGCGGATTCCCCTTGGTTTCGCACTTGATGGTCCAGCCTGGGCTGCCGGTGCCCGGCGGGCCCTTGGGGTCCTTGCCGGTATTCGGGCAGCCACCCTGCACTACGAACTCAGGGATGACGCGATGGAACTTGAGTCCGTCGTAGAAGCCCGCGTTGGCGAGTTTCTCAAAATTGGCGGCCGCGATCGGGGCGTCCGTCTCGTAGAGTTCGGCCACGATGGTGCCGATGTTGGTTTCGAACGTCGCAGTCTTGGTCATATGACAGGAATTCTAGTGCGTGGAACGCCTCGGCGCACGATGCGACGGGCGGTGCCGCCCACTCAGGGCGACTTGGTGGGCTTGGGGCCCGAACTGATACCGAATTTATAGAAGCGTGGCACCTTGCAGCCACCCTTTTCGGCCGGCGTAAAGGTCCATTTCGCTGCCGCCTTCTGCGCCTGCGTTGCAAACCACGGATGCGATGCCTTGAGCACGATGAACGTGGACATATTGGGCTTTCCAAGGGTGTCCACTAGGACCTCCCACGTGAGCTCCATGTAGTTCCCTTTGCCAAACACGCCACGCGGATACGGCGGCTTGAAGACCGGCGGATCCATCTTCACGGGTGAGGGCACGCGCTCAACCTCGAGTCGCGGATTCTTTACCGCCTCGGCGACGGTGAGGTAGCACAGGTCGCTTCCCGTCGGCACGACGGCTGCGGGAGGCGCTGCAGGCGCGGGCTCGGGTGTTGGGGGCGACGGCGCGCATGCCGCGGCCGCGAGCAGTGCTGCGATTGCCGCGAAGAGGCCTACCGTCCGCGACGCGCGGGGTGCAAATCGCACGGTCATTGGTCGGTGATGCCGCGCACTCACACGTCCGCAGACGGGCAGATGTCGCGGAGCGAGCACGACTCGCAGCGGGGCTTGCGGGCGTCGCAGGTGCGGCGGCCGTGCCAGATGAGTAAGTGCGAAAACTTCGTCCACGAATCTTTAGGGAACAAGGGAAGCAGCGCCTTCTCCACTTTTACTGGATCGGTTTCGTCGGTGAATCCAAAGCGCGCGGCGAGCCGTGCCACGTGCGTGTCCACAACGATCCCTTCGTTGATGCCGAAGGCATTGCCGAGAATAACGTTTGCGGTCTTGCGCCCCACACCGGGCAGCTTGATGAGTTCCGCCATCGTGCGCGGAACCTCGCCACCGTGATCGTCCACCAGCGCCTGCGCCATGCCCACAAGGCTCTTGGCTTTGTTCCGGTAGAAGCCCGTACTGCGAATGACCTCTTCAAGCTCTTCCATCTCGGCGTCGGCGAGCGCCGCCGCGGTCGGATATCGCTTGAACAGCTCGGGGGTGACCATGTTGACGCGCTTATCCGTGCATTGCGCGCTCAGGATGGTGGCCTCGAGCAGTTGCAGCGGCGTGGCGAAGTCGAGTTCGCAGTGCGCGTCGGGGTACTCCACGAGCAATCGCCGTTCGATTTCTGCCGCGTGCGAGAACAGCGCGGCGGCGCCCATCGGGCGGCCTTTGCTTCGCGCCGACGCTTTGCGATGTGGTGACATGCGTCGCCTTAGTGCGCGGCCACCGCGCGAGCGCGGCGGGTGCGAGAAAAATCGAGCACGGCGTCGGCGTCACCGGCGTTGAGAATGTCGCGGGCGGTCAGCCATCCCTTGCGGGCGATGTCCACGCCGAGTGCGGCGTGGTCGAGGCCTTGGCGCGAGTGTGCGTCGGGGCCGATTTCAATGCGCACGCCATGGCGGCGTGCGTCGCGGCAGAGGCGCCAGTCGAGGTCGAGACGATGCGGGTCGGCGTTGAGCTCCACGGCCACACCGTCGGCACCGGCTTTGGCGAGTACCGCCTGCATGTCGATGGGGTACGCCTCGCGTGTGAGCAAGAGTCGGCCCGTGGGATGCCCGAGGATGGTCACGCGGGGATCGTCGAGCGCTTTGAGCACGCGTTCGGTCATCTGCTCTTCGTTCATCCCGAATCGCGAATGCACCGACGCAATGACGTAATCAAATCCGTCGGTCACATCGGTGGGGTAGTCCACATCGCCCGAGGGAAGAATGTCCGCTTCGATCCCTTTCAATACGCGCATGCCGTCGAGGCGTGCGTTGAGTTCGTCAATTTCCGCGTGCTGGCGATCAATAGACTCGCGCGTGAGGCCGCCCGTGTAAAACGCCGACTGCGAGTGGTCGCTGATGCCGATGTATGACCAGCCGCGGCGCTTGGCGTCGTCGGCGAGTTCGGCGATCGTCGTGCCGCCATCGGAGTATTGCGAATGGCAATGCAGCACGCCGCGCAGGTCGGCGAGCGTAACGAGCGTGGGCAGCGTGCGTGACGCCGCCGCATTGGTTTCGCCGAGTCCCTCGCGCATTTCGGGCGGAACATAGGCGAGGCCAATGGTGGTGTAGAGCGCTGGCTCATCGGCGAGTGGTACGGTGCTGCCGAGCGCATCCGTGAGCACGTCGCCGAGGCGGAACCCCATTGCCGCGGCGTGGGTGACGACCGAGGCCACGTGCGCTTCGTTGCCCGTGGCGCGCCAGAGTGCCACTACGAATTCACGAGCCGGAACGCAGTGGAGGTTGAGCCGCGTGCCGTCGTTGAACCGGATGGTGACGCGTGGTGTGCCGTTGCCAAGCGATGACCGCACGGCGTCGCCACGGGCGAACTGCGCGGCCGCGGCACTCGGATCGCCGACGCACTCGGCGACGATGTCGAGGTCGCGCACGACTTCGCAGCGCCGTCGGACGGCGCCGGCCACGGCCGCGCGTTCCACTGCGGGAAGGGCGCGCACCATCGCCAACAGGCGTTCGGCTTCGGCGCTGGCGTGGGGGAGCAGAAACGCGGTGCCGGTCTCGCGTAATCCGCTGATGCCGCGAAGAATCTGCTCGGCCATCGCGCTGCCAAACCGTGGGAGCCTCGCGAGGCGGCCGTCGCGGGCGGCCGCTTCGAGTCCTTGTAAGGAGTCGATGCCGAGCCCTTCGTGCAGCCGACGGATGCGCGACGGGCCGAGCCCTGGAATCCGTAGCATCTCAAAGAGCCCTTCGGGCGTGGACTCACGCAGTCGGTCGAGCAGGGTGCACTCGCCGTCGCGTTCCAGTTCGGCAACGGCTTGGCTGACGTCGGGGGTGTGCGTGTCAACGCCCTGCAGTTCGAGCAGGGCGTGGAGCTCGGCCACGAGGTGGGAAGCGTGCGGCAGTGGCACGCGTCAGGGCGCGATCAGTCTTCGATGCCCGCGAACGCGGCGAGGCGATCGATGAGGGAGTGCAGCTGCTTCTCCGTGAGGTCGATTTCCTGCGCAGCGCCCTCGACATCGAGAAGGCCAGCGCGCATGGAGATGGCGACCTGATTGAGATAGCGGATCTTGGCGAGAATGTCGTCCGTTGCTTTCCGAAGTCCGTGGAAGCGCCGTTTTTCGGAGAGGGCGCGCCGATGGCGCTTGACGAGATCTTCCGTTGTCAGGCGATGTGCCGCCGTGAGGACTTCTTCTTTGGTGCGTCCCGGGAGGGCACCGCGGTCTGGGAGACCGAGGTCGTCCCACGACTCGTCGGCAAACCAAAGGCGACCGACGTACTCCACGCCATCGTAACCGACGCGCACGGTCACATTATACCGTCGACCTTCGCTGTCGATGGTGGCCAAATGCGGTTGTGAGATTTCGTCGAAAGAGGCCATAGGGGCGTGTGCTGTCGGGTCAAATCGGCGGCGTCGTTAGACGGCATCCGGTCGCCGGAGGAACCGCCTCAGCGCGGTCATCAGGGAGCTACGTGCTTCAACATACGGTACGTGGCCGCAGTCCTCCAGCACCACCAGCTCCGCCCCAAGGGCGCGGGCCGCCGCTTCGGAGGACGCGAGCGGGATCGGATCCTGCCGTCCGTGGACAATTTGGACGTCGATGGGCACGGTGGCGAGGGCGGGAATGAGGTCAAACTCCCCAAGGCTTTCCCACACCGATTGCTGGACCCGCCCGGTGACTCGAAATGGAGTAAGGTCAGTGGCGCGTCGGGGGTCGGCAAAGTAGCCGGCCACACTGAGTTCGAAGGTGCGCTGGCGATACGCCACGGGGTCGCTTTCGCGGAGTCCGGAGGCGGCGAGGGCGCTGCGCAGGGTCTGTACTTCGCTGCTCGTCTGGCGGCGCGCAAATTCGGCTTCGAACTCGGACCGCCACTGTCGGGAGAGCGGAGCGGGGTCAACGAGGGCGAGTCGCGAGGGGGCGGGGGTCACCCGCCCGGCAGCTGCCTCCACGGCGTAGAGAAGCGCGAGCATCCCGCCCCAGGAATAACCGAGGATCGTCGGCGTCGCGGGCTCGAGCTCTGTGAGCACAGCGGCGAGGTCCGCCACGTGCGTCTGCCAGGTGATGGGGGTGCGATCGTCGGTCTTGGACTGGCCCCCTCCGCGCTGATCGTAAAAGAGCAGGTCAAAGGTGTCGGCGAGGTCGAGCAGCTGCGGGAGCAGGTAATCGTGGTGCGCTCCGGGGCCGCCGTGCAGTACGACGATGGGCGGCGCGCCGGCGCTGCCGTAGCGGCACCAATAAAGCGGCGTGTCGGTGTGCTGCGTAAAGCCGTGGATGCGAGGTTCGGGAATGGCGGCGGGAGACATAGCCGAATCCTAACCGATTACGCGAATGTCGCGGCAATGCGTACGGTGTTGAGATGCACACGCACGGTGTCGTCGATGTTGCGACCGTAGCCGCCGGCGATGGTGACGCACACGGGGAGTCCGATCTCACGACAGGCGCTCAGCACCATGGTGTCGCGCCGCTGGAGTCCGTCGAAGGTGAGGGCCAGTCTGCCGAGCGCGTCGCCCTCGTGGGGGTCCGCGCCGGCAAGGTAGAACACGACGTCGGCCTTCGCGTGCACAAGCACGCGCGGCAAATGCTCGGCGAGGAGTGTCAGGTACGCGTCGTCGCCAGCGCCATCCGGAAGTTCGACGTCGAGCGAGCCGGGGACTTTCCGAAATGGGTAGTTGCGTCCACCGTGCATGGAGAAGGTGAACACGTCAGGGTCGCCGGAAAAAATGGCGTGCGTGCCGTTGCCCTGATGGACGTCGAGGTCGATGATAGCCACCCGGTGCGTGCGTGCGTCAGGCCGCGCTTGCAGCAGGCGTGCGGCCACCGCCACATCGTTGAAGACGCAAAATCCCTCGCCGTGCGAGGCGAAGGCGTGATGGGTGCCTCCGGCGAGATTCACGGCGATGCCGTGTTCGAGGGCTGCAGCGGCGGCCTCGCAGGTCCCCCCGACGGCGCGGAAGGCGCGTTCCACGAGCAGCGGCGACCACGGGAACCCGACGAGGCGCACAGCGGCGGCGTCGAGGGTGCCCTGTTCGACCGCGTCGACCCACGCCGCGCTGTGCACGCGCAGCAGATCGTCGCGCGACACGCGGGCGGGATCGTGGAGGTGGGTTGCTGGCACCAGTCCGCCATCGATGACCGCATCGCGAAGCTTCTGGTACTTGGCGATGGGAAAGCGATGCCCGTCCGGAAGCGGAACGGTGTGGCGGGCGCTCGACCAAGCGTGCAGCGGCACGGCGTCCCTGGGGGCTGGTGGTGGCGAAGGCTGGCGACGGTCGCCGGCGCGCGCGACGCTGTAGTGTGAAACCGATATTCGGCTTATGTTATGCGAGTGCCGCAGGTGGCACCAGCATCGCCCTCCGAGACGCATGGAAAACGCACTCACTCTCGCCCGTCATTTTGCTCGCCTCGTCTGGCTGTTGATCCACGAGCCGGACTCCGTGGATGAGCAGAAGGCAGCGCTGCGTGCCGTGGTGACCGTGTCCAAGGACAAGGCGGCGCGCTTGTCGGTGACCGACGGCCGGCTCATGGTGAATGACGTGGAACTCCCGAATGCGCTCTCCGGAGCCAGCGAACTCATCGACCGGTTGGGTCGACACGGTATTGCGGAACTCGAGATTGCTGAGCACGCGGTGGCTGCCGACCTGCTGACGATTGCGCGATTGCTGGCCGAGGGCAGCGGAAACGATGGGGTGGGGGCGGAGGCGGCGCGGCAGCTGCTGGTGTTTGAAGCGCCGACGGTGCGCCTGATGCGCGAGGCGGCGACGGCGCCGGTCGAGGTGGCTCGCGCTCCTGCCACCGTGACCCTCTCGGCGTTTGCGCCGGATTCCCCGGAGCGCGCGACACTCCAGCAGTTGGCGGAGGCGACCGACCCACAGGTGGCATCGGGGATGCTCGACAACCTGATGTTTGTGGCGGAGACGGCGTTCCGTGAGGGGCGCGTCGTGGATGCAGCGTTGCTGTGCGCGGCGCTGCAGGAAATTGAAGCGCAGATGATCGAAATCGAAGTGCGACGGTTCTTTCTCGTGGCGCTGCGTCGGTTGACCAAGCCGAATTTTCTGCGACCGATCGCGAATCTCGTGGCGACGAATCCTGAGCACGCCGTGATGGCCGCAAACATCCTCGACCGGTTTGGGCAGGACGGCGTCGACGCCCTCGTGGATCAGTATATCAACGCGCATGCAGACGCCGAGCGCGAGTTGTATCGCGCCGCGCTGGTGTCGCTACCCGGGGTGCGCAGCGCGCTCACGCAAATGCTGAGCGACCCTCGGTGGTTTATGGCGCGCCACGCCGTGCTGCTGCTCGGTGATCTCGGCGCGGCACAGAGCGAGCGTGCGGTGGCCGAGTTGCTCAATCATGCCGACGAACGCGTGCGACGCGCGGCGGTGCGTACGCTGGCGCGCGCGGAAACGGCGTTCGTGTTCGACGCCATGGCGCGCGCGCTTGCCGACGCCTCACCCAGCGTGCGATTGGCAGCGATTGCCGCGCTCGTAGCGCGCAAGAGTACGCGCTCCGCGACGCTGTTGAGTGCGGCAATCGACGACGAAGAGCAGCTCGAGGTGCAGTTTGCGCTGTTGGCGGCGCTGGGTCGCATCGCGACGCCGGACTCGGTGCAAAAGCTGATCAAAGCCACGGAGTCGGGCGGTGGCTTGTTCAAGACCAAGAAGAATGCCGGGCTACGGGTGGCCGCCGTGCACGCGCTCGCCGAAGCGCGCACGCCGAACGCCACCAATGCGCTCCGTTCGTTGCAGAGCGACCGGGATAAAGAAGTCGCGGAGGCCGCACGACTCGCGCTGGCTGCTCCGCGCCCGTCTGCGGCGTAAGCCCAGCCGGTCCGCTGTCGCGCGTTAGCGCGCGGTAAAATCCGTCGCCGGCGTGATTGCTTTGCACGCGGCAGCAATCAGCGTTGCCGCGCGATCGAGATCGACGAGACTCACCATTTCATTGGGTGAGTGCATGTAGCGGTTCGGCACCGAGAGTAACGCGGTGGCCACGCCCTCGCGCGCGAGATGGATTGCGTCGGCGTCCGTGCTCGTGTCGCGTCCGGCGGCGTGGAGGCTGTACGGAATGCGCAGTGACTCGGCGGTGTCACGCAGAATGCGAAACGCGACCGGCGACACCACCGATCCGCGCGTGAGCACGGGCCCGCCGCCGAGTTTGTGCTCGCCGAGTTCCTTCTTTTCCATCGAGGGGTGATCGGTGGCAAAGGTGACGTCCACGACGATCGCCATCGCGGGGTTCACCCGTGCGCCAGCCACGAGGGCACCGCCGCCCATGTACGCGATCTCTTCCTGTGTGGTGGCGACGGCCACGACGCGCGCATCGCCCGGATCAGCGGCGTAGCGCCGCAGCGCTTCGAGCACCACGAAGGCACCGATGCGATCGTCGATGGAACGCGACACAATACGGTCGTTGGGAAAGTCGAGCGCGCGCGAATCGATGACGCCAGCGTCACCAATGGAGAGCATCGCTTCGGCTTGCGCACGCGAGCTGGCGCCGACGTCCACCCAGAGGTCCGTGATCTTCGACGCTTTTTCGCGGTCCTCTGTTTTCATAAGGTGAATCGGTTTCTTTCCGACCACCCCGAGCACGTCACCGTCGCGTCCGGCAAATCGAAGGCGCTGGCCCACGAGCACCTGCGGGTCCCAACCGCCGATTGGACCGATGTATACAAACCCGTCGTCGTCGATCCACGTGACGATCACGCCAATCTCGTCGATATGGCCCGCGAGCATTACCGTGGGTGACCCGCCTGGGTTCACGACGGCAATCGAGTTGCCGTGTACGTCGCCCGTGACCTCGGCGAAGGTGCGGGCTTCCTCGCGCCAAACGCGCGCAGGGGCCGACTCGAATCCCGATGGGCCGGGCGTGTCGAGAAGGCGCTTGAGCAGGGCAACGGCGTCGGGTTTGAGCATATCAGTCGCGCGGTACGGGGAAGAGAACAAGTGAAAGCGCGAACACGGTGAGCCCGGGCGCCGCGGCCGCGTCGGCGCCGGTGAGGAGCACGGCCACGAGTCCGAAGATGGCGGCAAACTCACCGCTCGCCCACGCAATGATGCGCATGGTGCTATCGCGTGACGGTGCGACGGCCGAGAGCCGAGTCCGCATGGCAATAAGTGCAATGCCAGCAATCAGCGCGGCCACGGATGCCATCATCCGAAGCGTGTCGGCGCGGTCGGTGGCAGCGGTGACGGCGCCCTGACGGCGCGTCACGATCACCGCGACTGCCATAGCGAGCACGCCGGTGATCATCGCCGTGCGAATCAGGAACAGGGCCCGCTTTGGTGCAGCCACTACTTGTGCTCGTACACGACTTTGCCGCCGACCCAGGTGCTGAGCACGCGCGTCTTCAACACGAGTTCCGCCGGCACGCGCATGATGTCTTGATCGAGGACCACAAAATCGGCGTATTTTCCGGGTGAGAGCGAGCCCAGTTCTTTTTCTTGGAACGCAGAGTAGGCCGGCCAGATCGTCATGGAGCGCAGCGCTTCGTCGCGCGTCATGCGTTGTTCGGGATACCATCCACCGGCGGGCCAATTTTCCGCGTCCTGTCGGGAAATGGACGCGTGAAACGAGATAATCGGATTCACCTGCTCCACCGGAAAATCACTGCCGTTGGGGACGACCACGCCAGCGTCGATTAGCGAACGCCATGCATAGGCGCCCGGCAGACGCGACACGCCGAGTCGCGTGCCAGCCCAGTACATATCGCTGGTTTGGTGACTCGCCTGCATTGACGGAATGACACCCAGCTTGGCGAAGCGCGTGATGTCGGCAAAGTTCAAAATCTGCGCGTGCTCAACGCGGAAGCGATGATCTGCCACGGGCACTGCTTTGAGCGCCGCTTCGTACGCGTCGAGCGACACGCGATTACCGCGGTCGCCGATGGCGTGCGTGTTCACCTGAAAGCCGGCCTTGAGCGCCTTGATGGCGATTTCCTGAATAAACGCCGGCGGCGAGACGAGCAGTCCGTTGTTGTGCGGATCGTCGGTGTAGGGGTCGAGCAGCGCCGCGCCGCGCGAGCCGAGTGCACCGTCGGCGTAGAGCTTGATACTGCGCACCCAGAGCGTGCCGTCGTACAATCCGCTCTGCGGGCCGCGGGCGAGCCATTGGTCGACGACGGCGGATTCTTCACGTCCGCCGCTAATCATGGCGTACATGCGGAAATTCATTTGCCCAGCTTTGCCGAGCTCTTCGTAAATGTCGAGCACCTGAGCGCTCGACCCCGCATCGTGCACGCCGGTGAGTCCCCAGCGCTGGGCCTCAGCGATGGCGGCGAGAATCTGCTTTTTTTCGTCGTCGCGTGTCGTGCGCGGGAGCACGCGCGTCACGAGCCCCATCGCATTGTCCACGAACACGCCCGCCGGCGCGCCGTTCGCGTCACGCTCCATGTGCCCGCCCGAAGGATCCTTGGTGGCGGCGCTCAGCTGCGCGGCGTCCATCGCCTTTTTGTTCGCGAGGTAGGCGTGACCGTCTACGCGCTGGAGCAGCACCGGATTGTTCGGCACCGCCGCGGTGAGTTTGTCGTGCGTCGGAAAGCGCGTGTCGCCCCAGCGGTTCTGGTCCCAGCCGCGTCCTGTGATCCACTGGCCGGGCTGCGCGCTCTTGGCCTTGGCAACAACGCGCGCGATGATCTCGTCGTAACTCGAGGCGCCTGTGAGGTCGACGATCGCGAGGGCGGAGCCGAGTCCGGACACATGCCCGTGCGCATCCACCATGCCCGGGATGACGGTGCGACCGTCGAGATCGATGACGCGCGTTTGCGGTCCGCGAAGCGCGAGCGCGCCACGGGTGTCGCCTACGAACAGCACGCGGCCGCCTCGCACGGCAATGGCATCGGCCAGGGGATGGGCGTCGTCCACGGTGTAGACGCGCGCATTGGTGACGATGAGATCGGCCGTTGGTTTCTGCTGCGCGACGAGCGGAGCGGCGGCCACAAGAAACGCGAGAATGCGACGCATGTTCAGCACGGGTGGAAGGAGCCGGACGGGACGAGCAACCCTATGAAGTTCGCCCTCGCGCGAACGTCCGTCCAGCCGTGGCGCGCTTGTGGCGCGTTTGTGACGCGGATTCGCGTGGCACCCGTAGCGTGGCCAGACCGGAGCGAATATCGTCCGTTATGCCCTTTGCACTCCTACCGCTCTGGTTGGCCGCGGCGTTGCTCGCTTTCAGTGCCCGCCCCGTCGTCATCGCCCACCGGGGAGCTTCGGGTACGAATCCCGAGCATACGTTCGCGTCGTACGACCGCGCGATAGCGATGGGCGCCGATTATATCGAGCAGGATTTGCAGATGACGAGCGATTCCGTGCTCGTCGTGCTCCACGATCCGACGCTCAATCGCACCGCGCGCGGCGATGCGGCCGACTGCACGGGGCGCGTCATCGACCACACCCTTGCGCAGCTACGGCGCTGCAGCGCTGGCCAGTGGTTCAACGAGCGGCAGCCGACGCTCGCCACTCCCGCATTTGCCGATGCACGCATTCCGACCCTCGAGGAGTTGTTTCAGCGGTACGGCGCACGGGCGAACTACTACATCGAAACCAAAAACCCCGAAGACGCGCCCGGGATGGAGCGGCGACTCCTTGGCCTGGTGCGTCAGTACCGACTGATGCCGGGCGAGGCGCCGCGTGGGCAGGTGGTGGTGCAGTCGTTCAGCCAGCGCAGTTTGCGACTCGTGCATGAACTCGCGCCCACGCTGCCGCTGGTGCAGTTGCTGAGTGAGCCGATTCCGCGCGCGGCCCTCGATTCCGCATTCACCGAGATTGCCCGCTACGCCGACGGCGTGGGTCCCGACCGCAAACTGGTGGACAGCGCCTTTGTGGCGTCGGCGCACGCGCACTGTCTGGCGATACATCCCTACACCGTGGACGACGAGCGCGACATGCGCCGACTTCTCGCACTCGGCGTAGACGGACTGTTCACGAATTTCGCCGACCGTCTGCGCGCGCTCGCCCCTGGCGCGCCGGCGCCCATGACGCCGCGCTGCACGCGATAACCAGCGGCGGGTATGGCGCCGCCGAACGCGCTAGAGTTCCGGCCCGGACAGTCCTTCGTCGATCGGTGCCGCGTCGCGCAGGTCGCGTAGCAAGGCAATCGCACCAGCGTTGAGCGCCAAGTCACCGAGCGCGCGACCGTCGGCGAGCGTCGCGCGCGTGAGGCCTATGAACTTTCCGTAGGCGGCGATCACGTCGGAGAGGCGTTGCTGCGGGCCGGCAGGCAGGTGGCCGCGAATAGTGTGACCTCCCACCAGCACGACTTCTACTGGGCGCTCCTCCGCGCCGGGCGCGCTCGTCACCATAACGCCACCATCGGGTGCCGACGCCATCACCACGTGCTCGGACTGCACGATGATGTGACCCGGCGCATCGTCGGTGCGCGTGCGCCGCGCGCGGGTGACGTTCATCCACCCGCCGCGCCGCGAGTTGAAGTACTGGACCAGCGACTGGTCCTCGCCAATGTGGATGTGCCCCTCAATTACGATCGAGTCGCGCAACACGATGTTCAGCCGGCGCGGTTGCGCAGGCCGAAGGCGACTCGAGAGTGATCCGAGACTGGTCATACGGGGGGGCGGCGTGCGATGCGGTACAGGGGGACGGCGAGCAATAGCACGTAAGCTGCCATTGCTACGATCGGATTTTCTGTGATCGCCGTCACACCCGGACCAAACCACTTCTCGGCGTTGATCGCGCCGTCGAGTTGCAACGCCTGGAGCGCGGCGATCGCCACGCCGAGAATGGCGCCACCAGCGATGAGGCCGGAGGAGAAGAGTACGCCCGGGCCGCTGTCTTCGCTCTCGGACGTTTCGCCGCGCTTGATGGCGGCACGATCAATCAGCCAGCGGACGACGCCACCCATGAACATCGTGGCCGAGGTCGAGATGGGGAGGTACACGCCGACGCATACGGCCAACGACGGGAGTCCAAAGATCTCCATCGCAATGGCAATAAAGGCGCCAATAAGAATGAGCCCCCACGGCAGCTTTTGCGTGAGAATGCCGTCCACGACGAGTGCCATGATCTGGGACTTGGGCGAGTCGAGTTTGTCGACCGTGTGCCCCTTGTAGTCGGTGGCCTCGCGGCCGCCGATGCCCGGATCCACGAGGAACTTCACGGCGCCCGCATCGTCGAGCAGGTAACGGCCGGCCGGCGCGTCGCCGGTACGTTCGTCGAGACGCCCAACCTTGTACGCTACGCCGTCGAGCGAAATGCGCTCGGTGGGTTCGACGTACGACATCGCGACCCCAGGATAGTTGCGGATGACATACGTCGTCTTGGCGGTATTCAAGAATGAGATCATGCCGCCGATGACCAGCGCGGACGTCGTCACGCCAAAGATCAGGCCAATCTGCTGACTCTTCGGCGTGGCACCCACCAGGAAGCCGGTCTTGAGATCTTGCGACGTGGCGCCCGCCACGGCGGCCGCGATGCAGACCACGCCGCCAATCGAGAGCGCGAGCACGCGATGTTCAATGCCCTTCCAGCCAACCGCGAGAAAGAGCAGCGCGGTCAGGAGTACGGTGGCAACGGTCATACCAGAAATCGGATTCGCCGAAGCGCCGATCTGTCCGGTGATGCGGCTCGACACCGATACAAACAGGAATGCGAAGGCGACCGCGAGCACCGCGCCAACGAGTGGCATGCGGATCTGCGGCAAGAACACAATCGCAGCAACGCACGCCAGCACGCCGATCGCCACGACTTTCATAGAGAGTTCACGTTCGGTGCGCACGGTATTGTCGCCGCCGCCGCCGATCGAGAAGCCGGCCTTCATTGCGGCGAGAATCATCGGCATCGCACGGCCGAGCGACATCAGGCCGGCCGCAGTCACCGCGCCGGCGCCGATGTAATAGACGTAGTTCGCGCGCACTTCCATCGGCGACATGTCGGCGATGAGTTTGGTGGCTGGGAAGATCGCGTTCGTCAGCCCAGCGCCAAACAGTTTGATCGCTGGAATGAGCACAAAGAACGACAACAACCCGCCGCCAAAGAGCAGTCCGGAGATGCGCGGTCCAATGATGTAGCCGACACCGGTCAGCTCCGGACTGACTTCGGCGCGAATCTCGCCGATCAGCTCCGGCTTGGCCGCGCTGGTGACGCGCTGGAAAATCTTGGCGGGCACTTCGGCCCACAGGTGCATGCCGCCATTGAGCAGTTTGTACAACGCGCCGAGGCCGAAGCCGAGGAACACGGTCTTGGCCTGCACGCCGCGCTCTTCGCCGACGATCAGGACTTCGGCGCACGCGGTGCCCTCGGGATACTTGAGTGCCGCGTGCTCCTTGACGATGAGCGACCGGCGCAGGGGCACCATCAGCAGCACGCCGAGAATGCCTCCGACCACCGCAATCGCCGCGACCTTGGCCCACGGCAGTTCATAGCCGAGGAGCAAGAGTGCGGGGAGTGTGAAGACCGTGCCAGCCGCGATGGACTCGCCGGCTGAGCCCGTGGTCTGCACCATGTTGTTGCGCAGGATGCGCGGCTCGGTGGAGCGCGACAACGCGCGGAAGATCGTGATCGAGAGCACCGCGATTGGAATCGAGGCGCTGACGGTCAAGCCGACCTTGAGGGCGAGGTAGACGCTCGACGCGGCAAAGACGAGGCCGAGGAGCGAACCGAGGACGATGGCGCCGACGGTCAGCTCGGTGAGCGACTGCGACGCGGGGATGTAGGGATCGTTAGGTGAGCGCATACGAAGAATATGGGGCGTCGGGCGCGACTTGTCAGGTTATACTGGTGGCAGTGGCTGGCGGGGCAGGGGTCAGTCCATCACCATGAGGTAGATCGCAATGCGAGTTCGTCGTTGGATGGCCGCAGGACTGGCGAGCCTCACCGCTTCGGCGGTTGGGGCGCAAACGCGCGCGCCGCAGCGGTCCGCGCCGATTACTGATGTGCAATATTCGGTCACCTTCAAGGCCGCGAACGGTGTGGACCGCATGCTGGACGTGTCGATGCGGTTTACCGTTTCCGGACACGAGCCGGTATTGCTCTCGCTGCCCGTGTGGACGCCGGGTGCGTACGAGGTGAGCAATTTTGCGCGGAACGTCTCGAAGTTCAGCGCGGTGGAGGGCGCCAAGCTGCTTACGTGGGATAAAGCCGACCCCGACACCTGGCGCGTCATCCCGGATGCCGCCGGCGAAGTGCGGGTGAGTTTTCGCGTGAAGGCCGACACGCTCGACAACGCTGGGAGTTGGGCGCGCGACGAATTCGCATTTTTCAACGGGACGAACGTCTTTTTGTATCCGGAGGGGCGCCCAGCGGAGTTTGCCTCCATCGTGACGGTGCAAACCGAACCGGCGTGGCGTGTGGTCACGGGACTACCGTCGGCCTCGCGCGCGAGTTGGAAAGCCACCACGTACCACGAGTTGGTGGACCATCCATTCTTCGTGGGGCGCTTCGACCTCGACAGCGCGATCGTGGACGGGATCTGGTTCCGGTTGTCGGCGTATCCCGCAGGCACGATGAGCGCTGAACGAAAAGCGCGGCTCTTTGATCAAATGGCGCGGGTCGTCCCAAAGCAGACGGCGGCCATCGGCGATCACCCGTGGACGCGCTATGACCTGATGCAGATTGCCGATTCTATGGTCGGCGGCATGAGCGCGCTCGAACATGAAAACTCGAATGTCGCGGTGATCGGCGCGGACATGCTCGACGAAGATTTTGTGCCATCGGTGTATGCGCACGAAATTTTTCACGCGTTCAATGTGAAGCGGCTGCGTCCCCTCGACCTCTGGCCCTACCGCTACGACGCGGCGCAGCCCACCGGTTGGCTCTGGGTGAGCGAGGGCATCACGGACTACTATGCCGATCTCTCGCTGGTGCGCGGGGGCGTGATCAACGCGCAGGGATTCCTTGGCACCACCCAGCGGAAGATGGATCATGTGACGCAGCTCGATCCCGTTTCGCTCGAGGACGCCTCGTTGCAAACGTGGCTGCATATGAGCGACGGGACCGCCGACATTTATTACGACAAAGGATCGTTGGCCGGCCTCGCGCTCGACATTTTAATTCGCGATGCCAGCAATAACGCCGCCGGACTCGACGACGTGATGCGCGATCTCTATCACGCAAACTTCAAGAACGGTCGCGGCTTTACGGGCGATGATTGGTGGAACGCCGTCTCGCGTGCGGCCAAGGGGATGAAGTTCAACGACTTTGCCGCCAGGTACATCGACGGCCGCGAGCCATACCCGTGGAAGGCCTGGCTGGCCAAAGCCGGTTGGTATGTGCGGAGCGACACTACGCGCGAACCGCGGCTCGGCGTCAGCCTGCAAAGTGACTCCGCTGGACTGCGTGTGATGGTGGTGGACCCCACGAGTGTCGCGGCGAGCGCTGGCATTCAGCCCGGCGACATTCTCGCGTCCGTAGACGGTGTCTCCACCAACGATCCGGCGTGGCAGGCGTGGCGCGTGAAGTTCGCGAAGCAGGAAGGGGCGTCGCTCGCGGTTGGGATCGTGCGCAACCGGCGGCCGATGCAGCTCACGGTGAAAGTGAAGCTCGCCGTGCTGATCGAGCAGCGGCTAGAAGCAGATCCGGCGGCCTCTGAGAAGGCGAGGCGGATACGAGAAGGGATATTGAAGGGCGAGACGACGGCCGCGAAAAAGTAAACTGTGTTCAGTCGTGGCTTGTTTACCGTTCACGGTTAACCGTAAACAAGCCACGACTGAACATCGGCAGTTCTACGGCTTCTTGTACGCCTCCACCTGCTTCGCATCCCGCGGCGAGACCCCTGTCTTCTTGGCCATCTCGCGCTCAATCTCGTCCATCTCTCGCGGTGCGTCGGCGGTGAGGCGGTCAAAGCCCTTGGCCGTGACGATGTAATCGTCCTCGATCCGCACGCCGACATTCGCGTACTTCTTCACGGCCGGCGTGATCTTGGCCTTCAACGCCGCGTTCTTGGGATCATTCGAGATGATGTCCACGGTGTTCGCGCGCACGTACAGGCCAGGCTCAATCGTGAAGGCGCTTCCTTCGACGAGGGGGCCGCTGGTATACACGTCAACATCGTGCACATCGAGACCGATCGGATGCCCGAGGCCATGCATGTAGTACAGCGTGTACTGCGGACAACTGCGCGCGCGCCCATCGCTGCCACACTCGTACGTGGCGTTCGCGGACTCAATCAATCCCAGCGCGGCGAGCCCGTTCTTCAGCACCGCCACTGCGGAATCATTGGCTAGGCGAAAATAATTCCCGACCTTCACCTGTCGCTCGGCGGCGGCCTGCGCGTTGTACACAACCGTGTACACGTCGCGCTGCTCGGGCGAGAACTTGCCGTTCACCGGCACCGTACGCGTGATGTCGGCCGAGTAGCCGGCATAGTACGCCGCCATATCCATGTTGACGACTTCGCCCGCATTCATAAAGCGGTCGTCCTTGTTGTAGTGCAGCGTCGTGGAGTTGGGGCCGGATCCAACAATCGATCCATACGACGGTCCGTCTGCGCCATTGCGACGGAACGTGTACTCGGCGAGCGCCTGGATCTCGAACTCGGCCATTCCAGGTGCGACGGCGTGGAGCACCTCGCGATGCGCGGCCGCGCTCACTTTGGCCGCGGTGCGAATCAGCGCGAGCTCCGCGGGCGATTTCTTGGCGCGGAGCCGCATCACGTTGGCCGCGACATCGGCGACCTTCACGTCTTTGTGGCGCGCTTTGAGCGCGTCGAGGAACTGATCGTCCATCGTGCGCGGCTTGAGCGAGCCGGGGACATCGGCGCCGCCGCCGGCGGAGAAATCACCCACGGCGTACAGCGCACTCCCTGCGGAAAGCAGGGAGTCGAGTACCCCGCGGAGCGTGCTGCTCTCACGCCCTTCCATTCCGGTTTTGGGCTTGACCCCTTCGAGTCCCAGTCGTTCGCCGGTCCATACCTCGCGGGCGGGGTCGCGCGGCTCGACAAAGAGGAACTGCTCGGTTTTGTCGCCCTTGCGTACGATGATCAGGGCTCCGCTGGGCTCGAGAAAACCGGTGAGGTACCGAAAGTTTTCGGTCTGCCAGAAATTTTGGAAGTTTTCCTTGGGTTCCGGCGCGCCGATCACGAGGAGGACGCCGTCGGTCGGCAGGCTGGCGGCCAGCGCCGCACGGCGTGTGGCGTATTCGGCAGGCGCAATCTGGGCGGCGAGCGGGGCGGCCGCGGCCAGCGAGGCGACGAGCGGCAAAAGACGCAGCAGCTTCACGGAATCCTCAGGGATGGGAGTGCACGGTCCGGCGCGGGGCGCCGACGCCGGGGGGCATATATTTCTCCCCAATGTAACCCCTCAACGTTGGCTCCCAGACGTCCGTAGCACAACATTAGAGCAGTCTTCCACCCAATCCCCGGTTCCCATGCGACTTTCCACGTTCCGCCGCCTGGCCGCGTCTGCTGTCGTGCTGACGCTGTTCGCGACGCCGCTCGTCGCCCAGGGTCACGTCACGTCTCCGAAGGAATTCTTCGGGCACGATATCGGCGACGACTACTGGCTCCCGAATTACACGCAGTTCCAAGCCTATTGGCAGAAGATCGCCAAGGAATCGCCTCGTGCGCATCTCGACACGATCGGGATGACCGCCGAAGGGCGTCCGCAGCTCTCGATGATTGTGTCGAGTCCGGAGAACATGGCGAAGCTCGCGCACTACAAAAACATCGCGAAGCGGCTCGCCTATGCGGACATCAGCGAAGCCGAGGCCAAGGCCTTCGCGAAGGAAGGGAAGGCTGTGGTGTGGATCGATGGCGGCTTGCACGCGACCGAGGTCCTCGGCGCGAACCAGCTCATCGAGACGAACTGGCAGTTCCTGTCGCGGAGTGATGAAGAAACGATGCGCATCCTCAAGGATGTGATCATCGTTTTTGTCCACGCGAATCCGGACGGCATGCAGCTCGTCGCCGACTGGTATATGCAGGAGAAGGATCCGCTCAAACGCAACATGAACATCCCGCGCCTGTACCAGAAGTACATCGGGCACGACGACAATCGCGATTTCTATATTGCGAACCAGAACGAAAGCACCAACATGAACAAGTGGATGTACCTGACCTGGTTCCCGCAGATCATGTACAACCATCACCAGACCGGCCCCACGGGCACCGTGATGTTCGCACCGCCGTTCCGTGATCCGGCGAGCTACAACTTCCACGAATCGATCATTACGGGCATCGATGTGGTGGGCGCCGCGATTCACGCGCGCATGGAAGCGGAGCACAAGCCGGGCGTCGTGTCGCGCTCGCTGTCTTCGTACTCCACGTGGTGGAACGGCGGGCTCCGCACGATGGCCTACTTCCACAACATGATCGGCATTCTCACGGAGACCATCGGCAATCCCACGCCGATGAACATTCCGTTCCTCCCCGAACGGCAGCTTCGCTTTGCCGACATGCCGTATCCGCTCGCGCCGCTGCAGGAGTGGCACTTCCGTCAGTCCATCGACTATTCGGTGACGTCGAACAAGGCGATCCTCGACTACGCCTCGCGGTACCGCGAGACGGTGCTCTGGAATATCTACCGCATGGGCCGCGATGAAATCGCGCGCGGCAACAGCGATGACTGGATTGTCACGCCCAAGATTCTGGCCGAGGCTCAGGCCAAGATGGGTGCCGGCCGCGGTGGCCGCGGTGGCGCCCCGCTCGATGCGATGGCCAATGCCGACTTTGGTCGTGGCGGTGGCGGCACCAAAGAGCAGTACGAAGAGAATTTCCGGAAAAAGGAAAATCGTTCTTCGCGCGGGTATATCATTCCGGCGAACCAGTCCGATTTTCTGACCGCGCAAAAGTTCCTCGTCGCGTTGCAGAAAGCCGGCATCCTCATTCACCGCGCGACGGCGACATTCACCGTCAACGGCAAGAACTATCCCGCGGGCTCGTACGTGGTGAAGAGCAGTCAGGCGTTCCGCGCGCACGTATTGGATATGTTCGAGCCGCAGGATCACCCGAACGACTTCCCGTATCCGGGTGCCCCGCCGAGTCGCCCGTACGACAACGCCGGCTGGACCTTGGCGATGCAGATGGGCGTAAAGTTTGATCGCGTGCTCGAGGCCTTTGATGGACCGTTCAAACTGCTGGACCCGCTTGCCGACCGCATCAAGCCGGATCCGACCACGGTCGCAGCTGGCGGCGCTGGCTGGGTGATGAGCCCCAAGCAGAACGATGGGTTCCATGTCGTCGCGCGTCTCTGGGAAGCTGGCGCCGACGTCTATCGTCTCAACCGCGCCACGACCGTTAACGGCAAGTCCTACGCGGCGGGGAGCTGGTATGTGCCAGCCAACGCCAAGAGCACGCCGGTGGTGCAGAAGTCGGCCAAGGATATCGGTGTGGAGTTCGCATCGACGAGCGACCTCTCGGCGAGCAGCGACAAAACGCCCCCCGCCCGGATTGGCCTCTGGGATCGCTTTGGCGGTTCGATGCCGAGCGGGCACATCCGTTGGCTGCTTGAGCAGTACGAACTGCCCTACAAGGTGGTCTATCCGCAGGAACTCGACGCCGGGAATCTGCGGGCGAAGTTTGATGTCATCATCTTCCCGGAATCTGCGATTCCAGGGACGGGCGCCGGTCGCGGCGGTCGTGGTGGTGGTGGCGCCGGTCGCGGCGGTGCCGCGGCAGCTGAAACAGTCCCCGCCGAGTTTCAGGCGTGGCAGGGCAGCGTGAGCGCGGATCGCACCATACCCAAGCTGAAGGAGTTCGTGCAGCAGGGCGGGCGCATCGTCGCCATTGGGCCGTCGTCGATCAACATTGGTCAGCAGTTTGGCTTCCCGATCACGAGCCATCTCGTGGAACGCACCCCGACGGGTACGGTGGGGACGGCGCTGCCGAGCGAAAAATTCTACGTACCGGGGTCGTTGCTCGAAGTGGCGTACGATACCACGTCCGCTGTGGCGCGCGGTCAGGATGCGCGCGGCATCGTGTTCTATGACAACAGCCCAGTGTTCCGCCTTGGACCCGATGCCGCAGCCAAGGGGCTGAAGCCGGTCGCGTGGTTTGAGTCGGCCACGCCACTCCGCTCGGGGTGGGCGTGGGGCCAGAACTATTTGGATCAGGGTGTCGCGATGGCCGAGGGCACGTACGGTCAGGGCTACGTCTATATGTTTGGCCCAGAGATCACCTTCCGTGCGCAGCCGCACGGCACGTTCAAACTGCTCTTCAACGCGATCACGGGTCCACCACCGGCCCCGCGCATCGTGCCGTAGTTGACAGAGTTCAATTTCTATTCACGTGTGTGCAAACCAACGGGCGGCCCAGTCACGGGCCGCCCGTTGGTTATATGCGACGTAGCGCACTGCGCATCCCGCCCGTCGGTTACTGTGACGTAGCCCACCGCGCATCATAGATTTTGTGCGTAATCTTCGTTCGTCCCCGCACTGGAGTAGCACCGCGCGATGCCCCCCACCCGACGTTCCTCCGCTCGCCATCGCGCCGCGCGTGATTCTGGTGGCACCTATGCGCCGCTCGGGCGCTTGTTTCTCTGGCTGCCCGCTCCGCAGACGCAGGCCAAACTCGTCGCCTTCCTGCACGACAGTGGGATTGAGCACACGATCGCTGACGGGCCGTGCGTGATTGTGGAGCTCGAATGGCAGCCGATGCGCGATCTCGTGATTCCCATGCGACGGATGCTCACGCACAGCGAGTCGGACGAGTTGCGCGTCCTCTACAAGCCAGCCGGCGGTGAACTGACCACGGCGGATATTCCGAAAGTGCAATCCTACACGCAGTTCTCGTTGGTCAGTCAGTCCACGTGGCTGGGCGAGATGCTGTCGGAAGAACGGTTCACGTCGGTGCTCCAGCCGATCGTCTACGCGAAGGAGCCTGAGCGCGTCTTTGCGCGCGAGGCGTTGCTGCGCGGTATCGGCCGCGACGATGTGATCGTCTATCCGAACTACATGTTTGACGTGGCTCGCGGCTGTGGCATGCTGCTGCAACTCGACCTCGCGGCGCGCAAGTCGGCCATCGACCGTATGGTGGCCGACAAAATGGACGAGACGCTCTTTGTGAATCTGACGCCCAGTGCCATCGACGATCCGTTCTCAAGTCTGGAGCGGACGGTGGAGATGATCGATGCGGCCAAGATTCCGCACGAGCGCATTGTGTTTGAAATTGTAGAGAGCGACCAGTCGCACGAACTCCACCATATGCGCGGCCTCCTCCGGTTCTATCGTGACGCGGGGTTCCGCGTGGCGCTCGACGACGTCGGCGCCGGTTACTCGTCGCTCAACGTGCTCCATCAACTGCGCCCAGATTTCGTCAAACTCGACATGGACCTCATTCGCGGCGTCCACCTCGATCCGTACAAAGCCCTTATCGCCCAGAAGATCATTGAGATCGCAGCCGCCCTCGGTGTCGAGACGATCGCTGAGGGGGTGGAGGTGCCGGAGGAACTGGCCTGGGTGCAGGCGCACGGCGCCACGTATGCGCAGGGTTTTGGCATTGCGCGGCCGAGCGTCGCCACGGGTGCCGTCGGACGGATGGCTCCTTTTTCGCGGGCCGGGGTATCCTGAGACAAGGAGGAATCACCATGATGAACCTGTCTCACACCTCACGGCACGCCATTGGTGCCATCGCGCTCGCCTTCGTGAGCGCGCCCCTCGCCGCCCAGCAGGCGGCAAAAGTACAGCTGGCCTTCGGGTATCAGTGCGACTCCAAGTTCGCGCTGCGTAACGAAGGAGCCGCGGCCGTCACGGTGGAGTATGTCGTTGCCGGAACGAACGAGCGTGGCAAGGTGACTGTGCAGCCGAATGAGCTGGTCGAGCTCGAGTCGGCCACCAACAACGACGTGCAGCTGTTCGTTCAGGGCAAGCTGGTGGCGTCGGAACACAAGGGTGATCGCTCGTGCGCGGCGGCGGCCGGAACGGTGACGGTACGTCATCTCGACCCAGCCGGCACGGCGGCTCAGCAAACGGTTGTTGAGCAGACGGTCGTGATGGAACCGGTGTATGTCGAACCTCGCCGCGTGGTGTACGTGCGGCCGTACGACTACTACGACTATTACCGGCCGCGGGTAAGCCTCAACTTTGGCTTCCCCTTGTTTGGCGGTCATAGCCGCATGCCGTACTATCCGCCGCCGCGTCGCGGTGGTGGTGGCGGTGGTGGTGGCGGTGGCGGGCATCACCGGCGCTAGCCGGCCAGCGTAGGTGCTTGGCAAGAGGGCCGCGTCGGGTGGGGCGCGGCTTTTTTGTTTTCGCTGTCGCCGATATGAAAGGCGCGCGGAAACTGTCCGAGCCGCCGTCCCTTGGCACTCCGCACCAACGAGGCGCAGAAGCTACACTTCAGGCGCGCGATCTTTCGGCCGCCAATCCGGTGGTCGTTCCCGGTGACGCCGCGCGCTCCTGCATTGAGCGCGCCTGCTCTAGAGACCTTCTGGCCACGGACGCCACTTGAAACGAATGCTGCTCGGTTGCGTCGTGGCGTCGTGTGCGCTGGCGGGCGTCGGCTATGCCGGCGTGATCGTTGCTACCCTCACGCCCGTGTGGGCCCCGTGGTGTCTCGCGATGGGCGCAAATGGCGCGGTCATGTCACTCATGGCGCTCGGCGCCTCGCGACGCGGCACGCTCGCGCCTGCGCTCCGATGGACATTCCTCACTGTCTTTGTGTTGTGCGCCGCATCGTTTGGCGCCGCGTTGGCGATGCCGGCCAATGAAGGCGCGGCGGCACCGTTGCTGCTCGGATTTCCGGTGCGGACCGCGATACTCCTGTACGGCGTAGGTGTGGTGCCGATGTTCATCCTCCCCTTTGCCTACGCGCTGACGTTCGACGCATCCACACTCAGCGATGACGACCTGGCCCGCGTCCGAGCGGCGCACCGCGCCCAGTCGCACGAGGAGCGCGTCTGATGCCACCGTTGCTCCTGCAGGCCGCACTGCCAGCGCTTGCGCAGCCGACGATTGTCAGCGTGGCCGTGGCGTATTTCGTGGTGGTGGCGGCGATCGCGGTGTGGGCCACGCGCCGTATGCGCAATGCGAGTGATTTCTTTGTCGCGGGCGCTGGGGTGGGACTCTTTACGCTCGCCATCGCCAAAACGGCGGCAACGCTCTCCGGGTTCGCATTTATCGGCGGGCCAGGGCTCGTCTACACGATTGGCATCGGCGCCGTGATGATCATTCTCCCGGGCGCACTCACCAACTCCCTCGGCGCCTGGGTGCTGGCCAAGAAGATGCGCCTCCTCGGTGAAGTGCGCGGACTGATGACTGTGCCCGACGCCATTGGCGCGCGGTATCGTTCGAGAGCGGCGCAGGGGCTGAGTGCGGTGGCCATTCTCATTGCCGTCGTCGGCTACATGGCCACCAATCTGCTCGCGCTCGGCCTCGTGATTGATGCGATCTTCTCTACCGGACTCGGCGCCGGTATTTGGATGGGCGCCGCAATTATTCTTGCGTACTCGGTGGCGGGCGGAATTCTGGCAGGGATTTACACCGACGTCTTTCAAGGATCGGTGATGGCCGCCGCGTCGCTCGTCGTATTTGGATTCGCGATGAAGAGCGGCGGCGGGCTTGGCCATATTTCGCACACCATTATGGCAGCCGACGCCACCTACCTCGGCCCTTGGGGCACCATTGGGCCGATGGCCGCGATCTCCTATTTCTTTGTGTTCAGTATGGGCTCGCTCGGGCAGCCGCATGTGATTCACAAGTTCTACATGTTGCGCGACCCGCGGCAGCTCAAGTGGTATCCCGTGCTGATGACCATCGCGCTCGCGGCGATCGTGTTGCTGTACATCGGAGTGGGATTGGCCGTGAAAGCATTGGTGGTGCAGGGCGCACTGCCCCCGCTCACGAATGCCGATCACGCCACGCCGACCTTTCTCCTGCACTACGCGCCGTCGATGGTGGCAGGGCTCGTCTTCTCCGGCGTGATCGCGGCGATCATGGCCACGGTCAACTCGTTCATCAGCGTCGGCGCGGCCGCGTTGACGCACGACCTTCCCAAGGCCTTTGGTCGGCCGGTGACGAACGAATTGTTTGTGGGGCGCCTGACCACCGTGGGGCTGACGGTGGTCGCCGCCGCAGTCGCGCAGGCCTCGGGAACGCTCGTCGCGTTCCTTGGAATTTTCGGTTGGGGGCTCTTTGCCTCGACGATCGTGCCAGCGCTGGCGATTGGACTCAACTGGGATGGCGCCACCCGCGCCGGCGCCATTGCGTCGATGGCCACCGGCCTCGTCGTCACCCTGCTCGGCGAGACTCTGCGCTACTTCACCGTCTACTCGCTGCCGGTGGGTGTGACGGTATCCGGGCTCTCGCTCGTCGCGTCATTGCTCGTGTTCTTTGCCGTGTCGCTCCTCACGCGCGCGAACGCGCCGAGCGAAATCGACGCGGATATTCGGCTGGTGATGGACGCGTAACCCAGAACTACTTGAGCAGCGCCTTGGCGATGGTCTGCAACTGCATGTTCGACGTGCCTTCGTAAATCGCGCCAATCTTCGCGTCGCGGTAGAACTTCTCCACCGGGTAGTCTTTGGTGTAGCCAGCGCCGCCGAACAGTTCTACGGCGAGTGATGTCACCCGCTCACACACCTGACTCGCGAACAGCTTGGCCATCGCGCCCACTACGGCCACATCCTGACCGGCATCCTTGAGCCGCGTGGCGTTGTACACCATCAAGCGCGCCGCCTCAAGTTCGGTGGCCACCTGCGCGAGCTGGAACTGAATACCCTGAAATTCGCGCAGCGCACGGCCGAACTGTTTGCGCTCCTTTACATACGCGACCGTCGCATCAAGTGCGCCCTGCGCGTTGCCGATCATTTGCGCGCCAATGCCAATGCGCCCTTCGTTGAGTGTCTCGATGGCCACTTTGTAGCCCTGCCCAACGGGACCGAGCACGTTTGCCGCCGGCACCGGGACGTTATCGAGAATCAACTCACAGGTGCTCGACGCGCGAATGCCGAGTTTGTCTTCCTTTTTGCCGACACTAAAACCATCGAAGCCGCGCTCCACGATGAACGCCGTGATTCCCTTGTAGCCCTTGGCCGGATCGGTTGTGGCGAACACAATGAAAATGCCAGCTTCGGCACCGTTGGTAATCCACAGTTTCCGCCCCGTGAGATACCAGGTTCCGTCACGCAACTCGGCGCGCGTGGAGAGCGCGAAGGCATCAGAACCCGAATCGGCCTCGGAGAGCGCGTAGGCGCCCACCACGCTGCTCGTGAGCTGCGGAAGATATTTGGCCTTCTGCGCGTCCGTGGCGTAGGTGAGCAGCGGATAAAACACGAGCGTGTTCTGCACATCCACCATGATCGCCGCGGCCGCATCAATTTTGCTGATTTCTTCGACGGCAATCGTCACCATCATCAAGTTGCCGCCCGCGCCGCCGTACTCCTCAGGAACCTGAATTCCCATCAACCCAAGTTCGAAATACTTCGGAATGAGCGTGGGGTCGAGTTTGGCGTTGCGCTCCATCTCGGCGACACGCGGCTGCACTTCACCACGCGCAAATTCGGCGACCGCGTCGCGGAAGGCGGATTCGTCCTCAGAGAGCTGCGTCAGGGGCTGCGCGGAATGTTCGGAGGACATGGTCGGAAAACCTGGCGGAACGTGGAGTGCCTACGGTGCACTCTGGAACTTAGCCACCTCCCGCCGTGGCGAACACCGACCAGCGACGGGCGGACTGCCCCGTCGCTGGTCGGTGGGTAACCGCTACATACGCCAGCCGAGCAAGTTCCACATGTTGAGCGACCAGAAGAAGATCACCGCAATCGCCACCGCGCCGCTGTGGCGGAGCCGCATCCAGATGGTGCCTTCCGAGGCGCGCCACTGGGCGACCGCCAGCCACGCCGCCCAAATCACCAACAGACAGCTGATCACCGGGAAGGCCAAGGCGACTTTGAGGGAGGTTGGCGTATCACCCGTCATGATGCTCGGGTCTGACGCGATTCCGACGACCATCGCCACGAACACACCAAGCACGAGTCCCGCCCACGTCATACTGCGGCGACCGCCAACCACCAGCGCCGGTGCGGCGATACGCCCCGGGGTCTTCCGCAAGAAGAACCGGACGACCGTGGTGACCACGATGCCGAGGAATAGCAGCAGTCCGCCAATCAGGATGATGCGATGCAGCGACGGCGCCGAGAGCGGTGACATTTTTTCCATCACCATCATCGGCAGCATGGCGAGAAAGCCGTGGGTGATGTTTCCCTGCGCATCGGCCCGGAACGCCACGAGCGAGCCGTTGTTCACGTCGCGGAAGAGCAGGGAGTCCACCGACACGAGGCGCATCGAGCCGAGTGGCGATTCCACCAACAAGGAACCGTCGTCCATTGCCTTGACGGGGATGCTGCCGAAGAGGGTCGCCACTTTCTGATACGTGGAGTAGCTCATCCGGTTGAACACATACTCGCCTTCAAAGCGCTTGGCGGTCTGCTTGGCCGCGGCGCTCGGCGTGATCACGGGATACGATTCAGGATAGTAGTGATCCAGAAATGCCGTGAGGAACGGTTCAAAACTGATCGCACTGCCCTTGTCGGTGTTCGTGGAGATGAACACGCCAACTTTGTCGTCTGGAATCAGGGCGAGATCGGAGTGGAAGTACTGTGTGTCGCCGCCATGCCCAATAAGCCGCATGCCGTGGCTCGACTGCTCATAGAAGCCGTAGGCAAAGCCGGGAATACGCGGATCGTGTCCGCGGACGCGCGTGTGCATGAACTCGGATTGTTTCTCACCGAGAATGCGCACGCTGCCGAGCACGCCGTTGTTGAGGTGCGTGATCATGAAGCGCGCCATGTCAGTGGCCGACGCGCCAATCGAGCCGGCCGGCGCCGCGCCGGTGATGATCTCGAACTTCTGCGGCACGAACTCACCGTTTTTGTACTCGTAGCCCACCGACATGTCGTCGGCGAATTGCGCGGGCAGCGGTTGGCGCCCAGTGGTATGCGTCATGCCCAGCGGTTCGTAGATGTGCTTTTCGAGGTATTCGTCCCAGCTCTTTTCGCCGCCCTGTCGTTCGACGATGTAGCCGGCCGTGGCGGTGGCCCAGTTTGAATACGACGCGAAGGTGGCCGGCGGCCGTACGCGCGCCGGCATGTGCGCGGGGAGCCACTTGGACATCGGGGTGATGTGTGCTGGGTCGAAACTAAAGAGATCGCGCCCGTCCTCTTCGAGTCCGGGTGTGTGCGTCATCACGTCGGTGAGCGTGATCGGCTGTGGATAGGTCGCCGGAATCTTGAAGTCGAGATACTCGTTGATGTCTTTATTGAGGTCGAGTTTCCCGATCTCATTGAGCTGCATCACGGCAGTCCAGGTGAAGAGCTTGGAGATGGAGCCAATACGGAAGAGCGTTTTGTCGGGGTCCACCGGTTTGCGCTTGGCGACGTCGGCGAAACCATAGCCCTTGGCGAGCAACACGCGGCCGTCGCGCACCACCGACAGCGTGATGCCGGCAATGTGCTTGTCGCGCATGTAGGCGCCGAGGAGGCCGTCGACGAACGCTTCGACTTCGGCTTTATCCACCGGTCCGCGCGCGTGCGCGGCGGCGACCGGCGCGGACGCCTTCGATGCTGCCTTCGCCGGAGCAGCCGCAACCTGAGCGGCTTTCGCGGCCACCGGTGCCTGCGGCGGGAGCGGGGTGGCCGACACGGATCCGGCCCACAGTGCGAACAGTATCGGCAACGTCACGTCAGCCTCCAAGGTTGGTATGCAGACTTGTATACAAACAAAATCTACGCATACCAAGGCTAGGAGCGCCAGAACGGACACCGCCGAGGCACGCGCCGGCTACCCGCAGCACTGGGTTGCGGTCAACGGGCCAGCGGTTGGGACGGTCGAGCTACCCGAGAACCGGCGCCACAAACCCCGACGCGGGAGCGCCGAACAGGTTGCCCTGCGCCAAGTCCGCACCCATCGCGAGGAGTGCGTCGCGTTCCCCGGCGCTCTCCACCCCTTCGGCGATCATCGGGATGCCGAGTTCGCGGACGAGCGCATACATCCCTGCCACGGCGCGGCGGCGCGGCTCGTCCTTGTCGAGCCCGGCGAGCACCGTACGGTCGAGCTTCACATAGTCCGGCGCCATGCGGATGAACGCCAAGAGCCCAGACGGGCCAGTGCCAAGATCGTCCACGGCCACGCGGAAGCCCGCGCCGCGAAGATTCGCCAGCTGCGACGCCATCGAGTCGAACTGCTGCGTCGAGGTGTTCTCGCTCACCTCAAGCACCACGCTGCGCGCAATCGGCTCCAGCGGCGCTTCAGGGCCCGCGAGTAATCCTTCCTGCGCGTCGTTCGGGTGCACGTTCACGAAGAGCAAGGCGCCTTCTGGTAGTTCGGTGCAGGCCGCCGCAATGCGCTGATAAATGGTGCGCGACAGTGTTGTGCGCCAGCCAATCCGATCCGCCGCCGCGAGCAAGGCGCCGTACGAGGCGAACAGCGCTTCGTCGCACCGCATGAGTGCCTCATAGCCAATCAGGCGCTTTTCACGCAGCGATACCAGCGGCTGAAAGACCACCCGAATGGTGCCGAACGCCTGGTTGAGCACCTTCTCGAGGGTTGGCCGGTCGCCGTACGGCATCGATTCCGACGATGCCTTGGCATACGCATTGCGCTTGAACCGCGCGAGTTCGCCGAGCGCGGCGGCGCGCCCCACGGCGCGCACGAGGGCTTCCGGTTCCACCGGCTTGAGCAAATACTGCTGCGCGCCGTATTCAATGGCTTCGATAGCCGAGTCGAGGGTCGGGCCGGCGGTCATCAGAATGACCGGCACGTCGAGGTCGTGGCGGCGCAACTCGCGGAGGAACTCCACACCCGACAACTCGGGCATGATGATGTCCGTGAGGATGGCGTGGTATTTGTCCTTTTCCACCAGCTTGAGGGCGGCGTGTGCGCTGTCAGCGCTCTCGACGGAAAAGCCGCTTCGTTCGAGCAACATGCCGACGACACGGAGTACGGCCGGTTCATCGTCAATGACGAGAATTCGGCGTCCGTTGGATGGAATCGACTTCGATTGGGGGGCTGCGGCAGTAGCCATATCTAATTATCGGTCATAGGCAAGGATTGGCGCCAGCCATCGCTCCGTATCGGCCAGCGACATGGTTTTTCGGACTGCGTAGTCCTGTACCTGGTCCTTCTCAATCTTTCCCACTCCAAAATACGACGATTCAGGGCGCCAAAAGTAGTATCCGCTAACCGCTGAGGTCGGGAGCATCGCAAAACTCTCCGTCAATGTAATGCCGGTCCGCGCGGTGGCGTCGAGCAACGCAAACAGCGTCGCCTTCTCCGTATGGTCAGGGCAGGCGGGGTACCCCGGCGCGGGGCGGATGCCTTGGTACTGCTCCCGAATGATGGCCGCGTTGTCCAGCTGTTCCTGCGGCGCGTACCCCCACAGCTCGCGCCGCGTCCGCTCGTGCAAATATTCCGCAAACGCCTCGGCGAGCCGATCCGCGAGTGCTTTGAGCAAAATCGAGTTGTAGTCGTCGTGTGCGGCTTCGTACGCTGCCACCCGCTCGTCGAGCCCGAGCCCGGTGGTCACGGCGAAGAGTCCCATCCAGTCGCACACACCGCTCGTGGCATCCGCCACAAAATCGGCGAGCGCCATATTGGGGCGGCCGTCGGGCTTCACCATCTGCTGGCGGATGGTGTGAATCGTAGCGAGCGGAGCCGCGCCCGCCGCGCGCGCCGCTTCGTCGGCCCACACCGAAATATCTTCGGCGCCATTGGAGTTGGCGGGAAAGAATCCCACCACGGCCCGGGCGCGAAGCCACTGTTCGTCCACAATGCGGCGGAGCATGGCCTGCGCGTCATCAAAGAGATTCTTCGCGGCGGCGCCTACCGTGGCATCCTCAAAAATTTCCGGATAATGCCCGGCGAGTTCCCACGTCTGGAAGAAAGGCGTCCAGTCAATGCGCGGCACGAGGTCGCTGAGTGCTACGTCGTCGAAGGTGCGCACGCCGGTGAAGGTCGGGCGCGGCACCGGAACCTGCAGGTTGAGCGCGGGGCGTTTGGCGCGCGCTTCGGCGAGCGACTGCTTGGTGACTTCCTTGCGGCGTTCGGCGCGGGCGACGCGCACCTCTTCGTACTCCGTGGCGAGGTCGCGCACGAATCCGTCGCGCTGCGTGGCACTGAGTAAGGCGCCCGCCACGCCCACGGCGCGCGAGGCGTCGTGCACGTGCACCACCGGCCCCGAATAGCCGGGCGCAATTTTCACGGCTGTGTGCACCTTGCTCGTGGTGGCACCACCAATGAGCAGCGGAATCGTGAATCCCTGCCGTTCCATTTCCTGAGCCACAAACGCCATTTCTTCGAGGGAGGGCGTGATGAGGCCCGAGAGCCCGATGATGTCGGCCTTGGCGTCCACGGCCGCTTCGAGAATCTTTGCGCACGGCGTCATGACGCCGAGGTCAATGACTTCGTAGTCGTTGCACTGCAGGACGACGCCCACAATGTTCTTGCCGATGTCGTGCACGTCGCCCTTGACGGTGGCCATGATGATGCGCCCTTTGGCCTTGTGCTCCGCGCCGCCCGCCGCGAGCCGCGCCGCCTCGATGTAGGGCACAAGGTGGGCCACGGCGCGCTTCATGACGCGCGCGCTCTTGACCACCTGCGGCAAGAACATCTTGCCGCTGCCGAAGAGATCGCCGACGACGTTCATCCCCGCCATCAGCGGGCCTTCAATCACATCAATCGGCTGTTCGGCGAGATGGCGCGCTTCTTCGGTGTCGTCCACCACAAAATCGGCGATGCCATGTACCAGTGCGTAGGTGAGCCGCTCGTGCACTGGCGCGTTGCGCCAGGTGAGATCGGCTCCCTTCTTGCTGGCTTCGCCCTTGACGGAGTCGGCCACTTCGAGCAACCGCTCGGTGGCGTCGGGGCGGCGGTTGAGGACCACGTCCTCAACACGTTCGAGCACCTGCGGCGGAATATCGGAGTAGAGGGTGAGCGCGCCCGCGTTCACAATCCCCATGTCCATGCCAGCCGCCACGGCGTGATACAAGAACACCGCGTGGATGGCTTCGCGCACCGGGTTGTTGCCGCGGAACGAAAAACTCACGTTGCTCACGCCGCCGCTCACTTTGGCGTATGGCAGCGTGGCTTTGATCTGCCGCGTGGCTTCAATAAAGTCGACGGCGTAGTTGTTGTGCTCTTCGATCCCCGTGCCAATCGCAAAGATGTTCGGGTCGAAGATGATGTCTTCGGCGGGGAAGCCGACTTGCTCGGTGAGAATCTTGTAGGCGCGCGTGCAGATGGACACTTTGCGCGCGACCGTGTCGGCCTGCCCCTGCTCGTCGAACGCCATCACAATCACGGCGGCGCCGTAGCGGCGTACGAGCTTGGCCTGCGCAATGAAGGCGTCCTCCCCTTCCTTGAGCGAGATGGAGTTCACGACCCCTTTGCCCTGCAGGCACTTGAGCCCGGTCTCGATCACGCGCCACTTCGACGAGTCGATCATCACCGGCACGCGCGAGATGGATGGCTCGCTCGCTACGAGATTCAGGAAAGTCTGCATGGCGAGCTCGCTGTCGAGCATCGCCTCATCAAAATTGATATCGATGATTACGGCGCCGGCGTCTACCTGCTGACGTGCCACCTTGAGTGCGGCGTCGTACTGTCCTTCGAGAATCAGCGTTTTGAACTTGGCGGAGCCCGTAACGTTGGTGCGTTCGCCGATATTCACAAATGTGGAATCGGCTCCAATAACAAACGGTTCAAGCCCGCTCAGTCGCAGGCGCGGCTCCGGCGCAGCCGGGACGTGCGGCGCCACCCCACGCATCGACTCGGCGATCGCGCGAATGTGCGCCGGCGTGGTACCGCAGCAACCGCCAACGATGTTGAGCATCCCCGCATCGGCGAACTCTTTCAACACGCCAGCGGTGAAGGCGGGCGTTTCGTCGTAGCCGCCCATTTCGTTGGGGAGCCCGGCGTTGGGATGCACACTGATGCGGCACGGCGCTACGCGTGCCAGCTCCTGCACGTAGGCGCGCAAATCTTTGGCGCCAAGGGCGCAGTTGAGGCCAATCGAAAATGGATTGGCGTGTGCCAGCGAGGTGAAGAACGCTTCGGTGGTCTGCCCCGAGAGCGTGCGTCCGCTCGCGTCGGTGATCGTGCCGCTGATCATCACGGGCACACGTTCGCCGAGCGCGTCGAACACTTGCTCAATGGCAAAGAGTGCGGCCTTGGCGTTGAGCGTGTCGAAGATGGTCTCGACCATCAAGAGGTCGGCACCGCCCGCAAGGAGGGCGCGCGTCGCTTGGTCGTACGCCGTGACGAGGTCGTCCCAGGTGACGTTGCGGAAGCCCGCGTCTTCGATCTTGGGGGAGATGGACGCCGAGCGCGAGGTCGGGCCAAGGATGCCTGCGACGTAGCGCGGCCGACCGTCGCGGGCTTCGAACTCGTCGCAGACGGCGCGTGCGAGGCGTGCACCCGTCTCATTCAACTCGCTGACAATGTCTTCCATGCCGTAGTCGGCCATGGAAATAGTGGTGGAGTTGAAGGTGCTCGTTTCGATGATGTCCGAGCCCGCTTCGAGATACGAGGCGTGAATGGCGCGGATGGCGTCGGGGCGAGTGAGGAGCAGGAGATCGTTGTTGCCGCGCAGTTCGCGATGCCAGTTGGCAAAGCGCGCGCCCCGATAGTCGGCCTCGGTAAGGCGGAGTTTCTGGACTTCGGTGCCCATGGCGCCGTCGAGCAAGAGGATACGGTCTTGCGCGAGGGCGGGGAGCAGGGCGAGGCGGGTGGCGCGTGTGAAGGCGGTCATTGCGTCTCAGCTGTGCCGACGCGTCGTCGGCAAACACCCGTTCACTGTCGTGAACGGTTAACGGTTGACCGTTAACGGTTGACCGTTAACGTCGGGTGTCGTTGGGCGCAGCCCAAGGATATGGCACAGCGCGTACGTCAGGTCCGCGCGGTTGAGCGTGTAGAAGTGGAACTCGGTCACGCCCGAGTCGGCGAGCCGTTGGCACTGTTCGGCCGCATACGTCGCGGCGACCAGTTTGCGCGTTTCGGTGTCGTGCTCGAGCCCTTCGAACAGCGTAGCCATGGCGCGCGGCACACTCGCGCCAGCGCTGGCCGCAAATTTCTGCATCGAGGCAAAGTTCGTGACCGGCATAATCCCCGGCACAATCGGCACGGTGATCCCCGCTTTGCGAGCGCGGTCGACAAACTTGATATAGGTCCAGTTATCGAAGAAAAACTGGGTGATCGCACGCGTAGCACCCGCGTCGATTTTGCGTTTGAGATTGTCGAGCTCGCGATCGAGCGAGGTGGAGTCCGGGTGCCCTTCGGGGAAGGTGGCCACGCTGATTTCAAAATCGTGGCGCGCCTTGAGTCCGCTCACGAGGTCTGAGGCGTAGGCGTAGCCGTTCGGCGTGGGCGTATAGTGCGGCTCAGAAGAGGCCGGCGGGTCGCCGCGCAGCGCCACAATGTGGCGCACGCCGCTCGTCCAGTAGTCGTCGGCGACCTCGTCCAACTCGGCGCGCGTGGCGCCCACGCAGGTGAGATGCGCGGCCGGCTGCAGTGTGGTTTCGCTGAGTATGCGGTGCACGGTGTTGTGCGTGCGTTCGCGCGTGGAGCCACCCGCCCCGTAGGTGACCGACACAAAGCGTGGCGCGAGTGGCTCAAGCCGTTTGACGGCGCGCCAGAGGTTCTCTTCCATCTCCGCAGTTTTGGGAGGGAAGAACTCGAAGGAGACCTGAAACGGCTGGCTGAGCGGAAGCGACATGGCGGATACCGACGAAAAATGCCCGGTGCGATGAGGCGCCACGGGCTGGCGCTTTAGCAGAATATTTAACGTGGCCGCAAGTTGCCTCGAAATCGCCACGAATCAATTGTCTATATCAATATATCCGGATGAACGGATGATGCAAGGGGGCAGGCGGCGGGCGAACCCGAGTCGCTCTGCCGCAGGACCAAAATGCAGGTCCCTGAGCGATGACCACACACTGCGGTAACTGGCGCAGGGCGATCCGACGCCGCAGAATACCGTCTAAAACCTCAATCAGCTTAAATGAAACACGTCCCCGCCAAAGCTCGGCGTCATCTGATTCCCTTCATGTTCCTGCTGTATGTCGTCTCGTACCTCGACCGGATCAACGTCGGGTTCGCGGCGCTCCGGATGAACGCTGACCTTGGGTTTACGCCGGCCGTCTATGGGCTCGGCGCCGGGATCTTCTTCCTCGGCTACAGCTTGCTCGAGGTGCCGAGCAATCTGATCCTCGAGCGGGTGGGAGCGAGGGCGTGGATCGCGCGTATCATGATCACCTGGGGCGTGATCTCTGCTGGCATGATGTTCGTCACGACCCCCGCGAGCTTCTATGCTCTCCGATTGCTGCTCGGAATTGCGGAGGCTGGTTTTTTTCCAGGGATGATCCTCTACCTGACCTATTGGTTTCCGGCCGCCGAGCGTGCGCGGGCCATGGCGCTGTTTATTACGTCGACGGCCATGGCTGGAATCATTGGCGGGCCGATTTCAGGATTTCTCCTGTCGATGGACGGTGCGTTGGGACTGAGGGGATGGCAGTTGCTCTTCCTTGCTGAGGGGCTTCCGGCCGTGCTGCTCGGGTTCGTCGTGTGGCGGGTGCTGCCCAATGGTCCAGCAGAAGCGACGTGGCTCACGACGGAGGAGAAAGCGTGGCTCATCGAACGACTCAGGACCGAGCGAGAGGCGAAAGACAACACGCGCCATTTCACCTTACGCGAGGCATTGCTGGAGCCCCGCGTGTTCCTGCTCGGTCTCCTGTACTTTTGCTTGACCATGGGGATCTACGGAATTGGTTTTTGGCTGCCGCAGCTCCTCAGGCAGTTCTCCCAAGGAGGAGATGCCGCGATCGGCGTATTGTCGGCGATTCCGTATATCGCGGCAGCGGTGGCCATGGTGGTTATTGCCCGACACTCGGATAAAACCGGGGAGCGGCGATGGCACATCGCCTTGTCAGCCTTTGCCGGTTCACTCGGCATGGCGATCAGTGCAGTGGCAACGACGCCCACGGTGGTGCTTGCCGCCATCTCGCTCGCCGCGATTGGGATTTGGGGCGCGCTCGGTACCTTCTGGACTCTGCCGACGGCTTTTCTTAGTGGAACCGCGGCTGCCGGTGCCATTGCCTTGATTAATGCGATCGGCAATATCGGCGGCTTTGCGAGCCCGTATCTGATCGGGCTGGTGCGTGGTCAAACCGACTCGTTCACCGCCGCGTGGCTACTGCTGAGCGCGTGCCTTGGGGTCGGTGGAGTGTTGGTGCTCAACATCCGACTCGGGGGTGCTGGGCCATCGAGGAGGGAGGCAGGAAGCCGCTAGGCATCTGGAGTCAGCTGGGGCTCTTCAAACAGTGACACCGTTTGCCCTGTCCAACCGTACTGGTACCAAGCTGGCCCCGCCACACACCTTCCGGTGCGTGGCTTCTCCCCCGCCACCACCCATGCCTGACTCCCAGACGAGCGCCCTCTTTTCCCTGTCGGCGCTGCGCCAAGATCTGCGGTTCGCCCGACGGATGCTGGTGAAGAGTCCGCTCTTTACCGGCATTGTTGTGCTCACGCTGGCGCTCGGTATTGGGCTCAATGCGGCCGTGTTTTCGGCGGTGGAAGCGTTGCTCCTGCGCCCGCTCCCCGGCGCGCGGGAAGCCAGCGAACTCGTGCAAGTGTATCGTAGTTGGCCCAACGAACCGTACGGCAGCAACAGCGTCCTGCACTTTTGGGACGTTCGCCGCCGTGCCACCGATGTGTTCGCGGGCACGGCCGCTTGGTCTTTCGGCTACATGAACGTCTCGACCGGTGAGCGGCCGGTGCGGCTGCTCGGTCAGATCGTGTCAGCCGATTTTTTCTCGGTGCTTGGCGTGAATGCGGTGCGTGGTCGCACGTTCGTCCCAGCGGAGGATGAGGGACGTGGCGCCCATCCGGTGGCGGTGCTGAGCGACGGCGGATGGCAATCGATTTTCGGTGGCGATCCCAATGTGGTGGGACGCAAATTGCTGGTGAACGGGCAGAGTACCGAGATTATTGGTGTTGCGCCACCGGACTTCCGCGGGCCGCTCCCGCTCGCCATGCCGGCGCTCTGGATGCCGTTGATGCAGCTCAAACAACTGCAGCCTGCAGCCGAATTTGATAGCCGCGGCAATAATTTTATGAACATAATTGCGCGGTTGCGGCCCGGCATCTCGTTGGCGCAGGGGCGCGCGCGCATGAGTGCGATTAGCCGCGACCTGCGCACGGAGTTTCCGGAGGAGTATGAGAAGAGTGACATTCTTCTCGTGCGGCAAGTTGACGCCGGGATTCATCCGTCAATGCGCGACGCACAGGTTGGGATGAGCGCGGTCGTGATGGTTGTCGTTTTCCTGCTCCTCCTCATTGCGTGTGTGAATGTGGCGAACCTGTTTCTGGCGCGTGCGCGCGACCGTGCCCGTGAAATGGCCATTCGTCTCGCGCTCGGCGCTCGGCGTAGCGCGTTGGTGCGACAGTTGCTCGTGGAGAGCCTGCTCTTTTCGGTGGTCGCGGGCGCGGCGGGTTTGTTGCTGGCCTGGGGAACGATCACCCTCGGCAACGGCATCACGTTGCCCGTCGATGCGGATTTTCGTCCTGATTTTCGACTGAGCCCGCTGGTGCTGACCTTTTCGCTCGCCGTGACGATGCTGACCGGCGTGCTGTTTGGTCTCGCACCCGCGCTGCAGGCCACGCGCCCCGAACTCATTCCGGCACTCAAGGGAGAGGCTCCCGCCGGCGGCGGTCGTTCTCGGATGACGCGAGGGCTCGTGGTGGCGCAGATGGCGCTCTCGATGGTGCTGCTTGTCTGCTCAGGGCTCTTCCTCGCGAATCTCCGCAACGCGACGAGCGTGGACAAAGGATTTCAGGGCGGGAATCTGTTGCTGGGCGATCTCGACCCAGGGTTACAGGGGTACTCGCGCTCCGCCACGGAAATTTTCTACCGGCAGCTCACCGAACGGCTCGCGGCAAATCCCGCGATTCGCTCGGTGGGAATGGCCGATGTCATGCCGCTCGGAACGTCGAACGACACGCGTGGTGTCGAGATCCCCGGCTACGTGCCGGCCAAGGGTGAAGGGATGTCGATCGCGACGTCTGCTGTGAGTCCCGGCTATTTCCGCACGATGGGGATTCCGTTGACCAAGGGGCGGGAGTTTACCCCGCAGGATGACAGCAACGCGGTGCACGCCCTCGTGGTGAACCAGCGATTTGCCGATCGCTTTTGGCCAGGCCAAGACGCGTTAGGGCGCACCGTGCACAACGGCAGGCGCGACTACACGGTCATCGGCGTGGTGCCCACGGGGCGCTACCGGAGCCTCGGCGAGGCCCCGACGGAGTTCATGTGGTTCGCGCAGGCGCAGAGTTGGTCATCGCATATGACAGTCGTGCTACGCACGGTCGGCGAGCCGAATTCAATGATCGCGACGCTCCGCAATGAAGTAACCGCGCTCGACGCGAATCTTCCCTTGAGCGACATTCGTTCTATGGATCGGCACCTCGGCTACACCATGCTTCCCGCACGCGTCACCGGCGCGGCGCTCGGCGTGTTCGGCGTGCTCGGGCTGCTCCTGGCCTCTGTTGGCATGTACGGCGTGATGGCATACTCGGTGTCGCAGCGGACGCGAGAGATTGGGATTCGCATGGCCATCGGCGCGTCGCCGGCGGATGTGATTCGGCTGGTGATGCGGCAGGGTCTCACGCTTGTATTGATTGGCACTGCGATTGGTCTTGTTGGCGCGTTAGGCGCATCGCGACTGCTCGGGAGCATTCTCTACGGTGGCAGTGCGCTCGATCCGCTGACGTTCGTATTGGTACCGCTCGTGCTCATTGGTGTGGCCGCCGCCGCGACATACGTGCCTGCTCGTCGCGCTGCGGCGGTTGACCCCGCCATCACTCTTCGGTCGGACTAAGAGCGCATTTCATAACTTCGCGACGTAGTACCAGCAGATGAGCGCGCAGCCGAGATGCAGGAAGCCCGAGTAGTGCGAGGCCCAGCGGTCGTAGCGCAAGATGAGGCGCCGTTGCCGATTGAGCCACGCAAAAGTGCGCTCGACGACCCAGCGATGCCGACCTAGGCGCTCCCTCGACTCGATGCCCCGACGAGCGATGCGGTGCTTGATGCCGCGCGTCCGGCACGCGTCCCGACACTTCCGGAAGTCGTAGCCCTTGTCCGCATGGGCCTTGCCCGGACGGTGGCGCGGTCGACCGGGGCCGCGACGTTTCAGGGCGGGAATCGCTTCCAGCATTTCCTCGAACAACTGGCAATCGTTGACGTTCGCCTTGGTCAGGCGGACCGCGAGGGGAACGCCTTTGGCGTCGACCACAAGATGGCGTTTGCAGCCCGGACGGCCCTTGTCCGTCGGGTTCGGGCCGGTGATGTTGCCCCCCTTTTCGCCGCCACCGTCGAGCTGTCGATGGCCACGCGGTCCCAGTCGATCTCGTCCGCCCACGCCAACTCCTGCAACAGCAGCGCATGGAGTCGTCGCCAAATCCCGCGCTTCGTCCAACTCCGAAACCGCCGCCAGCACGTCGACCCACTCCCGCACCCCATTTCCAGCGGGAGCAACTGCCACGGCAGCCCGGTGCGCAGCACGAAGAGAATACCGGTGAAGACTTGCTTGTTGCTCACGCGCGGTCGTCCGCCCGCCTTGCCCGGCTTCCGTTCCTTGGGCAACAACGGCTCTACGACCGCCCACAGCGCATCGTCGAGAAGAGGTTTCATATCCTACTGACGACGCACGGGTTACTTCTGCACGACTCTCGCTGCGGATGCTCGTGGCGGCGCGACAGGGGCGCCGCGCCGCCACGACCTGCATTCCGATCAGATGCCCACGTTCACTCGCAACTGCACGCTCCGCGGCCGCCCCACCGACGCCCCACTGAAGAACGTCCCCTTCAACAAATAGTGTGAGTCGAACAGGTTGTCGACGTACACCTCCGGCCTCACTGTTGTCTCGCCGACGACGAACGTGAGCCCCGCGCTCGCATTCACGACGAAGTTCGGCTTCACTTTGATGCCCGAGTTGAAGTCGAACAACCCGCGCCCGTACGTGCAAGCGCAATCACTGGGCGCGACGCCGTTCGTGAGCCCGCTCCCGTAGATCCCCGTCGCGCTCACAAAATACCTCCCCTCCGTGTACGCCACGTTGCCGAGGACCGAGAGGCGCTGGTCGTGGTCGAGGTCGAAATAGCCCTTCGGAGGCGCGTCAGGGAAGAAACCGCCTGTGATCGTGCCGCTTCCGTAGGCGTGCGAGATCGCGACGTTGAGGTTCGCCGAGAGCGGCGAGTCCTCGGGATGCACCTCCAGCACCGCCTCGAGCCCGTCGATGCGCACCTGCTCGATGTTCACCGACGTCACAATCGCCGAGCCCGGGACCGTGTTGTCGTCGATGCCCGGCGAGCTCTCCTTGTGGTAGCCCGAGAGCTTCGCCACGACGCCCTGCGGGAACCGATGGATGAGGCCAGCCTCGAAGAAGTGGTCGCGCTCCGGCAGGGTCGGCAGCGCCGGGACGCCCCCCTGCGCGACACTCGTGATGGCGCGCAGGTCCTCGACGTTCGTCGGCACGAACAGCCGGCCGTAGTATGCGTAGAAAGTGTTCGACTGATCGAGATAGTAGTTGAGCTTTATACGCGGGCTGAGCTGCGACTGCGTCCCTGCGAACGGCGCCGTGTGCGCGTCGTAGCGCGCGCCGGCGCGCAACTCGAGTTGCTCGGTGAGCGACCAGGCGATCTGCGCGTAGCCGCCGATGTCGCTGCCGTTGAGCGCCGAGTTCGACGCCGGACCGTCCTTGCCCGCCGGCGTGAAGGTGGAAAACGACTCCGATCCGTTCGTGAACTGCGCGAGCACGCCGGTCTTGAACTCAAACTCGTGGTCCGGCCGGTAGCTGTAGTCGAGCTTCAGCCCGTCCGTCGTGAACGAACGGTTCTCTCGGAGGCTGTACACCGTGGGATCGGGATAGAACGAGAACTGCGGGTCGTCAGCCAATCCAGGAACGAACTTCAGGCTCCCGGTCCGGTGGAAGAGCCCGGCGAACAGCTCGCCGCCCTTCGCCTCGTCGGCATCCTTGGCCGTCACGTCGCCGAACCGGTGCCGCCAGCCCAGGTTCACGAAGGCGTTCATGTCTTCCTGGTTGTCGTCGGCGCTCACGCCGCCCGCCGTGTCGAACGGCACCTGGAACTTCGTGCGCGACCAGTTCGCCTCGAGATTCACGAGGTCGGTGTTCGACGCGCTGATCTGCAGCTTGGCGAAGCCGAAGAGGTCCTCGCCGTGGTTGTGGAAGTTGTACGGCTTGAACGACACGGTGTCGAACGCCACCGGTTCCTTGCGCATATCGGTGCCCTGCCGCGAGAACGACGCGAAGAATCCGACCTTGCCGCTGTTGGTGCTCGCGCTCAGCGACTGGCCGTTCGTGTTGAAGGCGCCGTCGAACGCTGACGCGTTCAGGTGGAACCCACCCGACGGCACGCGCGTCGTGACGTCGATCACGGCGGCGTTCTTGTTGCCGTACTCGGCGTCCCACCCGCCCGTCTTGAACTTGATGTTGTTCACGATCTTCGGGTCGAACAGTTCGTTGAGACTCCCCGAGATGCCGCTCGGCACCGGCACGCCATCCACGTAGTACGTGTACTCGGCATGTTGCCCGCGGATGTGCACCTCGCCCGAAGGCGCGCGTACCGCGCCCGCCACCGACTGCTGGATGATCTGCGACGACGACGTCGTGGGGGCCTCGTGGGCGCGTTCCTCGGTGTACGTCTGGTCGCCGGTGCGCGTATCCACCGCTATCGGCGCCTGCGCGCTGATCTGCACGGCGGATAGCGTCACCACGGCTGCCGTGAGTGCGATGGAAAGGCGCGGTGTGGTGCCGCCGCGAACGACGACCGTCCGTTCCGCGGGACGGAACCCGATGAAGTGCACGACGAGCTTGTAGGTCCCGTCGGCGAGGTTGTGTACGAGGAATCGACCGAAGGCGTCGGATTGCGTAGCGGCCACCACGCGGCCGTCACGCGTCACCGCGATCTCGGCCGACCCGATGGGTGAGCCCGACGCGCTGTCAGTGACAGTTCCGTGCAGGTCGGCCATCGGAGCGCCGGGCGCCGAATGGGCGGAGGCGCGGGCAACGGTGGACGTGAGCACTAGGAGGACAAGGGGCAGCAGTGCCCGAATGGAGTGACGGAGGTTCACGGGAGAATCCTCGATGCGATAGTGGAGAGGCCGAGGCGCAACTGCGGCGCCGGTCGGCTCGCGAATAGTCGGAGATGCGTGGACAGCACGCCCGACCGACCTCCGCGTGACCGCGAGGTGTCAGGGACGAGCTGCGAGGGGCCAGTGGCGAGCGCCATGGCTCGCGATCCGGCGGTGCTCAGGCCAGGGTCGGCGGGGCCCGGGGCTGTTCGGCCGCGCGTGCGCGCGGCCCTGCGAAGGCGACACAGTCTTGCGTCGAGCCGAGGAGCAGAGCGCGACGGGGGACTCGCGGCGCGGGAGCTTCGCCCGGTGTCGCCGCGCCATGCGACAGGAGCTGGCACAGCACGCAGTCGTCGGCATGCGTCGCCGCGCACCGAGGATGCGTGTGATCTTCGACGTGCGTCCGGAACGCGACGTCAGTCGTCCGCGCCGCAAGAGAGGCGTCGGCCACGGACGCCAGCGCGGGCGCTCCCATCTGCACGATGGCAAGCGCCAAGAACAGCACACGCTGGAGGAGGCTCCGGGACCGCATCACGGCGGAATGTACACATAACCCGCGCGTCTGTCACCGGCTGGCTTCGAGGCGCTCGCGCGCAGGCGGTGGCCGTGCGACCGCGTTAGGTCAACGACCCAACGGAGCCCCTCCCGGCGCAACGTACAGCGTCACGCGGCAGTAGCTGATGCCGGGCGCGCAGCGAGTTCGGTACTCCCGTCGTCGCGACCGAATGCGTCTCTCGACGCAGCCTGCGTGCGGGTTCGAGGTTATGAAACGCTCTCTTCTCTAAGATGGACATCGCTCGAACTCCGCCTAGCAAGACACGCCGCAACCGGTTGATCGCGGCTGGTGTCGTTGCGCTTGTGCTTGTCAGCGTGTGGCTGATGCGCCTCGGCCCCGCCTCGCAGAGCGTGGACCGCTCGGCGGTGCTGATTGACAGCGTACGCAAAGGCGACGTGGTGCGCGACGTGCGTGGCCCCGGCACGCTGGTGCCGGAGCACATTCGCTGGATCACAGCGCAGGCGAGCGCACGTGTGGAACGGCTCGCGAGCGAGAGTGGCAAGCATGTGGGCACTGGGGAATTGTTGCTCGAGTTGAGCAACCCCGACTTGCAGATTCAAACGATGCAAGCCGAGCAGCAGGTGCGGCAAGCGCAGATTGAGTTGCTGAATTTAAAGACCAATCTGCGCGGGCAACTCCTCTCGCAGCAGGGCGTGGTGGCCACCACGCACACGCAATATGTGAGTGCGACACAGGAAGCGATGGCTGCCGACTCGCTGTCCAAGCGCAAGCTGGTGTCGAGTTTTGAACTCGCCAACCGCACCGCGCTCGCCGAGGAATACACGACGCGCCTCCGGGTGGAGCAGTCGCGGTTGAAGCTGATGGAGCAGGCCATCGATTCGCAGATCGCGACGCAGGCGAGTCAGGTGGTGCAGCTCCGTGCGATTGCGGACAATCAGCAGGAGCGGTTGCGGTCATTGATGGTACGGGCGCCTGAGGGCGGCGTGCTGCAAGATCTCACGTTACAACTCGGGCAGTGGGTGCCGGCAGGCGCGACGCTCGCGAAAGTGGTGCAACCTGGCACGCTGAAAGCCGTCTTGCGCATTCCTGAGGGGCAGGCCAAGGATGTGGCTATCGGCCAGAAGGCGAGCGTGGACACGCGCAATGGCATTGTGGCCGGGCATGTGACGCGCAAAGATCCGTCCGCGCAGAATGGCACCGTGACGGTGGATGTGTCGCTGGACGGTGCATTGCCAAAAGGCGCCGTGCCCGATTTGAGTGTGGATGGCACCATTGTGATCGAGAAACTCACCAACGTCATGTACAGCGGCCGTCCGTCCTTTGGCACAGGCGCTGGCACGGCCTCGCTCTTCAAGTTGGTGGACGGCGGCAGGGCGGCCGTGCGCGTGTCGGTGGAGCTGGGGCGAAGCTCGGTAAACGTTATCGAGATCATTCGCGGGCTCGAGGTGGGAGACAAAATCATCGTATCCGACATGTCGCAGTACGCGAATGCGGCTCGTCTGCGCCTCAAGTAGTCCTGACCTTCAACGGAACTAGACGATGGCATCGACCCCAGGCTCCACCCTGATTCGCCTTGAGGGAATCCAAAAGGTGTTTCTGACTGACGAACTCGAAACGCATGCGCTGGCGGACGTGAACTTCGAGATTGCGAAGGGGGAATACGTTGCCATCAGCGGGCCGTCTGGCTGCGGCAAGACCACCTTGCTCTCAATCCTCGGCTTGCTCGACACGCCGACGGGCGGCGAGTACACGCTCGCCGGCGAGCGCGTCGCGCGACTGACGCCGCTGGAGCGAGCCCGCGTACGGAATCGGCAGATCGGATTTATTTTTCAGGCGTTCAATTTGATTGGCGATCTCACCGTCGCCGAGAATGTGGAGCTGCCGTTGACGTACCGCGACATGCCCGAGAGCGAACGGAAGGATCGCGTGGCCGCGGCGTTGGCGCGGGTGGAGATGTCGCATCGCGCCAAGCATTTTCCTGGGCAACTGAGCGGCGGTCAGCAGCAGCGCGTGGCGGTGGCGCGCGCCGTGGCGGGCGATCCGGCCATTCTGCTCGCCGACGAGCCCACCGGCAACTTGGATTCGCGCAATGGCGAGTCGGTGATGACCTTGTTGCGCGAATTGCACGCGAACGGCTCCACCATTTGCATGGTGACGCACGACGTGCGGTATGCCGAGCACGCGGACCGTGAGGTGCGGCTTTTTGATGGGCGCGTGGTGGAGACTGCGGCAGTCTGAGTGGGTGTTGGCGCACTGCGCTTCGAATAGCGCGGTGCGGCATGCTTACGGTTCCGCCGCAAGAATGGCCTTGAGGCCGGCGACGATCTCGTCGACGCTGGCCTCGTAGCGGAACTGGAGTCGCACCCGTCCTTTTGTGTCGAGTGCGTACAGGGTGGTGGTGTGCGTCACCGAGTACCGTGCGGCGGATTCCGGTTTCGGGACGATTTCATAACTGGCGCCATACATTTTAAGCACACGATCGATGTCGGCGCGCGAGCCCGTCAGCCCCACCGCGTCGAGGTCGAAGCTGGCGAGGTCCACCTTGAGGACTTCGGGTGTGTCGCGCTCGGGATCGACGGTGATGTAGAGCGTTGTGATCTTCGTGCGCTCATCGCCGAGCCGGCGAACGACGGACGACAGCTTGGAGAGTGTCGTGGGGCAGACGTCGGGGCAGAGGCTGTACCCAAAGAAGATGAGCACCACCTTGCCGCGGAGCGATGTTAACGCGAACGGCGTGCTGTTGTGGTCGGTGAGCGTGAAGTCGCCGCCCGTGGACTGCACCGGAAGCGACTGGGCCGGTTGGCCCAGTCGCGACACGGCGACCCATGCGACGACGAGGAGGAGTGGGGCCAGCGTCACCCACCACCACCGCGTGCGGCGACTCACTTCATCCCTTCCATCTTTCGCACCGGCGCCGCGACGGAAAGCTTGGTGCCGTCATCAAGCGTAAGCGTCATCTTCACGGTGTCACCCGTCGTGAGTGGCTTCTTGAGGCCGAAGAGCATGATGTGCAGGCTCCCTGGCTTGAGTTCCACTTTGCCGTGTGCGGGGACGTCGATCGATTTGACCGGTGACATTTGCATCATGGAGCCGTTGGCTTTCATCTCGTGGAGTTCGAGGGTGTCGGCCACATCGGTCTTTCCGCTCACGATGGAACGGCGTGTCGCGCCACTGTTCTCGACGGTGACAAAGACGGCCGTCACTGTGCGACCTGCGGCGGCTTCGCGCGCCCACGCATCGTGGGCGGTGATGGCGGTGTTCTGGGCGAGGAGGGCATTGGTGATGGCGGGCGCAGCGCTACTCGCGAGCGCGACGGTAGCGCTAAGGAGCGCGACGTGGAAGAGGCGGGCGGTCGGCATCATGGTTGGGATTTCCTTTCGTAGGTCGTATGGCGCAGCGACGTCACATACAGCGCGAGCGAGAGTCGCTCGTCGTTGGTGAGGTGTGCGAAGAGCGGCATGGCTCCGCCTTGTGCGATGCCCACGGCAATCGTGTGGGCAACGGCAGCAGGGTCGGTTCCATTCTTGAATGCAGCGCTGTCACGAAAATTGCGCGGTTGAGGGTCGAGTGTTTTGCCAATAGGGCCGTCGCCCTGGCCTGTGGGGCCGTGGCAGGTGGCGCATCCGTTTGCCAAATACAGCGTGCGTCCCTCCGCGACGGATGGAGCCGGAGCGGTGTTCCGTGTTCGACCGCTCACGGCGGCGAACGCGCGAGCGAAGGCGGCTCGCATGGGTTGAGCCGTGGAAGTGGGGGCAAGCGCACTGTCGAGATCGTCGTAGGTCACGACGTGCGCAACGGAGAACGTCGCCCGCCCGCCGGAGAGTCGCACCGTTGCCCGCACGGTGTCGCCTCGCACGATCGGCCGACGAAAGTTTTCGACCATGGCATGAAACCCGCCGGGGGAAAAGCGAAGCGCTTCCCCCGAGGCAATCGGCACCGCTTCGACAGGGGTCATGAGTGCAAGCGATCCGCCGCTGGACGGCATGCGGTGTTGTTGCTGCGTGTGCATCGTGGTCTGGCTGGCAACGTCGACCGCGACGCCGAGGATCGTATCAGGGGCGGCGCCCCGGTTGTGCGCCGTGAAGTACACGGCCGCCGGCGCGCCGCCGATCGGTAGTACGAGCACCGCCTGCTCAATTGTCACGCCGCCACCCGCTGGCGCGCACGCAACGGTGAGCAGCGTGCAGAGCACGGCGCCGCTACGCCGGAAAAGTCTCCGTCGCGTCGGCCCGCGTGCTACGGACGAACGATTCATATATGCGACACCGGATTAACCGTCGGCCGCGCCACGCGCCGCCGAGCGTTGTGAGAGGTGTGCTGTCACGGAAACGGCGTATGCCAAGCGCAGGCACCGCTTCGTTACGTGACCGATGAGCAGTACGGTGGACTGACGCGAGGCGTCAGTCGGCGAGCGCGGCGGGTGGGCCGTTCGCAAAGGGGAGCAGCCGATCGCGCGACGGTGCACGGCGTGGTGCGGACTCGATGCTCGTCGCGTCCGCGTCGCGGACCGGCGGCGTTGGCAGCAGGCCGATCACACTGAGGAGCGCCACGGTCGGCGCACCGCAACAGTTCGTGGGACAGTCGCAGGGGTGCGCCGGCATTGGCGTCCCTGGGCGCGTAGGCATCGGCGCCTTTGCTGATCCCGCCCCCATTTCGTGATCACAGGGCATGCTCGCCGTGTGATTAGCATTCACTGCCTGCCCTGCCGTATGGGCGGCGCCGTGCATTGGGCAGGGACGCCACGCGCTCGGCATCGCGCTGAACAGCGCAAAGAATGCGCTCAACAGCGTGCTAAAGACGCGATGCGAACGGGAGCGTCGGAGCATGTACTCTGAAGCTACTCGCCTCAATGGGGCGTGCAACTCCCGACCAGTCGCTACGCGGTTCGCTAACCCGTCAGTATTTCGGCGCCACGATTCGTTATCGCCACCCTCGGACGTGGTTACCGCACGTTACGGAACCTTCGGTTCCTTGCCCCCAGCCTTCGGCGGCGGCACCGGTTCATGTCGCGGCACCACGATTTGCCCGCGCTGCACCTGCAGGCGCCCATCGCGAATGACGAGGTCTACATTCGCGATGTCATCCAACACCACATCAGGACGGCCAGCCACCACGAGCACGTCGGCGAGTTTGCCGCGTTCGAGGGTGCCGAGTTTGTCGCCCATGTCGAGCAACTGCGCGTTCACGCGCGTGGCAATGCCGAGGACTTCGGGCACGGTGTAACCGAGCCGGACGAACTGGCGCATCTCCTCGTGATAGGGCCACGGGAGGTAGCGATACCAGTCGGAGACGAGGTCGGTGCCGATGCCGAGCGTAATGCCCGCGTCCTTCATCTTCTTGACGAGCGTAAAGTTTGCGGAGTCAGAGAATGTGAAGCGGCGGCTGGTGGAGCCGAAGTAGCCACCGCTCAGGCGGAAGATGATCGAGTACGGGATGAGCGTTGGGTCTGAGGCCACTTTGCGCTCTGCCATCAGCTTGATCGTTTCGTCGGTGCGGGGGAGCGGGTGTTCGATCATGTCGACGCCCGCGCGGACGGCCCGCTCGATGTAGAACGTCTCGGCGTCGGCGATGATCTTCACGCCGAGTTCGTGCGCTTCGGTGACGGCGGCGCGGATTTCTTCGTCGGAGAAGTGGCTTGCCACTTTGATGAAATCGGCGCCTTTGCGCACCTGATCGCGTACGGCGTCGCGCCACGCATCGGCTCCGGATGCTTCGCGCACGCTCGGGAGGGCGCGCGCGCCGTCAATCTCGACTTCGCCGCCATGACCGCCGCGGCCAACGATCAGTGAGCCCGCCGCAAAAATGCGTGGTCCGGCGAGCCGCCCTTCGGTGATCCACTGCTTGAGCACAAAGGGGGTTTCGCGATCGGAGCCCGTGTCGCGAATGGTGGTGATGCCCCCTTCGATGTAGTATCGCAGCCGCTCGACGCCGCGCAACGCGCCGTCGGCCAAGCTGAAGGCTTGCGCATCGGAGTTGCCTGGGTTGCGATAATCGATGTGCGTGTGGAGGTCGATGAGCCCCGGCATGACGGTTTTGCCAGCGACGTCGATGACGCGTGCGTCCTTGGGCCAGTTGGTGCTACCGGGCGGAAGGATGGCGGCAATCTGGTTGCCGGTGATTACGACCGTCGCATTCCGGGCCGGAGCGCCGGTGCCGTCCCAGAGGCGACCGCCGGTGAGGACGATGCTGCCGGTGGGGGCGTAGTAACCGGGCGGCATCGGAACGCGGCGCGGGTCGTTACTCGTGGCGGTGCTTGAGTCGAGCCACCGCCAGCGTTCCGTGCGTGGCGTCTGCGCGGCAGCGGTTGCGGTGAGCGTGGCGAGCGCAACAAGCGAAAGCGCGTGGAGCTCAAGACGACGACGCATACGACAATCTCCGAATGATGGCGGGAGCGACAGCGCGGGATTCTCTGGCGTGCGAATGGCACGAGTCCGGCAGTTGCGAGAAACTTACCGCCGAATGCGTGCTCCCGCTCCTCGGTACTCTCCGTGGTGCGAAGGGCCGACTGTTCGCGGCGGAAAGCCCAACCCAGTATTGTTCATTTAATGGCGACTCCTCAGAAACGCCGCCGGCGCTCCGGCGGTGGCGGCGGAAAACCCCGCATCGAACACACGTCGGTCCCCACGGGGCGCGCGGCCTACGCCGAAACGCGCGAGTGGTTGCTCCACTCGCATGGTCCGGTGTGCGCGTACTGTGGCCGCACTTTCCCTGCGCTCACACTGACGCTCGACCACGTGACGCCGCGCCGAGGCCAGTCGGCATATGATCGGCGCGACAACCTTGTGCTCGCCTGCAAAACGTGCAACACCGCCAAAGCCGACAAATCCTTCCTCGCCTGGGTACTCGGCGGACGGGCGCGTGCGCGGCACCTCTTTATGTACGGGCAGCATCTGAGCGACGGCATTCTCGATATTCTCCGGCCGATGGTTGGGGACGAAGTTGTATTGCCGACCCCAAAGCCAGCGAAGCGCCCGCGCAAGAAGTCGGCGAAGGAGCTCTTTGGTGCGCAGCCGCATGATGGCGGGGAGTCGCCGTACGGGGAGCCGTCTCCCTACAGCGATGCGGAGCCGCTCCCACCGCGCAAACCGATTCGGACTGTTGGCGCGCGTACGCCGGCAAAGCCGGTCGTGAAGGCGCCCGCAGCCGCTGCGGCTCCTGCAAAACGTCGGCGCCGTCGTGGCGGCCGCGGTCGAGGCGGCGCCAAGTAACGAGCCTCGCGCAGTTGGCGGCCTGCCGACTCGTGCGCGAGTGACGTTGGTGTGACGGCAACGTTCAGATTCGGCCAGCGTGTATTCGATGCCGCGCCGCGCCCCAGTTCGCACTATCCTCCCGTCCGTGCTCGGAATGGGTCTGCGATCCCGCCGAGTGAAACGGGGGGATGCGCGTCATGTGCGAGCGTGCCGATGGTCGTGGGGAGTGGCGAGTGCAGCGGGAGGTGCGAGAGAGGTTCGGTGTGCGGGCGCCGGTTCTGATGGGTGGCGCGCTGGTGGTGCCGCTTGTGGTGGTGGCTCCGTACATCATTCGATCGCTTGCAAACCAGCTTCATTCGGCGAATTCCGCGACGTTGCAACTGCTGTGCGCTGCTGCATTTGTCGCGGTGGTGCAGGCCGCCGCTTGGTGCGTGCGCCGCAGTGCGGGCTGGCCGATGCACATGGCGAACTCCCGTGCGTGGATGCGGGGTGCTGTGCGCTTCGTCCTCGCCGGCGTCCCCCTCGTGGTTCTACTGTCCGCTCGCACCAGCTCGGCGACGCCCCTGATCGACGGCGCGCGTGCCCAATGGCTGATGCTCACCGCGCTCCTGCCGGCCCTGACCGAGGAGCTCGCATTCCGGGGACTGCTCACGGAGACCGTCAGTGCGGCGGTCGCGGAGCTGGTCGGGCGCGTCCGCGTGCGCGCGGGCGTGACGTTGGTGGTTGTGTCGCTGACATTCGCTCTCGCGCACGGGGGCATCACCAGGCCCGCCCTGGGGTGGTCGCTCATCGCCGCGCGGTTCGCGGCGGGGCTCGTCTTCGGTTCGTTGGCATTCGGCGATCGCTCGTTGCTCGCCCCGATGCTGGCGCACGCGATGTACGACGCTGCCGTCGCCCACTGCTGGTAACGGAGGGGCCGCCACGGGCGGCCTCCATCCAGCAGCAAGGGAGAACCATTGCCATGAATACCAAACGCTTTGCCATTGTCGGCGTTGTTGTCGCCGTGTTGACCGCCGCGACTGTTGTGGCGTGCAGCGATACGCGTTCGCCCGCGAGTCCGGTCGGTCCCGCGCCGACGCCAGATCTCTCGTCCATTATTGGTCCGCGCAGCGCCGACGTAGTGGCCAACGAAGATCCCACGGTGTGGCGCCGCATTCCGTCGCGGTCGCGGTGGGTAGGGCAGGAGCACAACCGGTTGTTGAATCTCGCGCTGCAGAAGTACGCCGCAGTGAAAGCGTCCGATCCTGTTGCCGCGCAGGCGATGCGCCATGACTGCAACTGGGTGTTAGCGGTGATCAAGGGCAATCTTGCCGCCACGGCGCAACACGGCGGCTTTGAGGCATCGCAGGAGCGCGCGTTCTTCATGGCGAGCGACATTGCGCCCCGGACGGCGCAGTGCCGCGCGATCGCGCAGCCGATGGCGCTGTTTGCGAGCGCGGCGACGGCCCGCTCCGTGGCGGCGGACGTCGCGCCGTTCAGCTCGGCGACGTTCGACGATGAAGCCGCAGCCATCAGCATTGTGGAGCGGATGGCGAATGAAATCGGCAGTGCAGGTTCGCCGAGTGACATGGATGGCGCCATCAATCGCGCCGTGAATGCGGCCGGTTCGCTTGAGAGCGCGGAGCTTGTGTATGCGGCGGCGTCGGTGGCGGCGGGGAGTTCCGGCTACTGGGGTTCGGTGGGTGGCGATGCGCTCGCGATGAATGTGATGGCAGATCCGCGCAGCGACTGGAACCGCTTTGCCCGTTTTGTGAGTGCTGACGCCGGTGGCGCCGCGGCGGCGCTTCGCGCCATGCAGGGACTGCCGATTCCGTGGCAGTTGAAGGGCGCGGTTGCGGCCTTGGTAGCAGTCGGGGCGAGTCTTTTTCAGTTTTTTGCCATCTAAATCTCGGAGGACGTGCGATGCCCAAGTTGGCGAAGGTATCGGAGTTCGTGTTTTCGGCGGTCTGGAATTTTCTCGCAGTGTATGGGCTGATGTCGCTGAGTGGGAATACGCGGATCAGAGACTCCGTCGCCGTTATGGTCATCAGCACCAGCGTCTCATTGGGTGCCGCGTGGCTGTACATGCGGCGCGTGGGCAAGGCGTAGCACGCAGGACGCAGGACGCAGGACGCAGCACGTAGTTGAGCGGAGCAGAGCGTAAACCAAGCGGGGCGACGGCATCTGCCGTCGCCCCGCTTGGCGTTTCTTCCGATGCACGGCCGCGCTCATTCCAGCGCCCGCACCTGCGCCACGCTCACGCCGTCCACCTCCACCACTTTCGATCGTGAGCTGTCGCCACTCACAATGCGGACCGCGCGCTTGGGCACGCCCAGCGCGTCGGCAATCACCTCGATCACCGCGGCGTTCGCGGCGCCGTCCACAGGTGGTGCATGCACGCGCACCTTCAGCGCGTCGCCGTACAACCCATCCACGCCCACTCGGCTGGCCTTGGGTTGCACGCGCACGGCAAAACGCACGGCGTCCCCGCGCGGCGTCACCGTCAGCATGACGGCGCCTGCGCTACCACAGTCGCAGGAAGAAACTCTGCAGCAGGTTCAGCAGCAGATAGCCAATGATCGGCGTGATGTCCATCATGCCGAGTGGCGGAATGAGGCGGCGGAGCGGACGCAGAAGCGGCTCGCTCAGATTGTAGCTCCAGCGCACGATCCAGTGCCCTGGGCGCACACGCACCCACGAGAGAATCACGCGCACAATGAGCGCGAGCTGCAGAATCGCAAACGACCACGCCACCAGCACGCGGTAGATACCGCGTGGTCCGCTGTCGATGGAGAACAACAGGAACGCGACTTGGTTGCGGATGAACTCGAGCAGCGAAATGAGCACGATGCCGGCGAGGATCACGAAGACCAGCGCCCACCACGGTGTGGCCTGCGGGACCCCGCCCGCGCGCACCACGCGTGCTTCGATAGGAGCGATAAGCGGGTCCACCGTGCCGCGCATGAACCGTGCGAGCGCACTGAACTGATTCACCTTGCGGGCGCGCACGAGCCAGTCGAGCGCGCACACACCGGCGAGCACGAGTGCGACGACAAAAAAACCGCCGCGAATGAAACCGAGCGTGAGATCCAGAGTTTGCACAACGCCAGCCACGATGCGTTCTCCGGTTACAGGGGGCGTCGCGGCGAAAACAACAGCCGGACCACAGCGGGAATGGCGGCGAGTCGTTCGAGTACGCTCTTGCTGTGGGCGAGGCGCACAAAGGCGTCGAGCCCGTCTGCATGCTCGCGCGAGTAGCCAAACCACCACGCCTGTCGCCAGCCGGTGAACTGATCGGCAATCACGGCCTTGGGACGTACGCACTCTTCCAGCCCCGCTATGCCGTGCGTGCGACCGATGCCACTCGACTTCACGCCGCCGTGCGGCACTTCTACCATACCAGGCGAAACAATCGCGTCGTTGAGCGTCACGCTGCCGGTTTCGATGCGCGCGGCCACGGCGGCGGCATGTGCGGTGTTCCGGCTCCACACGCTCGCCGACAATCCAAAATTACTCGCATTGGCGCGAGCCACGGCTTCGTTGTCGTCGCGAACCTTTACCACGGGAAGCAGCGGACCAAACGTTTCTTCGGTCAGCACCTTCGCGTCGGCCGGCACGTCCACCAGAACCGTGGGGGCGAAGTAGCTGCCCGTGGATCCCACCGGTGCTGCGGCACTCGCGGCAACGCGACTACCGCGCGCGATGGCATCGTCGCGCTGCTCGGTGAGCGTCGTGACCGATGACGGGCGAATGACCGCCACGACATCGGTGTCCACCGACGAACCGGCACCCACCCGCAGCGCGCCGACAATCCGCGACATCTCCGACACGAGTTCGTCGTACACGTCGGCGTGGGCAAACACACGCTTTGGCGCCACGCACGTTTGGCCCGCGTTGCTAAATCGGCCCCAGAGAATGCCGCGCGCGGCGTGCGCCACATTGGCGTCGGCAAGCACGATCGCGGCGTCGCTACCGCCGAGTTCGAGCGAGCAGGGCACCAGTCGGTTGCCGCAGGCGGACGCCACTTTGCGCCCAGTCGCCACACTGCCGGTAAAGAAAATCTTGTCGACCGGCGCGCCAGACAGTGCGGCGCCAGTGGAGCCATCGCCCTGTAGCACCGTCAGCACGTCGGCCGGCACGCCGGCCTCGGCGAAGAGCGTGCCGATCATCGCGCCGCACGACGGGGTGAACTCGCTCGGCTTGAGGAGCACGGTGTTGCCCGTGACGAGGGCGGGGAAAATTTCGACCGTCGCCAGCATGAACGGGTAGTTCCACGGCGAGATAATGCCGACCACGCCGTAGGGGTCGTGCAGAATCTTGACCCGCTTTCGCATCAT